>JAJYPK010000001.1 GCA_021795465.1 Bacillota bacterium
CCGCCGCCTGGAACTGCTCGCTTGGGTCCGCACCGGGCTCGCTCGTTATTTTGACATGGGTATGGTGATCGCCGGATGACTAAACAAGAGGCCCGTGTCTATATCGTGTCGGACTCCTTGGGAGAGACTGCGGAACGGGTGGTCCATGGTGCTGCCATTCAATTCGAGGATCGAGCCACGATTCGGGTGGAACGCGTATCGCACGTCGCGGACATCGCCGGAATTGAGCGTGTCATTCACCGTGCGGCCGATGAGACAGCGGCCGTCGTCTACACGTTGGTGCGACCGGAACTCCGCCAGCATTTGCATAGCCTGGCAAGCCAACTTGGGGTGCCGCATGTTGACGTCATGGGACCGGTCTTGGATACCTTAGAAGAGGCACTCGGTATTGTTCCCCAATTGGTAGCCGGCCTCAGCCATCGGCTAGATCGCGACTACTTTGACCGGGTAGACGCTATTGAGTTTGCCGTCAAATACGATGATGGCAAAGACTCTCGAGGGGTTAAGGATGCGGATGTCGTCTTACTTGGCGTGTCCCGCACGAGCAAGACGCCGGTGAGTCTTTATTTGGCTAATCATCGATTAAAGGTGGCCAATGTTCCCCTGGTTCCCGAGATACCGGTGCCGGCGGAAATCTTTAGTGTGGGACGAGATAAAACAGTAGGGCTCATTATCGACCCCGAACTCTTGATGAGTATCCGACGCCAGCGTCTTAAGACGCTCGGATTAGGTGCCTCGGCTCAGTATGCCACGATGGACCGCATTATGGCTGAGTTGGACTATGCCTGGGAAATTTTCAGTCGCTTAAAATGCCCAGTCATTGACGTGAGTAATCATGCTGTGGAAGAGACCGCAAGTCGTGTGCTTGAATTAAAACACCACTGATCGGAGGAGACCAGACTGATGACCCGATACGTATTTCCCTTTGAAGAAGGGCAAGGCGATCAGCGTACGTTATTAGGTGGTAAGGGGGCCGGGTTGGCCGAAATGAGCCGGATAGGACTTCCGGTTCCCCCTGGATTTACGATTACCACCGAAGCCTGCAACGCGTTTCAGCAGACAGGAAAAAACCCGGATGGGATGATGGACCAGGTATGGGACCAGTTAGCGCATTTGGAGCAAAAACTCGGGAAGCGGTTAGGTGACGTATCCCGACCTCTTTTAGTTTCAGTACGCTCTGGGGCACCCATTTCCATGCCTGGCATGATGGACACCGTCTTGAATCTTGGACTCAATCCTGAGACGACGGAAGGTCTCGCAGCGCTTACGGGCGATCGGCGGTTCGCACTCGACAGCTACCGACGTTTCATCCAAATGTTCGGCAATGTGGTTATGGGCATTCCGCACCATGTATTTGAAGACATCCTATCAGGTGTCAAGCGCGAGGTTGGTGTGACCAATGACCCCGATTTAACCGCAGAACACCTTGGCGTGGTGCGAGACCGCTATCATGCACTGGTTCAAGAGCATACGGGAAGGGATTTTCCTGATGATCCGAGAGAGCAACTCGAAATGGCTATCGCAGCCGTGTTTGGATCGTGGAAAAACCCTCGGGCCATCGTGTATCGCCGTGTCAATAAGATTCCAAACGACCTGGGCACTGCGGTGAATGTGCAGTCCATGGTGTTCGGCAACATGGGAGATTCGTCGGCCACGGGGGTCCTATTTACTCGTAACCCGAACACTGGTGAACCCGGGATGTACGGAGAATTTCTCACGAACGCACAAGGCGAGGACGTGGTAGCCGGGATCCGTACCCCAAAACCCATTCGTCAAATGGCGATAGAGATGCCCAAGACTCATCAAGAACTCGTAGAGGTCTGCCGGGTATTAGAAACCCACTACCGCGACATGCAGGATATTGAATTTACCGTAGAAAAACAAACGTTGTATATTTTGCAGACACGATCTGGCAAGCGCACCGGGGAAGCTTCCGTGAAGATTGCGGTGGACTTGGTCCAAGACGGGATTATCAGTCAAAGGGATGCACTTTTACGGCAAGACCTGTTACAGGTCGAGCGCCTGTTATACCGTCAAATCGATCCGAAAGCCGAGCTTGACGTGTTAGCCCAAGGCTTGCCGGCATCGCCAGGTGCCGCATCGGGTAAAGTGGTCTTTGATGCTGACGAAGCGGAAATGCGAGGGTCTCGAGGAGAGGCCGTCATTCTTGTGCGGCCCGAAACGACTCCCGATGACATCCATGGCATTGTGGCGGCACAAGGAGTCTTAACAAGCCGGGGGGGCATGACCTCTCATGCGGCTATCGTCGCTCGAGGGATGGGTAAACCTGCGGTTACCGGGTGTGACCAGGTTCGTATTGTGCTTTCCGAGGGCTACTTGTTGGTGGGCGAGCAGCGCATTGAACGTGACACGGTGATTACCATTGACGGTGGCACCGGACGCGTGGTGCTCGGCGTGGTTCCGACCATAGAACCCGCGTTGTCTAGAGAGTTCAACCAACTCTTAGGATGGGCCGATCTACACAAAAGACTTGGGGTGGAAGCCAATGCCGATACGCCGGAAGATGCACGTTTAGCCAGAGGATTCGGGGCCGAGGGTATTGGCCTTTGCCGCACGGAGCATATGTTTATGGGACAGGACCGTCTTCCCGCCGTCCAGGAGATGATCCTGGCCGAAGAGGTCGAGGAACGCAAAGCGGCGTTGGCGAAGCTATTGCCTATGCAGCAAAGCGACTTTTATGGAATTTTAAAGGCAATGAACCCCCACTCCGTGACGATTCGATTGCTCGATCCACCCCTTCACGAATTTCTCCCAGACATTGAAGATACGGAACGGGCCCTATCTATCGCGCGGACCGAAGCCCGCCATGATGCGGTAAAACGGCTGGAGGCGGTGTTGCGTCGATCTCGGGCGCTCTTCGAATTCAATCCGATGCTAGGCTTTCGGGGCGTTCGCCTGGGCATTGTGTATCCGGAAATTTATGCCATGCAGGCCGAGGCTATTTTCCGGGCCGAAGCCGCGCTTCTACAGGAAGGGTTGGAATCCCAGGTTGAGGTCATGATTCCTTTGGTGGGGACCTTAAACGAGCTTCATATGATGAAGGACCTGGTCAGTGAGGTCAACGCTCAAGTGAGCCAAGAAACTGGGCTTTCCTTGCCCTATCGCATTGGCACCATGATCGAAATTCCGCGGGCGGCACTGTTGGCGGGAGAAATCGCTCAGGATGCCGAATTTTTCTCCTTCGGAACAAACGATTTGACTCAAACCGTGTTTGGGTACAGTCGTGATGATGCGGAGAGTAAATTCTTACCCACCTATCTCGCGGATAAAATTCTTCCGGAGAACCCCTTTATGGTATTAGACCGCGAGGGCGTGGGTCGTCTCATCCAGATCGGATTGGAAGAGGGACGTCGGACTCGTCCGGATCTTATCGTGGGGATCTGTGGAGAGCACGGGGGCGATCCCAGCTCGATTGAATTTTGTCACATCGTGGGGCTTAACTACGTGAGTTGCTCTCCATATCGGGTACCGATTGCACGGCTGGCTGCGGCGCAAGCGCAACTACGCCAATAGCACGAAGGTTTCTCCGAGCCGTCCAGCCGATGACCCTCGGGACATCGGCTGGATGAGTTTTTTGGGTAATCATCAGGAAAGATAGAAATCAAGCAGGAATATCACAATTAATGGCGAATTTTTGTGATGAAGTGGGAGTGATTCCGCATGCCGGACCAAAAATACGAAGAATGGATTACTTCGGTTCGCGAAGCAACCGATATAGTAGAGGTTGTTAGTCGGTATGTGGCGCTAAAACGCAAGGGTAAAAACTTTTGGGGTCTATGCCCATTCCACCAGGAAAAGACGCCGTCGTTTAGTGTCGATCCTGACCAAAAACTTTACTATTGTTTTGGATGCCATGCTGGAGGAACGGTGTTTACGTTCTTGGTACAGCAAGAGGGACGAGAATTTCGTGAAGTGGTCCAAGGCCTCGCTGAGCAAGCAGGGATTGCGTTGCCCCAACGAGATTCGGGATCCCCTCAACAAGAAACCAAACAACGTATCCGAGAAGTGCTAGAATGGACTCTCGAATACTTTTTGGTCAGTGCGCAAGAGTCACAAGCCTTCCAAGACTATTTAGCTCAACGATCGGTATCGGGGGCATTGCGTGATCGATTTCGCATCGGGTACGCGCCAGACCAATGGCAGGGATTAGTTGAGTACCTTACTGCGCATGGAGTAGACGAGGCGCTGATGGAGAGCGCGGGTGTCGTGGCTCGGCGTCGTCAGGGCAACGGTGTAGTGGACCGTTGGCGCGATCGTGTGATGATACCGATTTGGGATCGAGACGGGAAGATTGCGGGATATGGCGGACGCGCGTTGACTGGGCAACAGGAGCCAAAATATCTTAACTCACCGGATACGCCGCTGTTTCGGAAAGGGACCTTGCTTTATGGGAGCCACTGGGCTCGTGCCGTGTGGCGTCGTGGCCACCGCCCATTGCTCGTCGAGGGCTATTTTGATGTCGTGGGCTGTCACAAGGCGGATCTGGCTCAGGCTGTGGCGACCATGGGCACCAGCCTGACAGATGGTCAAGCGCGATACTTGGCGCGCTTCAGTCAAGAAGTTGATCTATTATATGATGCGGATACAGCAGGTCAGGAAGCAATGGAGAGAGCGTTTCTTGTGTTATCAGCGGTAGGTCTTAAAGTCAACTCGGTGAACTTGCCGTTAGAGGTCAAGGACCCCGATGAGTGTGTGACCAAGTGGGGAGCGGAAGCGCTGAAGAAGGCGGTTGAAGCCCGGACACCCTATCTGACGGCGGTATTGAACCGGGTGGCGTCAGATCCGACGGTGATGACACCAAGAGGCAAGGCTCAGGCGACGGAGAGGTTAAGGCCACTATGGAAAGCCATCGCCGATCCCGTGGAGCAAGTCGGGTACCTGGAACAGATTGCCCAGAAGTTACGGATAAGCCCGAGCATTTTATCACAAAGTTTTGGTGTTTGGCAAGACGCGCGGCATACATTCGGAAAAAATAGGCATAATATGGAGAGAACGGAACCGAACCCAGCACGCCCGTCATCTTATGCTGTCGAGTTGGTACAACTCTTGTTGCGTCACCCGGAAAAAGCCCTCGAAGTCTTGGAGCGCTTACGAGAATGGGCGGAAGACGAGGCCCTGGTTCCGGTGTTGCAGGATATTGCCTCCGGAACCGCGGGTCGTGACCCGGCACGATGGATTGAATCGGTCGATCCATCACTACGCGATTTGGTGGTGGCAGCGGTGCATTATCAAGGGCCTGACGGAGGGATTTTGGCTATTAACGATTACATGGTGGCAATTGAACGGCAAATCCAATTGAGGCGTTGGAATCAACTCAAAGAACGTATCCGCCAAGGCGATGCGACTCCCGATATGCTAGAAGCCGTGCGTAAATTGCAACAAGAGTTGAAGGGACCTAGCAGTCGGTCCAAAGAAGCAATGAGACAGGGAAAGGAGGGATCTTATGGCCCAGGGGAAACGCACAGTACCTCAAATTGATGAAGTTCAGGCACTGATTCGCCGAGGACAAGAACGTGGCAAATTGTCCTATGGAGAAATCGTAGATGCCCTGCAGTCGATCGACCTTCCTCCTGATCAAATTGATGCGATTTACGAGATGTTTGGCGAACTTGGGATTGAGTTGGTTGGTGAACAAATCACTTTGGAGCCGGATCACGGTCCGGGTCCTGGACCCGAGGATGTCGAGCCTGAGGTTGAAGATACAGCCCATGAGGTGGCGGTTCCTGATGGGGTTGCGATTGACGATCCTGTAAGAATGTATCTGAAAGAAATTGGTCGGGTTCCCTTGCTCATCGCCGAAGAAGAAGTCGCGTTGGCCAAGCGAATCGAGGCAGGTGATGAAGAAGCTAAGCGCAAACTAGCAGAGGCTAACCTGCGATTAGTGGTGTCTATTGCAAAACGTTACGTGGGTCGAGGAATGCTGTTTTTGGATCTCATTCAGGAAGGTAATCTAGGCCTCATCAAAGCAGTGGAGAAATTCGATTATCGGAAGGGATATAAATTTAGTACCTACGCGACGTGGTGGATCCGTCAAGCCATCACCAGAGCCATTGCGGATCAAGCCCGCACCATTCGGATACCGGTTCATATGGTGGAAACCATTAATAAACTGATACGGGTCCAACGCCAACTGCTCCAGGAATATGGGCGTGAACCCGCTCCTGAAGAAATTGCTAAAGAGATGGGCATTACGGTCGAACGGGTTCGAGAAATTTTGAAAGTCGCGCAAGAACCCGTGTCTTTAGAAACCCCGATTGGGGAAGAAGAGGACTCTCACTTAGGTGACTTTATTGAAGATGAGGATGCTCCCGCTCCAGCGGAAGCGGCTGGCTATCAGCTACTCAAGGAGCAGTTGGAAGAAGTCCTCGATACCTTAACCAATAGGGAGGAGAAAGTGCTCCGCCTACGGTTTGGGCTGAACGACGGCAGGGCACGAACCTTAGAAGAAGTCGGCCAAGTGTTTGGGGTGACCCGAGAGCGGATTCGGCAGATTGAGGCAAAGGCCTTGCGAAAACTGCGTCATCCTACCCGAAGTAAGAAACTGAAGGACTACCTCGACTAGTCTAAAAACCCCAAGAGAGGCGATTCACGGGTCGCCTCTTCTTCTTGGTCCATGAGCGATTCGAATCCTCTATAAGGCCCGATGAAAACGGCCAATGGGTAGACCATCTCGTGGTGTGGTAAGAAATTTCTCATCAAATCTTCAAGTTTCTTGCACGAAGGTCTGGTAGCCTAGAGGCTAACGCCGAGGAGGCACGAAAACATGTGTGGAATTGCAGGAGTATGGCGAAAAGATCGACCAGTCCAAGCGGAAGAGCTGCAAGGAATGCTAGGGGCTTTGATACATCGTGGACCGGACGATGAGGGCCGTTTTGTCGAACGGAATCTTGGGTTGGGCATGCGTCGTTTGTCGATTATGGACGTAGCTCACGGGCAACAGCCATATTTCTCGGAAGATCGTCAGATCATCGCGGTTTTTAATGGCGAGATCTACAATTACCCAGAATTGCAAGCGCGCGTCACGGCCGCGGGCCATCAGTTGAACAGCCACGCTGACGGGGAGGTCCTCGTTCATCTCTACGAGGAGTTTGGGGCGGATTTCGTACACCAGATATCGGGCATGTTTGCGATTGCCCTGTGGGATCGTAGACGGCAACAACTAATTTTGACCCGCGATCGCGTTGGACAAAAACCTCTCTATGTATGGGAAACCCCCGAACGGTGGGCATTTGCCTCGGAGATTAAGGCATTTTTGGCATTGCCTGAATTTGAACCGGTGGTCGATCCCCATCTTTTACCGGCGTATTTGGCCCATCGGTTTGTGCCGGCTCCCCACACGTTGCTGAAAAATGTTACCAAATTGCGGCCTGGGGAAATCGTGGTGATGCATCGTGATGGGCGGCGTCAACGTCGCCTGTATTGGGAACCGCGTCTTGTCGAACCCCAGAGCTCTCAAGACATGACGTACTGGGTGGATCGTCTCGATGGGCTCCTCAGCGATGTCGTGACCAGTCATCTGGCATCCGATGTACCGTTGGGGATATTTCTTTCCGGGGGACTTGACTCCAGTGTGTTAGCGGCGATGGCGGCACAAAAGATGGACAACCCGATTGAAGCCTGGTCTGCGTCTTTCCGTGACAATTATCCGGGCTATGATGAATTTGCTTGGGCTGAAAAAGTTGCGGGTTCGGTCGGCGTGCCCTTACATCGGGTTGAAGTCGATATGGCGATTTCACCAGAGCGGGTCAGGGAACTGGCGTATGTATTAGATGAGCCGATGGGAGATCCCACCGTACTGCCCTTGGATGGCGTGGCGCGTACCGCAGCCGATAAGGAAACCGTGATGATCTCTGGCGAGGGAGCGGATGAGATTTTTGCTGGTTACGCTGGATACGGTGAGGCGCAAAGCCTTCGGAGGGTGCGCCAGATCCCATCGTGGATCCGACGGTTATGGGCGCGACAAGGATGGCCCGGGGCTGGGGCCATGTCGCGCGCGGAGATTCCGATTTCGGAACGGTATCGGGGTGTGGGATATACATTTTCTCCAGACGAGCAAGCCAGCTTGTTGCAAGCGGAATGGGCGCGGTCCGATCGTCCGGGTGCGGTGGCTGAATATTGGAAAGAGAGCGGGCACTTGTCCGATCTTCAAGCCATGCAAGGCTTTGATGTGAAGTGGTTCTTACCGGATGATGTGTTGTTGAAGGCGGATCGGATCGGGATGCACTACAATCTTGAAATCCGGGTGCCCTATTGTGACCATGATGTCGTCGATTTGGCCTTGGCCATTCCCTTATCCTTGCGGCGGGGTCGTGGTACCGACAAACGGGTCCTCCGAGAGGTGGCACGACGCCATCTTCCGGATACCGTGGTAAACCGACCTAAAAAGGGTTTTCCGACCCCGCTTACCTCCCTGTTGGGCGGAAAGTTGTCGGAGATATCATGGGATACCTTGCTCGGTGAGCCCGCGACCAATCGACAATGGTTTAAGAAGGCGTATGTGGAAGACCTCTTAAGTCGCGTCGGCCCAGACCATCCCAACGCGGCACGCCAGGTATATTCTTTATTGATGCTTGAACTATGGGTGCAAGAATTGGTCGAGAATGGTCCTACGCAAGTGCGCCAACATCAAGACCGCTACTATGGGGCTCCCACCTCGCCCATTTGATCGGGTGCCAAGAGTGCATTCTTCCATTGTGAGGATAGCGAAAACGGTCCGTGTAGCGGATAGCCCAGGGCTCCTTTAGCCTGGCGTATAACGAGGCCGACCTTTTCTTCCGCTGCGTGTAGTCGGTACACGTAATAGTCACAGTACTCCGGATCGGCTTGTAAGAAAGCTATTTCGGCTTGTTGCCATTCCAACACGGCTTGTCTTAATGCTTCCCGATAATTGTTCATGGATATCGCCCCCTATTATAGGAATATGCGAGAGGAGAGCTTGGTAGACTAACAAATTCGGAGGAGATCCGTTAAGCTAAGAGTTGATAGCATGAGAGGCCGATGTCTCGGGGCTCGTTAGGGGCCCCAAAAGCGACGTCGGAGGGGGGCGCACGATGATGACCGCGGAGGCCATGAAGGTAGCACATAGGACCATTTTAAGAGCCATGGAGATGGCAGGCCCCTTAGCCGCCGAGACAGAAAATGATGCATTCTTGCAACAAGTCCTGGAGCATTTTGCTGAAGAAGAGAGAGAAGTTTACCCGATAGCTCAGGCGACCGGGTGGACGGGGGGGAGCGTCGTCTCAGAACTTCGATATCAGCACCAGACATTGCGTCAGACGTTTTTAGATGCGGTACAGAATGAGAAATCGTGGGAAAGATTCGATCAACAGATCCGTGAACACTTTTCTGCCGAAGAACTCTTGGTGTTTCCCTTGATCATCGACACTTAAGGAAGACCGGGGTGGCCAAAACGCTGGCGCATCCCGGATAACGTTTACTCGGCGTTCCAAACGAATTGTGACACGGTGTCTACGGTCTGAATGCCATAGGCTTCCGAGGGATTATTGTGGGAGAGAATAGCCACCACATAGTTTCGGCCGTTTCCGACAACGTGACCCACGCTATTGATTTCCCATCCCGCGGCTCCAATCGGCAACCACCCATTCTTCAGCGCTACCGTGCTCCCCTGGGTGGGCCCACTAGACACGCCCCAGGCCTCCCATCCAATCACATGTTGCATGAGATTTAGAGCATAGCTCTGTGAGGCCGGAGACAGGACGTTATTGGGGTAGCTCAAAAGTTTGAGTAAGTCCACTTGGTCGACCGCGGAGGTCTTTGTAAGACCCCAGTATCCTCCTTTACCCGGGAGCGTTGCCGTCATCCCCGCGGCTTGCAAAAAGGCTCCAATTCCAGCTGAGCGGCCGGCCGCATCCCATAAAGATGTCGCCGCTGAATTACTGCTGTCTTCGATCATCGGGATCATGAGAGATTGTTCCGATTGTGTCAATGGGGTTCCGGCCTTCTGAGATTGCCAGAGGAGGGTCGACATGATGGTAGCTTTGACAATACTGGCGGTGTCGAAGCTCAATCCTGGGTTATAGGTATAGGTAACCCCTGTGTTCGCATTGTACACGGCTACGGAGACGACAGATTGTCTGGAGGCCAAATATTGCGTAAAGGCACTACCGAATGGGTTGCCAACACCGACTGGAAACGTGGGGGACGGAGCGGTAAGCTGACTGGCAGCTTGGTTTAGTTGTTGGAGGATGGCAGCATGACCCGAAATTTGAGAAAGGGTTGAACTCTGAAGATACCGATTTCCTGCCGCCACCGCTGCTTGGGCTTGGCTGTAGCCGGACCATTGGCTGGTGGCACGACCTAATTGGGCTTGGAGACTGGATATGGCCCCGACCACGTCCTGAGGTTGGTTGTTCTCGAGTCCATGGCTAATTTGTCCTAATACCTGGAGCAATTGCGCGGCCGTTGGGGGTTGAAGACCTTGTAATGCGGCGGAGAGCGTACTCATCATGGGTCGATATCCCGAGAGTTCTTGGCTAGGTGCCTCGGCCAAGTAGGTCGTGGCTTGGGTTAGTGCGTCCTTTGCGGGGCTGACGCCCTGCCAATAGGCCCCCGCGTCGTTAAGCCGCGACTGTAACGCGCTCTTGGTTTTGAGGACATTGCGGGGTTGGTTCTGCGTCAGCCCCCCTCCTACGGAGGATAATTGCTGAAGCGTTCTATTCCAGGTTTGGTATTGAGATTGCCAGGTCTTCACTTGGGCGCTCAGTTGGGATGGTCTGGTGGCCGTTGACACGGTGTGCTGGATCTGTGATGCACTGAGGGTAGAAAAATTGCCTTCGGCGTGGATCAGTCGATTACCCCAGGTCGACGCAAGTCGGCGTTCATATTGCATGTCCTGACCTAATAGCTGAGTCGTGTGACTTTGGAGGGTAGAGAGTTCGTACGGCACATGGGCCAGCGATCCAAAATAAGCAGTAGGTATCCCTAGTACGCGTGCGGTTTGGATATGCGATAATTCCAGACGCAACGCGGCAAGCGCGCTAGAAGAAACCCCCAGGGCTTTGTCGCGACTCAGCTTTGCCCTAATTTGAGTTTCGGTAGTAAGGGCTTCTGCCGCGTTTTGATGCATCCATAGACCCACACTGCCCCCTACCACACCCATTCCTAGGACCGACGCGGCAATGGCCCAAGGCCAGGCGCCCTTCTTTTTCGACCGAATGGAAGTTCTGGTATCTGTGATGTGTGGAGTAATCATGGTGTCGCACCTCCTGCTGTTATACAAAGATAACGCCAAAAAACCCAGGAGGTTACATTAAACGGAAAAAATGTTAAAACTTGGGACAACCAGGAAAATACTGCCCGTTATTATGAGCCAACGGTAATTTATGCACGTACTGAAATAACGTCAAGATCGGCAGAAAGGTGACAATTTACGGAGGAACCATAATTGCCCATTTCCCAGACGACACGTATAGCCACTGGACCAGAATCAAAAGAGTGGCCTAAACGTCCCCCAAGTTTTAGAATTAGAGGAGTGATTTAGAGGTCACTTGTGAGAAAGGTTGGTGTCGCGATGAAGGATCTAACCCACATCAAAGCCTAAGGGGCCAGAGCAGATGTGGACGGCCCCTTTTAACATGGGGTGATTATTTGTTACGACTATCTAATGTAACCAAACGAATCGACGAAGAGACGTTGTACGAACATGTTTCCCTCACGGCACAATCCTCCGAGCGTATCGCCCTGATTGGGGCCAACGGTACCGGTAAGACAACGCTGTTGAAACTCATCGCAAGAGAATTACTGCCCGATAGTGGGACGGTGTGGAACGACCTGGGAACTCCGGCATACTACCGAGAACCCGACCTCGGGCGCGATGGCTCTTGGGGAGAGCGAGCCTGGAGGACGTTAGAGACCTACCTGCGAGTCAATCCTCCCTTAATTTTGTTAGACGAACCGACCCGCCATCTCGATCACGATCACCAAGAAGCGTTGTCCCGATGGCTTTTGCGCCTCCCCCAGAGTTTGCAAATCATCGTGAGTCATGACCTGGCATTTTTGGATACGGTGGTTAACCGCACCTGGTGGATCCGAGATCAAGCCATTGAAGACTTTGGAGGCCCTCCTAAATTGGCCACCGAGGTCATTGAACAGAATCGGGTTGCCTACCAACGTGCCTTTGAGGCGCAAGAACGGGAAACCCGGCGCCTCTTTTTGGATATTCAAAGCACCAAAGACCAGGCCCGCCGTACCGAAGAGCGCACCACGGACAGCGGGCAACGGCGCCTGGCTAAGAAAGTTGCGAAAAAAGCCAAGAGTCGTGAACGCCGTCTTTCTCATCGCATGGAATCTAAGGATTATCTAAAAGCTCCGTTGGACGCCCATCCGCTGCGGTTTACTTGGGATCATATGGAGCGTATCCCAGGGACAGTGCTTCGCGTACAAGATGGGGAAATAGGGTGGTCCGGCCCCCTTCTACGCCACATTTGGTTGAATCTGAAAGGCGGTGACCGAGTGAGGTTGACCGGGCCAAACGGCAGTGGGAAGACCTCGTTGCTCGAAGCCATCTGTGGCGGCGAAGGGACAAGCAAAGGCGGGTACTTTCATGGACCTCTTGGGACGGTGGGCCGCCTCTTGCAAGTGGCTCCGCCTGACCCGCGAGATGTCTTGTCCTATTTTCGACAGGGCATCCGACTACCGATGGGGCGCGATCGTGCCTGGCTACAAGCCTATGGATTTAGCGAACGGCACTTGTCGCAATCGGTCTCCCGACTCAGTGATGGAGAGCGCATGCGACTAAATATGGCGCGACTCACCGCGGCAGGGGTATCCACGCTAATTCTCGATGAACCGGAACATCATCTCGATGGAGGTGGCTTAGAGGCGATGTGCCGTGGATTAGGAGAATACCCGGGAACTTTAATTGTCGTGTCCCATCGGGAAGCGCTTTGCAATACGTTAGGGCTTACCATTCGATGGCACGTGGATCAGGGCACGGTGACGGTCTCCTAGGTTTCTCTCATGACCATTAAGGCTTGATATAGGCGAATCCGGCTTGCTGTTGGGCCACGAGTCTTCCCATCGCCGAAGGAACGACGAGGGCGTGCGACAACAAGTCGGATTCTTCAATGTGCTTCGCGCGCATGGTATTGTGACAAACCGAGACGATGAGCCCCCGTTCTTGCAGATCTTTGAGCTCCTGGAGATACGGGTTTCCTTCCGAAAGCGCTAAAGAAATGGCATTGCCTTGGATGACGAGTTCCGTGTGAAGCTCAGGCAATTCGTCCATTAAATTCTTGACGTTGCGCAAGACCGCCTGCTGTTTGCCAGGCGCATCTTCATTAATATGGACCACAACCCCGGATGACGGCATGAAGTAAGTGCCTCCCTTTCGCATACCTAGATGGGGATTATGGTACGCTGTCCCATGCTGTCATGCAAGTTCGGTTCCGTCTCTATCCGTACGGGATGGAATTAGGTAAAATGAAGAGGATATTGTGGAGGATCGGGGGATATGGGATGCCAGAAGTGCCGGACTTAACCATGATTCGCCACTTGAAGTCCAAGGGTCGATATCAGGAAGCGCGAGACCAACTGGCCGCATGGCTTGAGGCCGATGGCGACAATCCACGCCTCGTGCTGGAGATGGCCTTCACTCTCGACAACCTAGGGGATGAAGGCACGGCTATCGGATATTATGAGAGAGCTTTTGCATTGGGACTCGATGTCAGCCTAAGAGCGGATGCGTATATTGGCCTGGGCAGTAGCTTGAAAGTGGTAGGAAGAACCTGGCAATCTCGAAAAGTACTGGAAGATGGGCTGGAAGAATTTCCGCACCATCCGGGTATGCGTATATTTTATGCCTTCACGTTGTTTCAAGATGGGAATCCTGCCGATGCATTTCGCCAAGTTTTGGATGTGGCGATTCGGGAAGTGACTCATACGGAGTTTACTCCATACCGTAAGAGCATTCAATATTACCGAGATCATTTGACGGAATCGTGGCCGATGACGCCACGACAGTAGGTACGGCGGTTAGACGCGTTTGCAAACTTTATGCGATTTTGGGTGAACGCACGGGATGTCCGTGCTTGATATAGACTCAAAGACAATGGGGAGGCCTCAATCACTGTGAAAATGATCGTAGCCATTGTGCAGAACGCCGATAGGGATAATCTCTCCAGTGCCTTGTCAGAAGCCCAGGTCTCTCACACGCGACTGAATACGACGGGAGGCTTTCTGCGGGCGGGCAACACAACTCTGGTGATTGGCATTGAAGACGATCAGGTGCAAAGGGTCCTGGGAATTATCGAAAAGGCTTGTAAAGAGCGCGAAACTTTACATCGGCCCGGCCATGGAGCCCTCCACGCAGACGCCTATGCGGCTCCTGCTAAAGTTCTCGTCGGAGGGGCCACGATCTTCGTTCTCAGCCTGGATCAGTTCCGTAAGATTTGATGTCGAGCAGGACTTACGGATGCAAGTTCAGCATGCGAAGGACTTGGTCCTGCTTAGTCGAATCCTGATCGTATACCCCACGCGAGGCCATCGTAATGGTTAGGCTACCGGGTTTTTTAATTCCTCTCATGGTCATGCAGAGATGCTCCGCCTCAATCACCACCAACACGCCCTGAGGTTCCAGAGTTTCGTGAAGGATGTTCGCGATAGTGTTGGTCATGCGCTCTTGGATTTGGGGACGTTTAGCCACCTGATCAACGAGACGCGCTAACTTGGACAGTCCCGTGACCACCCCGTGGCTCGGCAGATAGGCAACATGGGCCTTGCCATAAAAGGGGAGTAAATGGTGCTCACAGGCCGAGTAAAAGGTAATGTCTTTGACCAGGACGAGTTCATCGTGCTCCACGTGAAAGCGAGCCGAGAGTTCATCTCTGGGATCCCCCCGGAGACCGGAAAAAATCTCCTCGTACATACGAGCCACCCGCTTTGGGGTGTCCACCAGTCCTTCCCGATCGGGGTCCTCACCGATAGCCTCCAAGATTAAACGGACCGCGTGTAGGAGTTTCTCGTGGTCCACGGTTGCCGGCGGTTCGAATGCACTGACCTCGGTCGGATGTAAGCCCAAGCGTTGTGACATGGAGTGTTTCCTTCTCTCTCGATGTAATGGGTGACGATAGGCAACCAAGGTTAGGATGGGGTATCGCTTCGGTGTTATAAAGACCGTGAGGGTCTCTTTGGGCTTAGCTCTGAGAAGCTCCTTTCAGTCTAAGATATGCTCATACCAGCCTAAGGCAGGAATAGAACGCTTGAAAATTGTACTATAATTCGTGGGACGGGTAAATCTGACGGGGAGTTTGCACGGAGCAGTCTTCACCCCGGCCCGGCGAACTGACCCTATATATCGATGTCTTCCCAGTGGCCATTACACGGTTCGCGGCTTTTTGGCCCATAACCATCCACTGCTCCCCGGAACGTCAAAGTATCCAACTCGGGTGATAATGGCCTCTAAAGCATCGTGCATAAAATCGAAGAGACAGGATTTTACCCGAGGATCCTGCAACTCTTCTCGGGTTAATCCGCGTTGCCAAAACCCACTACCATAGTAGGCCAGGGCCGAGCCGACATCGGGGAACCTTAAGCCTGATGGACGCCGTTCCAACCCTACGGTGGGCGGATCCGGAAATTCCTTGGACCCGTGTTCCAAATTGTAGGTGTGGGTCGTGAGGTTCATCCGGCGCGAAAGGCAATGGGATACGGCTTCCTTCTGTAAGGCCATGAGGCTTTGTAAGGCGTCTAACCCATGCGCTAATGTCAACACGAGACCGCCGGGCTTGGTTACTCGCCAAGCCTCGGCGAGAGCAACCTGAGGGTGGGGAACATGATAGAGCATATAGTGAAGTCCCACCCAATCGAAATGATTATCCGAAAATAAAAGCCGCTCAGCATCTCCCTGGTGCAAAGAGGCCAGCGGATCATCGCCGGTTGCCTCTGTCATGGTGGCGACCATTGTCGCTGACGCATCTAAACCGATATAGCGAACGGATGGATTACAGAGGGCGCGGAGGCTTTTGTACCAGTTGCCTGTACCCATGCCAATATCCAATACGGACTGGCATGGGACTTGGCTGAGGGCCCATGTTGTCATCTCATCGAATATGAATCCCGCGCCGGTCCCGTAAAGCTCTTGGGCGCGAATCCTAATCTTGAGGGCATCGGCGGTGCCATATGCATCATGCAAAAACTCCGGGTCAGTCATCATAGGGGTCTTTTCCTTTTTGGATAAATCATCTTAGGGATTGTCGTGTGGTTCTCGGGTTTCGGATTGTCGCCACTCAGCCCACGCGTTGGCCAGTAAAATCCCTAATAGCGTGGCCAACAGCCCTCCAAGAATGCTACCTACTCCGTAGAGAATACTACGCCATACGTGGTGCTGCAACATGAGATGATAAAGGCCGTAGGTGAACGTAGAAAAGGTGGTATATCCCCCAAGCAATCCGACCGCGATGAATAAGCGGGCATCTTGTGAGAGAACGGCATAATCGATCACGAGAGCCATAACCATCCCAATTACCAGGCTGCCGGATACGTTGATTACAAAAAAACTCCACGGGAACCCTTGACTCGGAATCACAAGGCTTAAACCATAGCGTAGCAAAGCCCCAATACCCCCACCTAAACCTACCCAAAAATAGGCACCCATTACAGCAGATTCCCGCCAAGCCAAGTCCCACCAACTACCATCACGAGTCCTAGTCCGACACTAAGAACCGCGTTAGCCAGCGCTACCCAATACTCACCCTGTTCCAGAAGTCGGATCGTCTCATAGGAAAACGTTGAAAACGTCGTGAAGGCACCCGTAAACCCAACGTCCAGCAACAACAGACCCACGGTATGGACAAGGGGGCTAGCGATGAGAAATCCGATAAGGAGGCATCCAAGGCTGTTGATGACCATGGTTGCGAGAGGTAGCGACGCGGAGGTTCTTTGCCCAATGTATTGACTCAAACCAAAACGGGCCATAGCGCCTCCACTACCGCCCAAGAACACCAAAACAATATCCAACCACGGGCCCCCTTATGTTTACTCGCTCAGGTGTGTGTGTACTTATAAATGGTTACGGGGTCCACGGTCACCAAACCCGCCGATACCATGGTGTCGAGAATGGGAAGAAATCGATTGATATATTCTTCACTGTCAACAATTTCGATGACGACGGGTAAATCCCTCGATAGATCTAAGAGGTTTTGGGTATGAATCCGGCTCGACGGACCAAATCCTTCGAAAGCCCGCATTACCGTAGCACCAGCCATCCCCATTTCACGGGCCTTGAGAACGATGGCGTGGTAAAGCGGTTTATGGTGATAATGATCAGACTCCCCGATAAATATTCTTAGACGTTGGGCCTGTCCCGAGATTTTAGCCGCCATGGTGGCCACCTCCGGTCCTCTTCTGATTTATTGTAGCACGAGGCATCGCGTTGGGTAAAATCCCCCGAAATTTAATACAATAGGGGCATGGAACACAAGAGGGTCAAGAGCCCGGTACTTACGTCTGATACCCCAACCTATTTGGTGGTCAACCCCCACTCACGGACCGGAAGCGATGCTTATCCGACATTGGTGCGACGCCTGTCCAAGACATTGAATCTGGTGGGTCACTTTTTACCTGACAGCCGAGAAGAACTCAGAGACGTCATTAGTGCGGGTCTTGAACGGGGGGTCATCCGCTTTTGTGTCGGGGGTGGCGATGGTACCTTAAGTTTGGCGGCGAACACCTTAGCGCATACGTCGGGGGTTTTGGCCACGGTTCCGTTAGGGACCGGGAACACGTTTGCATTAAATCTGGGGTTGGAGTTGGGCGCGCATGCCGTCGAATCGCTACGCTTTGATGGTCCGGTAGAGGCTTTCGATTTGGGCGAGGTCCAAACCGCAACGGGTCAGCGACTATTTCTTAATGGCGCTCTGTTAGGCATTACCGAGCAACTCGTCAGGTTGTTGACACCCGAGGCGAAACGAACCCTGGGATGGGGGGCTTGGCCGATACATGTGCACCAAGCTCTAAAAGCTTCGGCGCCGTTTCAAGTGCATCTGGAATATCTTGGTCACCACCTGTCGTATCGTACACGCCAACTTGTGGTGGCTAAGGGAAGGCATCTAGCTGGTCCGATCTTTAGCACGCCTGAAGCTCATCATCAGGACGGTCAATTGCATGTTTTCAGCCTAGGTACGCACGACTGGTGGTCTCTGGTGCGGGTCTCGTCTCTGCTCTTGGCGGGTCGCCACATCAACGACCGCGCCGCCCACTATTGTGTGGCTCCAGAAATGCATATTTCGACCGAACCCCCATTAGCCATCGATCTGGATGGTGATCTTTACTCGAATACCCCCACGGTGTTTCGGGTGCAGCGTGAGGCGCTTTGGGTCTTACGTGGAATGTCACTAAAAAACGGTTCCGTCGCACCTAATGCGCCGGGTCGGAGATCTCCGGAAGAGAGCCGTTATTTTTAGGCTATAGGAAATGCCTGGTCGTTCCCCCTGACCACTATCCGATTTTTACCTTGTCGTTTCGCCTGGTACAATGCTGCGTCTGCTAGTGAATATAAACTGCGGAAGTTTTGGCCATCTCGGGGGTACCAAGAGACTCCGGCGGAACACCCGATGTCACGACGATCTCCGCCAAGGTTCTTTAGGATCTGTTGTACGTCGGACGTGGTTTGGGAAAAGGACTCTCGGGCGGTTAGCCAAAGGCAAAATTCATCCCCACCAATGCGGCCCAACATATCTGTCGGGGATAGCTTGGAAGCGATATGGGTGGCGACTTGTCGCAACATCTCATCGCCTCGAGGGTGACCCTCCGAGTCGTTGATGGTTTTAAAGCCGTCGAGGTCAATGAGGACAAAAGCTCTGGGTAAAAGCGCGGATGTCCCGGCGTAGCGCTCAATGGCTTCCTCAACGGCAAGCCGGTTAGCGATGCCGGTGAGGGGGTCTTGATAGGCAAAAGACTCGAGGTCGAGGACCCGGTGGGTCATGGCCTGTAACGTGGCTTGCGCATTTTGGTCATAGGCATCGAGTGTGTCCGCGACGTCGAGTAGCCAGCGGCGTCTAATCAAAGTGAGTGGTGGCAAGCGGGTGGCGTCGACGTCTTGCTCTTCGTGATAGGATTTGAAGTAGGCGTTGTAGAGAACCAAATACCACGACGGCGGGATGCCCGCTTGGATATGGGCCCATCCGATGCGGGCACTCTCCGAGCGTACTTCTGGGGTTCTCGGATCTCCAATCAGGGTGGTGATGTGCGCTGATAAATTTTTTCTTAAGCGGTCCGCGGTGATCGTGGTCAATGCATCGTGAAAAGCGGGGTTGGAGACGATGGTATCCACGGCGTGCATGACAAACCGCTGATGGATGCGCTCCATGCCGGATTTGTAGTGGATCATCAAGGCCTGATCCTGATCAGACCATGGTAATAGTAAGGGTGCCATCAGAAACCTCCTTTTCTTGGAATGAATGCCGAACTTAGGTTAATTGTAACGACATCGACAAAGACAGGTCCACCTCTAGGAGATAATTACGCCGGGTCGTGCCACCTTTTGGGATCATCAGGACGTGGCGAATATGGTTCAGTGACATTTTACACGGTGTCACCGTCTATGGAGATGGAGGCTCACATGCATGAGTGAATGGTCCGACCAGGAGTGGATTACCGGGTGGGTAGATTCTTTTGGGGATCGAATGACCCAATTTGCCTACAGCCTGGTCCGCGACCCCATGATGGCGCAGGATATTGTCCAAGAAGCATTCTTACGCCTCTACCAATGGCACCGGAAGCATCCGAAAGACCAGGTAGAGCTGGGATGGCTTTATACGGTGACGCGGAATTTAGCCTATGACGCGTTGCGCGATAAAACACGTAGGCCGGCTATTATCGGTGATTTAGGCGCAATCCAGGGTCGTGATCACCGTGCGGACTCAGAACCCGATAGGACACTACGTGATGCGGTCTTGGAGGTTCTCGAGAGTTTGGATGGTCCCGATCGGGAATGTCTCACCTTATTTTACTATGCAGATTGTTCCACCAAAGAGATTGCGCATCGATTGAAATTGTCAGAAGGTAGCGTGAGAACAAGACTCTATCGCGCACGGCTACGGTTCAAGGAATTGTGGAAGGGAGACTCCTAATGGACGACGAGCGGATACCGAATGACTTTGATGACAAAGAAATGCGGGACTGGCTAAAACAATATGGTCCCGGAATTCTATCGTCCCGTGTAGAGTTTGACCGTGAGCGGTTTTTTAGACAAAGAGACCCCTTTATCCCACGTCGCCGTTGGTTGGAATGGGGCAGTGTGGCTGCCCTCGTCCTGATTCTCATCGGGGGTGCTCACTTGGTGGTGGGGCCAAATTATGGCGCGGCCGGGCATGGCGCATCGGTGTCTCAACTCCCGCACCTCCCTAGTCAGCGATCTTCAGCCATGGATGCCCCGGCACCCGCGGCGGGAGCTGTCAACGCGCCGGCCAAGGAATTTTCACCTTTGAGGTCTCCGGGGACTGTCGCGTATGACAATCCTCTGTTTCACTTTTTGGTGGTAGTGCCATCGTTTTTCTCCCCAGTAAAGACCCTGTCATCACCTCGTGAGGAGGTGTGGCAAAGCCGAAGCCCATTGGCAAAGATACACGCGTATGGCCAATCCAATAGCCACCATGCGACGGTGAATTCATGGATTTCCCAATTGGGTCCAGAAAATTTGTTGCAACAGGGAACGAACTGGGTTTTAGCCTCCCACCTCCACATGGTAAATGACGTCAAGATGGTGACCGAGGAAAAGATCTACGTGGGGAAGCAGAATGAAGATATCTTACAAGTCCAATATCCCTTGAAAAATCAAGGGCGCGACCGGCAGTGGGTACAACATGTCCTGCAATCGTTTGTGCCGGGGCCCCTTTAACGAATGCGTCATGCAAACTCTGGCGGGCTGGCTTTGCCTGCCACGACGAGCGCTTCTCGCAATACCTGTAGCACGTCCTGCACGGCGCCAATGCCGATTAGTCCAGGCTGGGTCAGCCAGTTTTCCAAATTGCGGCGGAGGCGATGAACGGCCATCATTGTGGTATGGGGTAGGGAGCCATCTCTTAATTGCTGGAGGGTTATATAGGTAGGGCGTAGGTTTTCGGCTGGCATTTGGTCGGGATGGGAAGCTAATAAATACTTTAAATAGGTTACTTGATTCGCCAATAGCTCTCGTGCTTGCATCTTTGCCACCTCATCACATTGTCTTCGTCATGACTATAACGCTCGGCTGTTGCAAAAATGTTACAGCGACCTTTGCGCCGAAGATGTTTTTCGGGATTTCTCGGGTGTGGAAAAGATAAATTCCACTTTACCGGTGGCGGGATCAAGATGGAGTTTGGCACTGAAGGATTTCCCCGCCTTGCTTTTAAACCCTTTTAAGATTCCCGTCGTCTTTCCCGCCAAGAGGGTCTTCACCTGTGTCTCGGATAATTTTTTTCCAGCGAGTTGGCGCCATATGGTAAATGAACAGCCTTCACGCCATCGACTACAACCGTATCCCTTTTTTCCGGCAATCACTTGACCGACCTTACATAGAGGGCAGAGCCCGAGATCACTCGCAATGACCTGAGCTTTCTGTTGCTTGGCCGCATCCACGATCTGACTGGTGTAGCGCCGGATGTCATGGAGAAATGCAGTGGCGTCTTCACGACCTTGTGCGATGGCTTCGAGGCGCGATTCCCAGGTGCCTGTCATATCCGGATTCTGGATGTCTTCGGGGACCAAGGCCAATAAGGATCGGCCCTTTTCCGTCGAGACCAGAGTTTTCTTTAGCCGTTCAACATAATCGCGGGCCAGTAGCACCTCGACGATGCGGGACCGGGTTGCAGGAGTTCCGAGCCCATGTTTTTCCATTAGCGCGAGGAGGCTCGCATCGTTGAGGGCTGGTGGAGCCTTAGTTTCCTTGCGCTGCACGTCACCGTTCGCGACGTGCACGGTTTGGTTTTTTTTCAACCCGGGAGGAATTTTGGCAGCGCCATGGGATTTGGGATCCGAGTCGTCTCGGTCTTTATCCTCGGGGAGAGCCTTCAGCGCCATCCGCCATCCAGCTTCGATAACTGTGGTGCCGCGTGTTTGAAACTGTTCCGTATCGACTTTGGTAATGACCGTAACGCGCTCATCCATTCCCGGAGGCATTAGACTCGCGATGAGGCGTCGTGCGATCAGGTCGAAAATCTTGGATTCGCGGTCCGGGAGCCCTTTGGGTAAGGTTCCCGTAGGGATTATGGCGTAGTGACCAGCCGCTGCCACTTTGGTTTCGTCGACGAGGCGTTTGACCACAAGGGGGCTGGGTAAGCTTGCGGTAAGCCCCTGATACGCATCGCTGGCTAAGATAGCTTTAAGCCGACTGCCGAAACTTGCGGCTATGGCATGGGTTACGTGGCGCGCGTCGGTTCGTGGATAGCTTATCAGGTGTTTTTCGTAAAGGGTTTGGGCCACATCTAAGGTTTGTTGGGCCGTGAGACCAAAACGGCGATTACCCTCTTTTTGTAGATCGTTCAAGGAAAACAGCAGTGGAGGATGTATGGTGACCCGTTTTTTCTCGATCGAGACGATCACGCCTGTATCATCGGGATGAATTTTTTCGGCAATCTTGTCAGCGTCTTCGCGACTATTAAAGCGATCTTGGGTTTCTTGCCCCTCGGAGCGAAACCAGACGCCTAGATACTCACTCTCCTTGGTGCGAAATGCTACCACAAATTGCCAGTAGGGAGTGGGCGTAAAGTGAAGGATGGCGAGGTCCCGGTCGACTATCAGGCGCAATGTCGGAGTTTGGACGCGGCCTACGGATAAGGCGCCTTGCCCACGTTGCCCATGGCGTAACGTAAAAGCTCGGGTAGCATTGAGTCCAACCAACCAGTCGGCTTGACTTCGGGCTTTAGCGGCTTCGGCTAATGCGTTATAGTGCGCCAAGGGTTTCGCAGTGGTGAGTGCCGTTCGGATTGCCGCGACGGTGTTTTCTGAGAGCCAGAGACGTTTAACAGGCACGGTTACGGCCGCCCATTCGTAGATGTAGCGAAAGATCAGTTCCCCCTCGCGGTCGGCATCGGTGGCACTCAAAATAAGATCGGCGCTCCGCATCAAGTTGGCGATGAGCCGCAATTGCTTTATGGTTTTGGGGACGGGCTCTAAAGCAAAGGCATCGGGTAACATGGGCAGTGTGTCAAGCGTCCAACGTTGCCAACTGGGTTGATAGACCTCAGGACTTGCTAAGGTCACCAGATGGCCAAAGCCCCAGGTGATGGTATCTGCCCCAACCGTAAGATATCCATCGTGTTGGGTAATTGGTGCCCCCAGGGCCTGGGCAATGTCGCGTCCTACAGAAGGTTTTTCGGTCACAATGAGCACGGATTGGTCTCCTCACCATCGATTTGTATGCCCGCATATCACGGGCATCGTTTAAGGGATCCTACCATCAAACCGGAAATTGTCCCAGCCTGCTTTATGGCTTGTGATTGCGTAGATTGTCGTGGTGTTGATCTGATTTACCGGGCGAAGATAGCCCAAGATTGTCGGGAGGGAGGCATAGGCACACTCACCCACAGTCGCGATTCACCAATCAGGAACCTCCCGTTGCGTCAACGTCTTCCGATTCTAAGAAATCTTGGGGGTGATTTCCCCTCCAAAACCCTAACAATTGAGGACAAGACTTGTTTCGGGCCTGTGTTGTTGCAGCGATGCATTGGGAATTCCTCCATTATGTATCACAACGCGTCAACAGCATTCTCCGGCCGACCGACGAATCATGTACGGAGAAATGTGCCGCGGGTTGACTATGCTTAGAACTCAACACATTTGGCGAACCGGTCATCCCTCAACCACAGCGTGTATTCGCATCAGCTGTTTGCGGCGACGACCAGCCTCTCTTATAATTTTGATGTGTAATGCTGTGGGTTGGAGGTGGCGTTGTTGGATATGAGCAACCACCCTACCGCACTAATTCTGTGGGAATTTTACGGAACCTTACTAAAAGAATTGGTGATAGGGGTGGTGATCTTTGCCTTAGTTCGCTGGCGAAGTCGTCGGACGCCCACAGAACCCTCGAAGTTTCCTCCGGAGCCGTTACTAGGGCGACAGATTCTCAATTGGGGTTTTGGTGGCTTATGGATCTTGGCAGGACTCTTGCAGGCACAGCCTTCAATGAGTACGGAATTCGTTCCACATTATTTGGTCCCGAATTTGAATGGCCAGCCCTTCTGGCTGTTTAATGTGATGGAATCGGGGATTGTTATCTGGGCCCAGCATCCGATATTTTGGGACAGCCTTGCCGTGTGGTTGCAGTTTGGGATGGGGATTGCAATGATTTGGGGGCCAACCCCCCGATTAAGGCGGTTTACTCTCGGGATTGCGACTTTATGGTCGCTATGGGTGTGGGTGATGGGAGAAGGGATGGGCGGGCTCTTTGTGCCTGGAGAGAACAGTTGGCTCGCAGGCGCGCCAGGATCGTCGCTGTTTTATGGTTGCGCTGCGTTAATGCTGTTGATTCCTCCCGAGAGGTTTGGGGCGCCTCGCGTGAGGCGGTGGATTGCGAGGGGATTTACGGGCCTCTGGGGGTTCCTCGCTGCGATCGAAATATGGCCACCGGATGGATACTGGACCGGAAGGCTACTCTCTAGGGCGACCTTAAACATGGCAAAAATGCCGCAACCGCATTGGATATCCTCTTCGGTATATGCGACAGCACGGGTGCTGGCCGCCCATCCCCAGTTTATCAATGGGTTAATCGCGCTGGTGCTAGTGCTGTTAGCCCTAGGGTGGGGATTTTGGCCTGGTAGGGTTGTGGCCTGGGTTACGGCCGTGTGGATTCTTTTGACATGGGCTCTATGCCAAGATTTTGGTGTCCTTGGAGGATTGGCTACCGATCCGAACAGTGGGCTACCCGCTCTAATTTTTGTCGGCGCCTTTCTCTCTCTCAGCAGGGCTGACAGGGGCGGCCAAGCATTGCGTGCCTTTGGTCGGAAAGGGCACTTTCCTCGTTTTGTCCCCGATCACCAAGATTAGCGAAGCGTGGCGATTGCTCGGCTTTATCGTCGAGTCGGTTGCGGTAAATGATCCTAAGCGCTTGTAGGAAAATCTAGAATCTCCTATTCTTACTATAGAACCCGTCTCTAAGTAAGCGATGGGAGACAGGATGAGAGGAGGGCCAATCATGGCCTTTGTCGATACGGTTTTTTTGACCCTGGTTCCACTCTTGGTGGCAGCAGTCGCAGTCTTGTCAGTTGCCTTGTTGAAGGATCATCAATTCTAGTCACGAATCGTCGCGCGCATGACCGTTTTTACGCTCCCCGATTCCTACGATAACCACCAGGATGAGGGCGGCCAAGAATATGATGGCTGAAGCTAGGGTGAAGTTCATGTGAAGCGTCTCCTTTCGGCCGAGATTCTTGATTAATGGGGGATCCCATCCCATTCATTGTAGCGGAAGACGCGATGAATGACGAGACACGAGAGGGGGGGACTGCCATGAGTTATTTGGTCTGGACATACCTGGGGTTACTCGCATCGGCAGCCAGTGGGGCTTTTCTGTTTTTTGGGTTTGCGTTATTTGGCTCGCCCCAAAGACCGTCTACTAAAACTGGTGCCGTGGTGCTTAAACGAAAAACCTTGCCGTTTAGCTGGGTTACCCTGCATGTGGCGTTGGCCACGATCACGTTGGGACTCTTTACGGCGACTGTCATCGTGGGACATCTCCCGTAGAATTTCGAGAACTTTGACGGTTCTCGAGACCGTACTCCGTCATTTGATGGCGGCGAGTCTAGAGATTTTGAAAGGGTGCGGCTTTATTCATGGCTTATTGGATCTACGTGGCGTACGGAACATACTTGGTTACGTATCTTACAGGACTAACCTTTTATGTCCGATTCGACGCCAAAAAACGGCCATTACGGCGCCGCTTGTTGGGTATACACCTCATCATGGCCGTGATAACTTTCATCACGTTGACGTCAGCCATGGCTCTTTATGCGTTTCCTAGTGCGGCGCCATACCCTGCGACTCATCGCCGCTCGACCATGTGGTATGACGCACGTCAACATCGGGCGGAGTTAAAACAGTATCAGGCAACACACTCCGGGCATCTGCCGGCAGGACTGGGGCAGTAACGGTGTAAGGGAACGGAAGAGGAGGTGTTTTATGTCGAAGTTGTGGACCAAATCCTGGGAGTATTCTTGGACCTATTGGCGGACTACATGGAAGCAAACCTGGCTTGTCCCCATGGGGCTTGCCGTCATCGCTCTGGTGCTGTGGTCGGTGGTGAATCCCGCCGTGGTTCCGTTTTTGTTTTTTCGGATTCAACCAATTAACGACCCGGTGATTGGGGCGCTATTTGACCACAATCTCATCGCACTTAGGGCATCCCTTGAGCGCACCGCTCTCAGTAGTGTTGTCCTGTTGGCCCTTGGAGTGGGGCTTGGTGTGCGCGGTGGGGGGCGGGCGCTGACCATGCGGAATCGGGTCATGGGAACGATCATGGCGAGCATTCTGCTGATTTTGTCATGGGGTACCCTAGCGATTATGGGTGTGCCGATTTTTCCCGGGAAAGGGCATTTAGGGATAAATATTGGCTTCAGTACGATCTTGATCATGGTGGTGTTGCCGATCGTATTTTGGTGGTGGCCATGGCGTGTCTCGCATCCTAAAGGCTCCTTTGGCGACTTTGCTGGTTGGTTTATGCGATCCGTGCTCGAAAAGCTTATGATGGTCTGGGGATGGCTTTTGGGAATGGTCGTCACGGAGATGCTTGCGGCGGGAATTGCGTGGACAACGTTTTCCCCATTAGTAGGAATGGTGGCACTTTCGGCCCTATCGATAGGTTTCCTGGGATTTGTGTGGAAGGCAGCAAGCTACTATGGCATGGATATCCATGACCCCAATGACCTGGAGGTTCGGTGCGAGACAGCACTCGTTGATTGACCCTGAGTAATCGAAATATTGGGGTTGATGGAAGGAATTCGCAGGTTGATGTCGAATAGCTTTGGAGTTGTTCCGAATGTCTGGAGTTCCGAGGCGCTTTGTGACGGCGTATGACATGGGAAACAAGAGCGAGTCTTTCGGGATAGGAGGTAGAGTCGGTGGACGAACGCGAGGATCAAAAGCCTAATGAATCGTTGACATCGTTGCCTAATTGGAGTCGGCGGCAGTTCTTAGTGGGAAGCGCAGGGATTGCGGTGGCCGGTATGGTTGCGCTATGGGCCCGCACACCTATTGTTAGTGCAGCGCGTGGCGTGTTTGGGTCGCCCGTCGACACAGGGCTTATCCATGTCTATCAAGAAGATTATTATTTTGTGCCGAATTACATGACATGGCAAGTAGGAAACAAGATGACCATGCGTCTACATAACATGAGCACGACACGTTGGCACGAGATGCAAATTGGGCGTCATGTCAGTCACGAGAAGACCGTATTTGGCACGTTGACTGCGGACGGCTTCACGGAAGACTTCTGGGCAGGAGTGCCGGTTACGTTCAGCAATCCGTACAAAATCGACAACCTGGTGTACAACAAGGCGATACCGACGTTTATCGGTCCCAAATCCGAGTATAAGTTGACCACCGGTGGAGCTTTTAGCCCGACACTGAAGCCTGGTGGGCATATCGACATAACGTTTGTGGTGCCGGATAAACCGGGTATTTGGCAATACGGGTGTTTTGTCCAAAATGCTGCGCATTGGCGATTTGGGATGCGCGGGACTTTGAACGTGATCAAGGCGTAAATCCCATCCCGAGTGAGGTCACCATGGGTTTTTATTCGACGGAAGATTTGAAGAAAGGAGGCTATTCCGCATGGGAAGCCTAGTGGTATTCGGAATACTTTGGATTGTGGGTTCGTTGCTCGGAGAGTGGGGAGCGACGGCCTGGATCGATTCAGCACCCAACGGAACCGGTCCGTATTTTGGAACGGCATCCAACTTAGGCTTGGTTGGAGTCCATGCTTTCGACTTCTTAATATGGGTGGCCGTTCCGATTTTTGTGTTTGTGGTGTTGATGATCCTTTTCGCCATGTTTAAATTTCGGGCGCGGCGCGACGAGAACGTCACCAATGCCCCCTCGCAAGTGCGCAACAACAAAGCCTTTGTGGGAACATGGATTGTGATTAGTATTTTGCTAAACCTTCTCATTTGGTTACATCCCAATGCCAGTGGCTTAGAGCAGGTATTTGCCGCGCAACTTCCTGCCAATAACCCTAAACCCGTGGTCATTGATGTGACTGCTCGACAGTGGGAGTGGATTTTCAGTTATCCTCAGTATCACATTACCCAGTCGCTCAATGCCAGTGGACAAGACACCTTGTACATGCCGGTCAACCGGCCCGTAAAGTTTGTCTTGCGGTCGTACGACCCTTTTCACAGCTACGCGCATCAAGTGGATGTTATTCACGGATTCTGGATTCCGGCGTTCGGCGTGAAGTATGACGTAATCCCGGGTGAGACCCGAATCCTTTATCTTACCGCCACGAAGCTGATGTCTACCGAGACTAACCCAATGGCCCGGGTACAGTGCTCCGAAGTCTGTGGACCAGGTCACCCTTACATGGAAGCTAATTTGCACGTGGTGACGGGATCGCAATTTGCGGCCTGGGCCAAAGCCCAGGCTGCACGGGGCTAGCAGGCTGGTAGTTCGTTATCGGCTAGTCCCCTGCTGAACTGAAGAAACTAAGGTGTTTTAAGAGGAGGTTACAAGTCATGGCACAACCCTTAACCAAAGAGGGACCGGACCCGGAAACCAGGCGCGTGGCCCCGTTACCTCCTGTCCTGCGAGGGTTTTTGTGGGCAGCCATAGGATTTATTGTGTTTGCTGCTTTGGCCGCCTGGCTCGATCCGAGTCGTGTCAGCCCATACATCACAGCGGTGGGAGCCGTAGCCGGATGGTTTGGTGCGATGATTGGATGGCTCTTAGGAATCGGTGGCTACGAACATGTGGTGAAGCCGATGATGGGTTACCCATCTCCAGCTGTGCGCACATCAGGATGGCGGCGCTATTACGAGTATGCGCTCGACCACAAGGTGATTGGGATTCAGTATCTTGGGGCTTCGACCGGGACCTTTCTCATTGCAGGCCTCATTGCGATGGCGATGCGCTTCCAATTGATGAGCTATCGACCGACCCTGTTCCATTATCCCCAAAACTATCTCAATGCTGTGGGTATTCATGGAACCCTCATGATGTTTACGGTCGCAACGGTAGCCATGGTAGGGGGGCTCGGAAATTACTTTGTACCCCTAATGATAGGAACGCGAGAAACCATGTTTCCTAAGGCCTCGGGGATGTCCGTCTGGCTTGTGCCCCTAGGGGTCTTAACGGTGGCTATGTCCCCGCTCTTAGGGCAATGGACCACAGGTTGGCGCGGCTATGAGCCCTTGGCGTCGTCCGACGGTAGTGGTTTACTCTATTACTATTTAGGAGTTTTTGCGCTCACCACGTCCTCCTTGATTGTGGCTATTAACTTGACGGCGACTATTCTTTTTAAGCGGACGCGCGGGATGACGTGGAATCGGCTGCCCTTATTCGCGTGGGGAATCCTTACCGTGTCGCTTTTGAATATCATATGGTTGCCGGAGATTCAAACCACCTTTGTCTTGGGAATGTTGGACAAAGTGATGCCGTTGAATCTCTTTAATGTGTTTGGTCAACCTCTGGGTTACGAGTATTTGTTCTGGCTGTTCGGTCACCCTGAGGTATACATTGTGGTATTGCCGGCATTGGCGATTTGGAGTGAAATCATCCCGGTCATGGGCAGGAAATCGTTGTTTGCCCGACCTATCGCGGTGCTGGGACTCGTCTTCGTGATGCTGTTATCCGGAATGGTGTGGGCGCATCATATGTTCACCATGATGCGTTTTAGCGAGATGTTGCCGTTCTCGTTCTTCACGGAGATGATTTCGATACCTACGGGATTTGCTTATTTGGCCGTGATTGGGACCTTGTGGAATTCCAGACTTCGCCTGACGACACCCACCTTATTGGTCCTCATGAGCATGTTCAACTTTCTGATTGGCGGATTGACAGGTCTCTTCCTTGCGGACGTTCCTGCCAACCTTCAATTGCACAATACCTTCTTTGTGGTGGGGCATTTCCATTACACCATCATTGGTGGGATGGTCTTTAGCTGGATGGCGGCGATGTACTACTGGCTGCCGAAATTTTCGGGGCGCACCTATAGCGAATTTTGGGGTAAACTCGGAGCGATTTGGGTTTTTGTAGCCTTTAACGCAACCTTCCTCAATTTCTTCATTCTCGGTCTACACGGGATGAACCGTTGGGTGAGTGTCTATCCGAAATATCTGCAACCCGAGAACTTTTGGACGTCTATTGCAGCATTCTTCTTGGGGGCTGGGTTCGCGATTAACATTATTCACATTGTGTGGGCTTGGATGAAGGGGCCGAAGGTTAAAGAGAACCCGTGGGACGCCAAGACATTGGAATGGCGCACATCGTCTCCCCCGCCGACCAAGAACTTTGACACCTTGCCGGTGGTGGTTGGGAGCTTTTACACCTATGGTGAGGGCGTACCCGATCCCGTGGAGATTCCAGTATCCGAGATGGAAACAAAAGGGTCTCCTGGCTAACCCCCCCGAGATCCTTGACGAAAGGAGTAGTGCGTGATGTCTGTGAAAAGTCCGGTCGCAGCCCAGGAAAACGGGCTCGAAATTAAACATTATCGGGCAGGATTTTCCTTGTTTCTTATCAGTCAAGCCGTAGTTTTCATGGTGTTGATTGCCGTGCGGTATCTTATTGCGGGATCCAAAGTGGGTCCCTATAGCCAATGGTTAGGCGCCGCGGTTACGGTCGTCATGCTATGGAGTGCCATTCAGGCTAAACGCGCGAACTTAGCCGCCGATAAAGGCGACCATGAAGCAATTTTAAAGCGATTGCAAGGGGCATTTTGGCTCGGAGTCTTGGCTTTTCTGTTAGTGGTGTTGACATGGGTCGGGGTTCGAGCTGGTGGGTACCCGATTAAACTCCCGTCCCTAGAAGTGTTCTGGGTGGCTACCGGATTTTGGCTGGTCTATGTCTTGCTGGGCCTCTTCGTCCTGTTTGCCGCCCGATCGCGGGGGATTCGGGTGGGTTACGTACCGGAAAGCCATTGGGATCTAGAGGCCAGTTCCCGGTTTTGGTCATTGGTGGCATTGGGATGGGTGGCACTCTGGGTTGCCTTCTTTTTAATCTAGATTTTCTAAACCCGCCAAGGGAAAGGAGCGTTGACAATGCACGGTGGATTTTTTCCTTCTCTACCATTCTATATTCCTCACTCACCAGGGATCGCCCATTGGTGGGATATATTCTGGTGGGTGTTTCAACTTGTGGTGATGACCACAATGGTGTTGCTATTGCGTCACTGGGCGGTATCGTTTGATCGGGAACATCAGGCTCCGCTGGATCGCCCGTTGAAAAAGACAACGACGATGCCCCCGGATGGTCCAGGAATTTCGGGATAGGGGGACATATGATGCAGACTCTGCCGTCGAGCGGTAACGGCCCTGAGGTGACTCTAAAGGAGACTCCACGCTGGATCGAAATAGGCCGCGATTATTTGGCTCTCACCAAGCCAGGGATTGTGGTGTGGCTGATGATTACAGCGTTTTCGGCGATGCTGGTGGCGTCGCACGGGCTGCCTCCGATTGGCGAGGGGGCCGCGACTTTGGGCGGTCTCGCGATGTCGGCCGGAGGTGCCCATGCGGTCAATATGTGGTATGACCGGGATATTGACCAAGTGATGGAACGCACCAAAAACCGACCGGTGGCCACGGGCCGAATTCCCGGGCGTCATGCCCTCATATTTGGTGTAGTAGCGGGACTAGTCGCATTCGTCCTGCAAGCGACCGTGGTGAACTGGTTGACGGCATGGACCTGTCTCGGTGGTTATCTGGTGTATGTGTTTGTCTACACGCTATGGCTCAAGCGTCGCTCTCCACAAAATATTGTGATCGGGGGGGCGGCGGGAGCCTTTCCTCCACTAGTGGGTTGGGCAGCGGTGACGGACCACGTTGGTTTGGTGGCGGGACTCATGTTTCTGTTGGTGTTTTTGTGGACGCCGCCGCACTTTTGGTCCTTGGCTCTCTATAAACAAAACGACTATCGCCGGGCCAAGATCCCCATGATGCCTATTGTCCAGGGATATCGCAGTACAACCATCCAGACCTTGATATATACGGGCCTTACGGTGCTCACGTCTGTCGCCCTTTTCGTGGTAGCGAGGTTGTCTTGGTTTTATCTTGTCGTGGCACTGGTCACCGGTGCGACGTTCCTCGTTTACCAGGTGCGGTTGATGACCACGCGGGATAAGACCGGATCGTGGGCTAAACGCAACTTTAAATTTTCGTTGCTCTACATTGCGGTACTCTTTGTCGCGATGATCGTGTAATGATCACCGCAGGTGGTGTTGTACCGTCTCTCCGCTTCGATAAACCCGAGGCCCCCTCGCTAGTTTAGCGACGGGGCCTCGGATCATGCGGTGGGTAGTGCCTCTTATTCGTTGACGACCCGAACCATGTTACTGTTATGATTCGATGCATCTTCCAAGTCCTCTAAACTCATCTGATTGGGTTCGGGAAGTAAGAGAGTTAAAAGAATCCCGACTAACGAAAACGCGAACGTAATGAGGAGGGTGCCACGTAAGCCCAGTGAGGCGTTTAATAGGGGAAACACGAAGACCCCAATGAAAGCGCCCAGCTTGGCGACACCTGCTGAGATACCGTGCCCGGTGGCACGCACACTGGTTGGATAGACTTCAGCCGATATCACGAACGTGGTGGTGTTGGGCCCGAATTCGGCGAAGAAGTAGCTGAATCCGAAGATGAGTAGGAACGGAACAACGTCTTTGGTCAGGCCGGGAACGAGTCCGATGACTCCAAAAGCGGTGCCCATTAAGAGAAAGCCCATCCACTGCAATTTTTTGTGACCTATTTTATCAATCATGAAAAACGCGAGGACATAGCCCGGGACCGCAGCTACGGCGAAGATCATCAGGGACCAGGCGATGGTGGTCGTGGCGGTGGCATGGGGGGCTACGGCTTTGAGCACCAATGGGAGGGAGATAGAGTTTCCATAATAGGCGTAGTCAAACACGGCCCAACTACCGGCTGTCCCTAACAACAGCAACCAATATCGCGACTGAGAGAGCATCTGACCGAGGGTAAGGCGTCTTACGGGGTCCATGTCTGTGGCGTGGGCAGTGGTTCCACCAGAGAACTCCGCCAATTTCAATTGGGCTTCGGCACTTTGGCCTTTGACTTGAGCAACATATCGCGGAGATTCTGGCATCCTCCGACGTAAGATGATTACAGCCAAGGCAGGAATCGCCCCAAGTCCTAACATTAGCCGCCAAGCAATGTTTGGGTTTATCCCCGATGCCAGCAGGGTCAACGCCACAATGGGGCCTGAGATCAGGCCCAAGGCCTGCATGGAAAACACGAGACTAACCAGTTTACCGCGGTCCTTGGTATTGGCATATTCACTCATGAGTACGGCAGACACCGGATAGTCGCCGCCAATACCGAGGCCCATAATGAAGCGAAAAATGAGGAGCCATAGAATGCTCGGACTAAAGGCCGAGAGAATCGCTCCCAGGGCCATCAGAGCGGCTTCCAGACCGTAGATGGTCTTGCGGCCAAAGATATCCGCTAATCGGCCGAAGACGAACGCGCCGAGAAAGGCGGCAAGGAGGGCCGTGGAACCTAGAAGCCCAATCATTCCACTCGTGGGATGCCATTGTGCTTTAATAAGGACTAATGCCGCACCGATGATAAATAGATCATACGCATCCGTGAAAAAACCCATTCCTGCGGTCAGCACAGCACGCAGGTGAAAGAGTCCCAAGGGAGCTTCATTCAAGCTTTGAGTAACTGTTTTAGTGGCCATGAGAGCCTCCTTATCATGGTGTTCCATTTGAACGAACGACAGCGTTTTACATGGGTAGTATGCGAGTCGTATGTTGGGATCATGCGAAGAAATCATGAACGGTTGATTAAATTCTTATGAAGAAACTGTAACGAGGCAATAAAAAAACCGCACTGGCTTTTGCCATGCGGATTATAATGGTGGGCACGACAGGTATCGGACCTGTGACCTCTTGCGTGTGAAGCAAGCGCTCTACCACTGAGCTACGCGCCCGAATTATTGTCGATAGCGGTAATTTTTGTGGTTGGTGGGCCCAGAAGGATTCGAACCTCCGACCAACCGGTTATGAGCCGGCAGCTCTACCGCTGAGCTATGGGCCCAAAAAAATGGCTCCTCGAGTAGGACTCGAACCTACAACCACCCGGTTAACAGCCGGGTGCTCTACCATTGAGCTATCGAGGAGTGTTCCGACAGATGACATGTTAACAGGAGAGGGCCGTTCCGTCAAGTGGTGGTTGGCATGGAATTTGATGGGGTCTGAGCGCGGTTAACTTTTGCGTTACAGGTAGGAAATTGGAAAAGAGCGTCGAATTGATCTCTGAGAGAAACCTCAGGGAGGATTATGGTGGCTGGAAATATTAAGGTGATTACAGGGGAAATGTTTTCGGGCAAATCCAAAGAATTGTCACGACTTATTGAGCGGGCTCTGATTGCCGACTTAACGGTGGATGTTTTTTATCCCGTGTTCTCGTCACGCGAAAGTTCGCGGGATATCGAAAACCGGGTAGCAGAATTGACGGGTCAGTTAGTGGTGATGGGGGTGACCGAAGGCCGTGCCAATGACATTGTTCAATTAATGAATCCGTCGGCAGATGTGGTCGCGGTGGATGAAGCGCAGTTTTTTACGGAGGACTTAGTCGAGGTGGTGAAGGTCCTTCGGCACCAGGGCAAAAGGGTCTTAATCGCCGGTTTGGACTTGGATTACCAGGAACAACCGTTTGGGTGCATGGGATCGCTGATGTGTCTGGCTGACGAGGTTATGAAGGTCCATGCGGTCTGCACCTCGTGTAAGAAATCTGATGCATTTATTTCGCATCGTTTAACCAACGAAGCGGATCAAGTGGTGGTTGGCGAACGTAATTATACTGCGCTCTGTGTGGAATGCTATGATCGCATTATGCGCATTAAACGGGAGAGGACGACCGATTACCAGACCGCTTGAGCATCGTTTGGAAGTTTTGAGCAATCTCTGTGCACCCTATGCCAGAATCGCCGACGTGGGGGCGGGTCAGGGCCGTTTAAGCCGAAGGCTAGCGCAAAATGGAGCGATTGTGTGCGCAACCGAACGGACCCGCCATGGAGTAATCGAACTGCAACACTACTTGAAGGACACCGCAATTTCGGTCCGCCAAGGGGATGGGCTGGGACCGTTGGTATCTTTTCCAGCGGTCGATGCGGTGGTCATGGCGGGTATGGGCAGTGTGGTGATCCAGCATATTTTAGAACAGCGTCACCAATTGTCCTATCAGCCCCGATTTGTCATTCAAGTGGTTCAGGGTAGGATTGCGGTGCACCGCTATTTGCGCAATGCAATGGCGCGCGTGCACGACGCCCACCTGATTCGAGAACGGGGACGCATCTATGCTACGTGGATCGTAACCTTTCCCGTTACCAGTGGACCCACGGGGGATTGGGACAGTCGTGGATTACTCCAAGAGTTCTGTGCAGACCCCCTGTGGCCGAGTCTTTGTGGGCACGAGGCCGAGATCCGCCAAAATCGACTCGATCGACCGCTATCCGAATCCGAGCGTCGCCGTGTTCAACAGGAATTTCAATATTGGCAACACCAATTGCACTGGGCGATCCTAGACAAACCCTAACCGTTTCCGCTATGTTGAGGATACGACTGGCGAGAATCGGTAGGGGAGGACATGGACCGAATGGAAGAAGAAATTCAGGTATACACGGATGGCGCATGTAGTAATAATCAGGCTCCCGGGGGTCAACCCGGAGGCTGGGGCTGTGCCTTTGTCCATGGAGAATCCTTTTCCGGCGCCGAGCTCTTAACGACCAATAATCGGATGGAAATGACGGCGGTGATAGAAGCACTCAGCCATACCGAAAAGGGTGCGATGGTTGCTATTTTTAGTGATTCGGCGTATGTGATTAATGCTTTTGTGCAAAACTGGTTCAAAGGCTGGGAGTCGCGAGGTTGGAAAAATGCCAAGGGTCAACCGGTGGAGAACCAAGACTTGTGGCGTCAAATGCGGACGTTGGTCATGGAACGTCGCGTTCGTTGGGTGAAAGTGAAGGGCCACGCGGGTGATGTGTACAATGAAAAGGCGGATCGACTCGCAGTCGATGCGATGCACGAGTTAATGACAAAACATGCCAGACGATGAGGAAACTGGCCGTTGACGCATTCCTCGATTGGGGAGATAATAATACTCCGATGTGCGAGCTGGCTAGACGATCGCGGGCATAGTGCCGCAAGGCCATGTCTGAGGAAAGTCCGAGCTGCAAAGAGCAGAGTGCTGGATAACGTCCAGTGGGGAGAACCCTAAGGAAAGTGCCACAGAAAACAAACCGCCTGGGATGGATGAGAGCTTCCGAGGTAAGGATGAAACGGTGCGGTAAGAGCGCACCAGGGCTCAGGTGACTGACGCTCTTGGTAAACCCCACTCGCAGCAAGACCTAATAGGGGAAGGATGAGGTTGCTCGCTGACTTCCCGGGTTGGTCGCTTGAGGCCTTAGGTAACTAAGGTCCCAGATAAATGATCGTTCACGACAGAACTCGGCTTATCGGCTAACTCGCATCCAAGAAGCTATCCTATACAGGATGGCTTCTTTTGATTTCCCCCCCCATGTAGGCAACCCGGTTCATTTCACAATTTCCGGCAGGGCATTGCTATCGCCCGAGGCTCTGTTATCGAGCCACGTGGGTATACCACTCGTCAAGATCGACCAGGCCACTTATGCCATCCACATGGCCCTGATCCCCATATTGCCATGCGGTCCAACGGTTCCAACCACCCACCGTCGGTGGGGCTGACCGCGCATTGTAATAGGCGATCCACAGGGGACGTTGACTAAGCGCCGTGGTGTTGTCTAAGGCCGTCGCGATAAAATTGGGATCGGAATAGAGCATGGCAATCTGCGTTGGATTGCGCACCGCGGCATCAACATCGGCGAGCCAGTGCTCCGCCCACAACAGGAGTTGTTGAGGATTTAGGGCGTTATTGGTGGACAGCGCTAATACGGGCGCCAAGTTGTAGCCTTGGATGCCTCCTGAGCGATCTACGACCTCCAGGAACACGGCCGCTTGCTGCTGAGCGTCGCTGACGATACCGGATTCGGTCGGGCCGCCTCCCGGCTCGGCATTGTGATAAGCCCCAATGGTGAGCCCGGCATTCCGAGCCTCATGCCAGTTAAAGGAAAATGTGAGGTCTTGAAGTTTCGACCCGCTACTCGCACGGATGTAGGCAAAGGATTTTTGGGCCCCTTTGACCTTATCCCAGTGGATATACCCTTGAAAGTCGCTGACATCTATCCCAAATGCATTATAGGCGTCGCCGTGCTGCAATTTTTTCCCCTCCTTCAATCTCTTTGATACCGTATTGTATGGGAAATATTGGGAATTGTGACGGTCGGCCACAGATTTCTGGTTCCCATTCGCCGTTGCGGTATGATTAACGGGGTGGCATCGTAGGGTGCTTCTACATCAGATACCAGAAGGAGAATCATGATGGGAAATTCTGCATTGCTCGTGATGGATGTGCAAAACGGGATCGTCGAGCGGTACGCAAGTCCCGGTGCCTTAAAGCCTGTGCAAGCCGCCTTACATGCTGCTCGGAGTCATGGAGTTACCGTGATTTTTGTCCGAGTGGCGTTGCGGGCCGGATATTCTGATGTGAGTCCCAACAATCAATCTTTTTCGACTATCCGAGAGCGCGGAGGAATGATCGAAACCGACCCAGAAACCCAAGTGTGGGACGGGGTGCAACCCTTATCCGATGAGGTGGTCGTGGTGAAAAGGCGTGTGAGTGCCTTCGCGGGTAGTGGGTTGGAGGTGGTGCTCCGTGCACAGTCGATCGACCATCTGGTGTTGTGTGGGATCTCCACTAGTGGGGTGGTGCTATCCACCGTGCGTGAGGCGGCAGACCAAGACTATCGGTTGACTGTTCTGTCGGATGCGTGCCTGGATAACGATCCTGAAGTGCATCGCGTGCTGATTGAAAAGGTATTTCCCCGCCAAACCCAAGTTTTTACCGTCAACGACTGGACTCGGGACTTAAACTGAAGGGGATGATAGGCGGCCATTCATCGAATAGACGCTCCCAAGGATGCCATAAAGTCCGCGTCGCGGGCGCGGTACGTACGTTTTGAGCCAATCACGAGGGGGGAAACGCATGCGAAGACGTCTTTGGGAGCCTCTCTTTATGGCACGTCAGCTACTCCGGTGGCTGATTTTGGGATCGGGAACTGGGGCATTGGTCGGCGTGGTGGTGACGTATTTTTTACAGTTCCTATTTTGGTCGATTCATCTCACCGCGCATTGGCCGCTCTGGAGTATCGGGTTAGCACTCCCGCTAGGCGGACTGCTGACGGGGGTGTTAATCTATTACGGCGCCCCCGATGCAGCGGGACATGGTACCGAGGCTGTGATTCGAGCCGTTCACCAGAAATCCGGAAAAATTAATTGGAAAGTGGCTCCGGTGAAGGCATTGGCGACGGTTACCACGATTGCCGTTGGAGGGTCGGCAGGAAAAGAAGGTCCCTCGGCGCAGATTGGAGCGGCGGTTGCATCGGCCTTGGCGGATCTTTTGCGTTTTTCGAAAGATGAGCGGCGCCGCATTGTTATCTGTGGGATCGGGGCAGGTTTTGCAGCCGTGTTTGGTACACCAGTGGCCGGAGCAATTCTTGGCATTGAAGTCTTGGCGATTGGGGATTTGTGGTATGAGATGCTTTTGCCATCATTCGTCTCTTCTGTTACGGCGTTCGCCGTGGCGCGACAACTAGGACTCACCTGGAACTATCCGTTGCATGGGTCACCGCTATCGCTTTCCCTGGGATTGTTCGGCAAACTAGTGCTCTTTGGCGTTGCTTGTGGAGTGGCTGCATACGTCTTGGTATTAATGATGGACGGGCTTCATCAGGGTGTGGCTCGCATTGGTCAACGTCGTCATTGGTGGCCCCCGGTGTTTCCCCTGATAGCTGGTGTGATTTTAGCGATATTGATACTGCTGGTGGGTAGAGAATATAGTGGACTATCCTTGCACCTCTTTACGTTCGCGCTGTCCGGTCATATGGTTGGAGCGATGGCTTTTTTCTGGAAAATCGTATTTGTGGCAGTGACGTTGGGACTCGGGATGAGTGGTGGAATTATCACGCCGCTCTTTGTTATTGGAAGTACGCTCGGGGTCGTCCTGGCGAAAATTTTAGGTATTCCCTTGGGGGATGGCGCTGCCCTAGGGATGATCGCGGTCACTGCCTCGGGGGCTAACGCGCCCATTGCATCCATTGTCTTGGGGATGGAGATTTTCGGAAATATGTTGGCGCCCGAATTCCTTATCACGGCCATCCCGGCATTCATCATGATTGGCAACCATAGTGTGTATCCCAGTCAAAAAGTGAAGATGATGAAGTCGCCGTGGGTTCCCATACCCCTAGGAAAGTCTTTGGAAGAGGCTCCGCAAAAGCCACTCGGAATTCCCTGGACACGCCATCCCGGCGTCGACGCCCAATCTCAGGATCCCGAAAGTTAAATGTGCAGGACGTAAATGTTTCGAGTCCTCCCAGGAAAAGGTGTACCATGGTAATCGAGCGAGACGTGAAATCTATCCAAACGATGATAGAGCACCGGGAAATGGCTGAACTCACGGATTCGTCGAGGGGAAAGGGGTTCGGTGGTCATGCAGGCACCAGGCGCACCAGGAATAGGGACGCATTGGAGTTCCGCCAATAAGGATGGTGTGGGGACTGCCATCCAGGATGTGTCACGCGTGTGGTTTACGATTGGTCACGGCATTCTTAATGAAGTGTATTTTCCTCGAATGGATATCGCTATGATCAAGGACGCCCAATGTCTGGTGCGCCATAGCGATGGTCGATTTTGGGAAGAAAAAATCGATTTGGATCACACCATTGCCTATATAGACGACGAAGCTCCGGCCTTTCAGGTGACGAGCCGAGAACGCAACGGACTCTTTGTGATCGAAAAGCGGATTGTGGCATCTACTACCAATGACGTGCTGGTGATCCGGATTGGCATGGACGTGTTGGACGGGGACCCGAATGACTATCGAATTTACTGGATGGTGGCTCCGCATATTGCAAACCAAAGCGATCACCAAAATGCCCAGTTGGGAAGAATTCGGGGTCAAGTGATCTTAGAGGCTTGGTTTGACAACCTATCACTGGCTGTGGCTACCTCCGTGCCTTTGAAATCGAGCAGTGTCGGGTATAGTGGGGTCTCGGATGGATGGACGGTCTTAAAGGGTCACGGAGAGCTTGACGAGTATGATGAGGCCACGGACGGCCATGTTGTGCTCACGGGTGAACTTGACTGGCAAAAGACGCCCCAACAAACTATTTACGTGGGATTCGGACGCACTCGTCGGGAAGCGCGGTTCAAAACCAATTTGGCTCTCTTGGAGTCCTACGAGATTATGGAGCAGCAATACATTAACGGGTGGCATGACTATTTTCAGCGTCTTCATCTGTTGGCACCGGAGCATCGTTGGGCGACGATGCAACGGATCTCGGCGATGGTGATTAAAACGCATCATGGTAAGCTCTTCCCGGGCGGGATCATTGCGTCCCTTACAGTACCGTGGGGCCCAACAGCGCCTGAAGAGCATATCGGCGGATACCATTTGGTTTGGCCGCGAGATATGGTCGAGACCTCGTCAGCCCTGATAGCCCTTGGGGATTTCGAAGGGGCCTGTCAATCCCTCAAGTATCTCATGGCCACGCAACATGAAGACGGGTCATGGAGCCAAAACTTTTGGATCGATGGCACACCCTACTGGAAAGGCTCCCAATTGGATGAGACCGCATTTCCGATCCATCTCGCTTGGCGTCTAGAAACCGAAGGACATTGGCCGTCGGAAGATTCGGTATACCCGATGGTTAAACGGGCCTTGGGGTATCTGGTAGCCACCGGACCCGTCACAGCAGAGGATCGCTGGGAAGAAGATGGAGGGTATTCGCCATCCAGTCTAGCCGCCATGATCACGGCTTTAGTGTTGGGTGCTGAACTTGCACGAAAGCACCAGGACTTGGTGGTTGCCGACTATGTGCTAAGCGTCGCCGACTATTGGCAACATTATCTGGATGTTTGGACGTTCACCCATGAAGGCAGCGCCGTCCCGGGTTTTACCGAGTACTACGAACGGATCCATCCCGAAACCGAGGTGGCTCTAGATGGCAACGTCCAGACGGGCTACGTGCCGATTAAGAACCGCGCACATTTGGATTGGATTGACGAACGTGCCGTCATTGATGGAGGATTTCTCGAACTCGTGCGCTACGGAATCAAAAGCGCGCAGGATCCACATATCCAAGCCTCGGTAGCTGCCTACGATGCTGCCTTGAAAATTGAGGGACCGTTCGGGCCCCTATGGCATCGCTATAACGGAGATGGCTATGGCGAGGGGCCCGGAGGGGAACCCTATCAAGGCTCTGGGATCGGTCGGGCCTGGCCCTTATTATCTGGGGAACGAGGGCATTATGCGCTGGCTCTCGGAGAAGACACCGCACCGTATCTTCAGGTCATGGCAGGGAGCGCCACAGCGGGAGGCATGATTCCCGAACAGGTCTGGGATGCCCCAGACATTCCCGAAGCAGGACTTCAATTCGGGCGTCCGACCGGCTCGGCCGCTCCGTTAGTCTGGGCGCATAGTGAGTTTATCAAGTTGCTCCGGAGTTTTGAAGATCAGGTGGGCTTTGAGTGCTATGACCCAGTCCAGAAGCGATATCGAAACGGATCCGACCCGTATCGCGGGGTCGTAATCTGGCGTTTTAACCATCGTCGACGCCATTGGCGCGAAGGGGATCATGTGGTGCGGATTGTTGTGGATGCGCCGGCTCGGGTATTGTGGACCAGCGATGGATGGGTTACCCACAGCGAGGCCGTGGCAGTATCCAACGCACTCGGGGGATTCTGGATTGACGTGGAGGTCGACGCCAGTGATGCCATCGAATTCACCTTTTATTGGACCGCGTCTGCCCGCTGGGAAGGTCTCAATTACGGGCTTATCCGGGCGTCACAATAAGGAGCACGCTTGACAGCAGAATGACACCAATCACCAGGGGACGAAATATTTCCGGGCGGATCCGGCGATGTAGAGCCTTTCCCGTCCAGGCACCCATGATGATGGCGGGAATCGACGGCAGTGACCACAATAAGGTTTGCCACCCAAGCAAGTGACGGGCCCAAAAGAGGCCAAATTTGGCACCGGTCATAATGACGTAGAGCAAGGCCAAGCTGCCAATGAATCCTTCGGGACTGACATCGGGGCTCAGCACGAAAAGCGAGAGGAGCGTGCCGCCAATGTTCGATAAGGCGCTAACTCCCCCAGCCAGAATCCCGACCGGACCACTTAACCAGGGGGCTAACCCAGAAATACGATGACCGCTAATTCGTTGATAGATCTCATAACTCACAAAAACTAGCGCGATAATGGCAATGATCCAGTCTAATCCATGGCCGGAGACCACCACGAGAAAATGGACGCCAACCACGATGCCCAGGAGGACCCAAGGGAGGGTCCATAGAGCACGACGCACTTTCCAATGCTTACGATAATTGAAGAACGTAATCAACGCATTAACTAAAAACATTGGAGTGCTAAACGATACGACTTGGCGAGCGGGAAACCATAAGGCCAGCAACGGCATTACCAAAAGTCCCCCTCCGACACCGATGCTGTTGGTGGTGATGGCGGCTAGAAAGCCGGCTGCTGCCAGCGCAATCATCCACATTATCGCCATAGCTCACCTCAGGGTTTAACGTCGCATATACTCTAGCATATTCAGTGTTCGTACGACGCGAAAAAAGGTCCCGAACCTAGAGCCAGGTCGGGGCCTTCGAGGGGCTCTTATGAAGTGGGCATTGGTTTAAGGGTGTTTAAAGAAAGAAATCTGGGACCCACCACCGTAAGTGACACACACAATCATTTTGGCATCGTTGACAAGCGGAACAGATGTCTTCGACGCATAGGGGACTCGAACAATCTAAGCATTCGGCCGTGGCTCCTTGCCCACAGGCACAAAGTGGATCTGCGCTCATAACTCGCCTCCCAGTCAGATGCTGGGAGATAGCATGGCACTTTGGGTTATCTGTTATGCAAATTCTGGCATACGATTTATAACAACGATCGCACGAGCGAGGGATCCAGGTTGCCCCCGCTTAACACGGCGACTATGCGTCGGTTTGAAAACAGATGCTCCGAATCTCCCAACACGGCCGCCACGCTTGCAGCTCCCGAAGGTTCCACTAGCAACTTATGGCGGAATAACAACCAGCGCATCGCGTCCAGGATGGCTTCATCAGAGACCGTCACCAAGTGGTCCACTAGAGTCGTCACAATGGGATAGGTGAGATGTCCTAAGCTTAGGGTTTTGATTCCATCGGCAATAGTCTCGGTGTGCTCAAGCACGACCCGCCGGGCTTCACTTCGCGACAAAAAGGCTTTTGGAGCGCCCGCTGCTTCCACACCCACGACCTGAACCTGGGGATTGACGGCTTTTATGGCGGTGGCAATTCCAGAGATTAGGCCCCCTCCACCAATCGGTACGACCACCATCTCTACGTCAGGCCATTCGAGAAGAATTTCCAAACCTATCGTGCCTTGCCCGGACATCACCAATTCATCATCATAGGGAGGCACAAAAAAGAAGCCCTGCTCCTCCGCAACCAATTTCGCTCGATCCAGGCGAGCCTGGCTCGTGGTTCCGCAGAACTCGACTTCGGCCCCATAACCGGAAATGGCTTGGATTTTGGCTTGTGGTGCCGTCTCGGGGACCACGATCCGTGCAGCGATGCCAAAGTGCCGGGAAGCCCAAGCCACTGCCTGCCCGTGATTACCAGATGAGGCGGTCACGACTCCCGGCAAGGGCTTTCCAGCCTGGCGAAAATGGTCATACACGCTCGCGATCTTATTGTAGGCTCCCCGAATTTTAAATGACCCGGTCACCTGGAGATTCTCTGGTTTAAGGCGCAACTCTGCTCCTTCAGGTACCGGCCCGCTGCGGGTGGACCGCAGGGGCGTGTGGTGAATCACTCCCTCAAGGCGAGTTCTTGCCTCTTTTATGCTATCTAAGCTGGGGGCCAGGGTCATGATAGGGTCCACCAGATGGGACTACTTTTACTCGGCGGATAGGAGAGAATGTCCTCGATTCGGTGTGTTTGTCGGCGGACTTTTTTGGCTAAACCGACGGAGAATGCTCGTGTGTCGTATTCAATGGTTTTGGGCCGATAATGTTCTTTCACGTCGGACAGAAACGCGGCAATATCTCGACCGGCTTCTTGCCACTCCGACTCGGAGAGCAAGGATACATAGCGGCCTCGCCACATACTGAGCCGTACGGTAATTTTCTTGAGCCACACGACCGTTTGGGATCGTTCACCAAGTCCATGGCGCTCCATGAATGTGGTTAAGGCCTGGGCATCATGGTCTTTAGCACCCCAGATGACCATATCCAAAAAAATGCTACTGGTATCCCGCGATAGTGGCGGTTTGTTGTCATGAATGGATTCCATATCGTGTCTCCTCTGAACGGTGTAGGGACTCTCATGCTGCGGCGAGATGTTGTGTGTCGCGCCATGAGAAAGATCCGGGATCTCACGGTTATTGTAACATCTTATGGCGTGCCAGATTTTAGTTGAATTTTCGGTTGGGCGATGACCCGGGAGTACGCGGGGACACTCTCGGTGAGCCATACGTTACCCCCGATCACACTCCCTTCGCCAATGATCGTGGTCCCGCCCAAAATCGTGGCGCCGGAATAGATCACCACCCGATCACCAATGGTTGGATGGCGTTTTTGTCCACGAATGATGTGTCCATCTTCATCACGCGGAAAGTTTAAAGCACCCAGCGTTACCCCTTGGTAGAGCGTGACTTGGTTGCCTACCTCAGTGGTTTCGCCGATGACGACCCCGGTTCCGTGATCGATGAAAAAACTCGTTCCAATGCGAGCACCGGGGTGGATATCAATCCCAGTTTCACTATGGGCAATCTCTGTCATTAACCGGGGCAATAAGGGGACTTCATATTCCCATAGGCGATGGGCTAACCGATACACCATCACCGCGTAGAGACCCGGGTAACTAGAGATTATCTCGTATCGATCGCGGGCGGCCGGATCGCCATTAAAGGCGGCATCCAGGTCTAACGTAAGCCCCTGGAGTATCAGCGGCAGATCTTGCACAAATGTCAACGCCATCTCGAAAGCTTCGGAAAGCCGCGGGCATGCCGTCATCCCGACCTCGCAACTATGGGGATTGGCCCGATGGATTTGATGCGCCAAATTCCAAGTTACCACGCCTAACAGTTCTAATCGCGCATTGCGGCGTGAGCCTTCGACCGCATCCGACCATGCATGTTGCATTGGAAATAATAGGCATTCAAGATGCTCAATTAAACGCACGGTGGCACTTCGAGTCACCGCTGAAAACCCATTTCCATCATGAAGGGGATGGGGGTCGTGCTGGCTTAAGTTCGCAATGACACGGGAGAGACTATCGATGTCGAAGGTGTTCATCAGAATCCTTTCTCGGTCTATCGTTATCGGGTGGAGTCCCGGAACTGAAGCCCATCCTTTTTACTGACATAGTGCCACAGGAGCGCTAAGGTTTCGGCACCCCGGTAAAAGTTGTTTAAATGAAAGTGCTCATTGGGGGCGTGAAAATTTTCGTCAGGTAGCGCAAATCCCAGGAGAAGGGTGGGCATCTGGAGCACTTCCTGAAAGGTTACGACGACCGGAATCGAACCACCCATCCGAATGTAGGCCGCCTTTTTGTGATAAATGTCTTCGATGGCTTGTTCAGCGGCCAAGACCGACGGGTGATCCAACGGTGTCTTGGTGCCTGGGTCGCCTTCACCACGATGAATCTGTAACTGAACCCCTTGGGGACAGTGGGATTTAAGATGGGCTTCTATGACGTCGAGCACATGCTGCGGATCCTGATAAGGTACGAGGCGGCACGTGATTTTAGCATGGGCTTCTGCCGGAACGATAGTTTTTCGTCCCTCGCCAATAAAGCCGGACCATATGCCATTGACTTCGACGGTGGGTCGAGCCCAGATGCGTTCTAAGGGAGTGAAGTGCGGGTCTCCAAATAGTGACGGACTACCAATGGAGTCTAAAAAGGTGTCGTGATCGAACGGTAGTGATTGGAAGGCTTCCCTTTCTTTCTCGGTTAACACTTCGACGCCGTCATAAAACCCCTCAACGTTGACCGTGCCATCAAGGCGATGGAGTGAGGCAATTAATGAGGCTAGGGCATGCGCCGGATTCATGACTGTTCCTCCATACACGCCGGAATGCAGGTCTTGGAAGGGACCCGTGACAGAAATCTCTAAGGCGGCCAACCCTCTTAGCCCATAACACACAGCAGGTACTTCCGCGGCAAACATTGGGGTGTCAGAAATCACTGCAAAATCGGCGCGCAAATCTTTTTGGTGGGTTTCGATGTATTGAGAGAGGTGAATGCTACCGATCTCCTCTTCTCCTTCGAAAAGCACTTTCACATTGACCGGTAGCGTTCCAACGGTTTTCCACCACGCTTCGAGTGCTACCAGTTGCATGTAGACTTGACCTTTGTCGTCGCTAGAACCGCGGGCATACAACACGTCATCCACGACCGCAGGAGCAAATGGGGGGTGTACCCACTTCTCGAGCGGGTCGACGGGTTGAACATCATAGTGCCCATAAATGAGGATGGTGGGGCGATGGGGATCCCCGATAATCGAGCCCACCACCAGGGGATTGCCTGGTGTTTCATCGAGATGGGCGTTCGTCATACCGGCCTTTATCAGGCGCTCACACAGCCAGGAAGCCGCCGACCTTACATCTTGATGATGTTGGGTTAAAGAGGAAATGCTCGCAATGGACAGGAATTCAGTCAGATCCGCCAGATATTGATCATGATGGGACCGTAAATACTGCAAGACAAGCTCTTGAGTCATGAATAGTCCTCCGTCCTCGAAATACCCCAACGCGTGGTGAATACTTCTGCCCAAACTGTATCCGTTTAGAGTCTCTAGAGCAAGCGGGGTCAGAACAAAAAGGACCCGGCGGCCAGTAGCACGAACAGCGAAGCAATCGCCCAAAGCCACCATTGTTGTCTAGGACGAAGGACCAGGGGGCCCATCAGGTGCAAATCGTGGGCAACCACAATGAGCATACCGAGACTGATGGGCATCCATAGAGCCCCTAACGCCTGAGCCCAAAGGGCGATGGAACCCACCGCGAGGTGGGGCCACAGGACAATCCCCGCGGTGATGGTAAGGGTCAACATGTGGATCCACCGCGAGCGCCCACCCGTAGGCGTAACGGCTTTAGGAGGAGGGGTGCCATGTAGAGCCTCGCTTAACATCCAAGCGGATGAGAGAGAGATGGTGCAAGCCGCTAGAAATCCCGCATCGAAAATCCCCAGGGCAAATAACTGACTAACGGTAGGACCTGCGGCCTGTTCCAACCAGGTCAAGGGGCTTATCATCGGACTTCCCGTGGTTAGGGAGAGCGCCCCAATCAGCATGACAATGATCGCCATGGTGACTTGGGCCATGATTCCGATACGGATATCTTTTTTTCCCAGGTCCAAAGAAGTGACGCTGCCAGACCACACGGCATTCTGTTGCCAATAGATCATCCATGGAGCGATGGCGTTACCGGCCAAAGACAACAAAAGAAAAAATATCGGAGAGGAGATTCCTTGACCCAATGCAATGGCCCAGGCATGAGGGGCGGGTTGGAGGTACAACAGGGCGGGAATAAAGGCTAAATTAAAAATCGCGAGAACCAGTAATAGACGCTCGAGCCCGGGATAGTGGCGATACGACGTGACGGCAAGCACCAGCACCCAGGAAAGAAACAGCCCAACCCCCCAAGGTAAACCGATGAGATTCAAGGCTGACGTCATCCCGAGGAACTCGGTCACCAAAATGAGGCCATTAAGGAAATGGAGCACCGTCCCATTGATGGTGGCACCGACGCTCCCAAATTTGGCACGTAGTAATTGGCTATAGGGTTTTTGGGTCGCAACGGCGACCCGTAATGCCAACTCTTGGATGGTATAGGTGATGGGGACCATCCCCACTACAGCTCCCAGAAACCACAAGAGGTGATGGGCGGCTCCGGTTACCAAATAGGACACCATTCCACCCGCATCGTTGTCGGCGGCTAATCCTAAAACACCGGGACCAATGGCTAACACCCACCACATGGTAGATCGCTTGCGCGGCGAGCGATTGGCTTTGGTGGCATCCAAATACACTACCTATCACGTCCTCTTTGGCCGGGGCCGAATCAAGGTCATGATATGTTACCATGGCACTCGAGGTGCTCCGTATTACCTAGTTGCACTGCTGCAAAAGACGGGATACCATGAAACCAAACGAAAGGGTTGGAGGCAACGAGGGTGAATTCACTGGCGTTTGGGTGGTTGGAAATCGCAATTGGCGTTCTGGGGATTGTGCTCGGGGGGCTTGGGAAAATGTCACGAGCATCTGTCGTCATCTCAGTGGGTCTCATTATGTTTGGACTAAGTCATATGGTATCGCACCATCTCCTGGGCCTTTTTAATGACGGCGGGGCCCTCATTGTTCTATTTGGTATCGGGATGTCGATATCCCTGATGCGACGCCAACGCCGTGGGCCAAAACCCCCACGCCAATAACAGCTTAGAGAGACGCTTGAAATAGGGTATGCCATTGTCCCGTGATGCCTCGCCGAGGCTTACACAACAGCCTAGAGATCGGGTGCGAGAAAAGAGACGCCTCGGGCATCACGATCCACCGCCCTCGGAGTCTCAGGAAGATCACCCGTCCACCCATTAGCCTTGGGGGGATCCTGACTCTGTCCGCCAATTGGCACTCTCAATGGCGTCAGATAATCGGTCCGCCCAAGCAGCGAAACGAGTGGCATGTTCTCGTGCCACCGTGATAGATACCTGGCGTACTGCCGGAATGGACTCTCGCTGACCCATCGCCATCCACGGATGGTGGGTCGAAGACACCCCGTCCTTGGCTACTGAATCCCAGATGTTTGCTAATTGACGCAGCGCCTCGGCCTTGATCCGGGCTTGATACACGCTAAGCGTCTCGTGATCCACCGTAATCATGGTGGTCACGTTCGATGTCATGAGTTCTTGTTTATTCGTAAGCGATTGGTTAAGTTCGGCCAAAATCTCATCGTTCCGCAGTTCGGGATCGAATGGGGGAGGTTCTGTTCCCGCCAGGGTTACGGCATCGCGAACCAATTGGTCCTGTAATTGTATGCGATATTTATCTCGTCGAGCGATATCTCGGCGAAGCTGTCCCATTGTCATAGGGGGGGATCCTTTCTATAAAGTTATAGGAGGTCCGGGTAAACGATCGAAATGAGGGAAAGGGCAAAGGTGATGGGCTACAGGTATAAAAGTGGTGGTGGCATTCACGGGTCGGTTGCCACTGCACCGCGACATTGGGCAGTAAACCCAGAATTTTCGTGAGACGGATGTCTCGCGGCATCGTTTACCTCAATGCGGAGGATTTCGTCGTCAGTCTACCCGGACAGCCTTATTGTATCATTGACAGAGGTAAAACGGTATCTCCAAAACCTGATTCTGGAGTTTATGAGGAGAAATGGCGTACGTAATAAGGGGACGGGACCATGGTCGGGTGCGCTCCGGTCTCTTTAGAAGTTATTAAGGCATGCGCATCGGTTTGGCTTCCCGGGCCCATTTTAGGAGCATCTCGGGTGAAAAGCGGGTGGGACGTCCATTTTCAATGACACGCCTGCCTGCCACAAACACCCCGTCGATGGCGGTAGGGGAGAGTGCATACACCACATGAGCAATATTGGGTGGGCCGGGCAGTAATGATGGATCATCAAGATCTAGCGTCACCGCGTCGAACCATTCCCCGATGGCTAACGTTCCCGAATTTACCCCGAGCGCCTTGCTGCCAACTTTTGTCCCCATATCGAAAACGGCCTTCGCATTAATGATGTGCCCATTGTGATGGGCGACTTTTTGAAGCAGGGCGGCTTGTCGCATATCATCAAAGATACTATGGCGGTCATTCGTGCAACCTCCGTCGGTACCAAGTGCCACGGGGATGCCCTGTGCCAACATGGTCACGATGGGAGCGATACCGTCCCCGAGGATCATGTTGGAGGACGGATTATGTACGACAGTTGCCCCTGAAGCCTTCAAATGCTCGAGATCCTGGTCGTCAACCCAGACGGCGTGAATGGCCAAGGTTTTTGGCGTTAAGGCACCCAAATCGTCGAGGTAAGCAATGGGCGTTTTTCCCGTCTGTTTCAACACCGTCATCCGCTCGTATTCTCCTTCGGCGACATGGACATGTAACCGGGTGTCTAATTCGTGTGCGGTGGTGACCGCCGACTCGATCATGGCGGCTGACGCTCCGTGAGGACTGTGTGGGGCAACTTGTACCGTAACGAGGGAATGCTTACGTAGTGCCCCCGCCAACGCCAGGGTATTGGCTCGCGCTTCACGCGGGGTCTCCCGGTATCGACTCGGCGCACCTTCCCAGTCGTAAAATGTACGAGCTAGAGCAAGTCGAATACCGATTTCCCGAGCAGCTTCGGCAATGACCATCGCATTTTCGAGCCCTTGGTCATTAAGATAGAAGAAGTCGGCAACGGTCGTGACGCCGTGGCGAAGCATATCCCAGTACGCCAAGAGGGCCGATTGATAGATCTCATCACGAGAGAGGTTTTGAGATATGGGATACAACACATGGCTACGCCAGCCCATGAACGTATCATCTTCGCCCATTCCTCGCATCAAGACTTGAAATCCGTGATTATGCGTATTGACTCCACCCGGCAACAGGAGGCGTTGGGGCCATTCTTCCAGCGCGATGTCGGGATACTGCTGCCGCATAGAGTCCACGAACCCGCGGTCATGGATGCGACCTGACTCGTCAACGACAAATCCGATGCCGCGGTGCATCTTGCCATCAAAGTAGCTCATGGACGGGACGTATAGAGTCATCATGGTCGGTGGACCTCCCCCATTCCGGCCAGTTGCTTCGCGGTTTCGGCGAGCACTTCCGCGCCTTGTAACACATCATCGAAAGCCGTCCACTCTTCTGGAGCATGGCTGATGCCTCGGTGGCTGGGGACAAACAGCATGGCGGCGGGGATGACGTGGGCTAAGATGCCGGCATCATGGCCGGCCCACGATACGAGTCGTGTGTGGGAGAACCCTAAGCCTTCCGCTGCGTTTTCAATAACGGGCAACCATGCCGTATGCATATGAGCCGGGGAAACCTGGTGATAGACGGACACCGTGGCATCCGGGTCCCTGAGAGCGGCGTGCTCTCGGATCCATGCTACCGCCCGATACAACGCGTGTTCGTTAGGAGATCGGACATCGATGCGAAGCTTGGCTTGGCTCGGGATGACGTTGGCGGCGTTGGGGCTGACTTCGATAGAACCAACGTTGCCGACTATCTGAGGCTCTTGGGCAATAAAATCCTCCAGAGCCAATATAAAACGGGATGCCGCCAACAGCGCACTATGGCGGTCCTCTTTGGGAGTGGTGCCCGCATGATTCGCCACGCCAAAAAACGTCACGAGAATCTGGGCGATGCCCGTGATGTCCGTCACTACGCCAATATCGACCCCGCTGTTTTCGAGACGAGGGCCTTGTTCAATATGAAGCTCTAGATATCCATAAAAGTCGGGGAGTGTGGCTTTTACGGATGGGAGGTTATCGATGGAGAAGCCGTACTCTGCCATGGCTTCGGCCAAAGACCGTCCTTTATCGTCGTGGGCATTTTTACACTGATCAAAGTCCAGGAGGCCGGCCACGGCTTTCGAGCCCAAAAGTCCTGTGCCAAATCGTGGGCCCTCTTCATCGGTAAAGGCCGTGATCCGAATGGGACGCGTGGGTCGGAATCCGCTATCCTGTAGAGCCTTTATCGCGGCGAGAGCCGAGAGGACACCAAGCCCCCCATCATAGTTGCCGCCCGACGGTACGGAATCCAAGTGGGAGCCGATGGCGAGCGCTGGTCCTTCTCCAATATCCCATTGCCCAAAGCTATTACCAGCACCATCCGTCCACACGCGTAAACCCAGAGCTTTAAGTCGGTCACGAAACCACGAGTGAGCGTGCCGCTCATCAGGAGACCACGCAAGTCGGTAATACCCCCGTTGATCGGCACGCGATCCAATGTGACCGAGTTCTTCTAAGGCGCCTTGTAAATAGTGAGAGTCGATACGCATTACCGACGGCCATCCTTTCAGTTGTTACGATAGGGTAGGATTCCTCGAATCTGGGAAAACAAACCTTCTCCAGATGGATTTATCATAACATTTAAATGGGGGTGCATCTTAATGGTCTGTTCCAGAGGGTTTTTTCTCGATGGACAAGGATTTTCTCCGTAGCGTGGCGAATCGCCACAAGGACGCAATGGGAATTTGGGTTGCTATCACCAAAGGGGGACGACCATGCCATCCGCTTCTATGTCTGAAGACGAGAAGGTATTCAAGGATCCGGTCCATGGATACATATATGTGCACGATCCGGTCATTTGGGCGCTAATTAACACCAAAGAAGTGCAGCGACTCCGAAGGATTCGGCAGTTAGGAACGGCATCGGTGACGTATCCGGGGGGAGATCATACGCGGTTTTCTCATTCTCTCGGCGTCTATGAGGTGATTCGGCAAATTCTTTTGGCATTCGAGCGGAACAACTACGCCTGGCCTCATCATCTCGATCGCCTGGCCATGGTGAGTGGACTCTTGCACGACGTGGGGCATGCCGCGTATTCTCATGCACTGGAACCGGTGATCGGGATGCGGCACGAGCGATGGAGCGAGCGTATCATCCTAGACCCTACAACGGAAGTCCATCAGGTGCTCAATGAGGTGTACCCAGGCTTCGCACAGCATGTGGCGGATGTGATTGGCAAGCGATATCCTAATCCCCTCGTGGTTTCTCTTGTAAGTGGACAACTTGATGCGGACCGCCTCGATTATTTGATGCGCGATTCGATATTTACCGGGGTGGATTACGGCAAGTTTGATCTCGCGCGGATTATTCGCGTCATGCTGCCGAAAGAAGACAAGATCGTGGTGCGTAAGTCTGGATTACATACCGTGGAGGCATACTTGTTAGCCCGCTACTTTATGTACTGGCAGGTATACTTTCATCCCGTGAATCGATCGGCAGAGGTTATCTTACGCATGATCTTAGAACGCGCCAAATTGATTCACGAATCTTTATTCATGCCGCATCCTGCCCTTAGAAGGCTTCTGCGGGAACAGAGTGAGATGAGCCTGGAGGACTATTTGGCGATCGATGACAACGTGCTAACGAATGCGTTCAACGTCTGGTCTTCTGCGACGGACGTAGTTTTGAGCGATTTGTGCCGCCGGTGGATGGGCCGTCATTTGTTTAAATATCTGGAGTACCCCACATCTAATCTCAAGGCCGTTTTTGACATTGGGCAAGATGTCGCGTCGCTTGGCTTCGACCCGCAATATTATTGTGTAGTCGACGAAACGGGCACAGTCTATTATGATTATTATGTAGGCGGGGAAGGTACTTCCGGAAAGGAAGGGGCCTTATTCTTGTGGGATGACGAAAAGGCTCAATTGATTGAGATGTCTCGACTGTCAAAACCCATCAGTGCCATCGCACGTGAACGCCAGATGGTGAGGCGGCTCTACCTACCCGAAGAAGTTTTGTCACATCCGATCATTGGTCCCCGTATCGTACAGCGAATGGCACCAAGCGACGTTCGGTGACACCCAAAACCAGACAAAGGACGCACGTTGTTTTCGTGCCGAACTTTGGGCTTAACCACATGATCGAATTTAGTCGACCCGACCCCGTATCATTTAGTGGTCAATATTGGACCCTATAATGAGGCCATGTGCTATATATAGACATGGCAACGTTCAGACACACCGCCATGGAGATGTGGCAGGGCGTCTTCAAGACAGGTGGCCATTGTGATCGCGGCAAATGTTGTATTATTATCACTAGACACTCTCAGTGCCCGTGACAGATTTATGAGATGAGGGACGAAAGGGACGAGACATGCAGGTTGGACTAATTATTCCGGCGGATACGCCGCCTACCGGAGGCAATAGCATTTCAGCGCGGCGGCTACAAACGGGACTACAAAACGAAGGCATCGCCAGTGTGGTGGAGTTATATCACGAGCATTTGGCCTCGTTTGACGTGTATCATGGATGGAACGCTAACCGTGTCGGTGTGGCATTGGTCAAGGCCGGGGTGGATCCACGCCGAATGGTGTTGACATGGACAGGAACGGATCTGTGGCAAGACTGGGTGCAGGATTATCGCCCAATTGCCCAGGCACTCGAGCCCGTAGCGGCACAAGTCGTGTTTACCGAAGATGCTCGCGACCGGATTCTACAGGATATGCCCAGTTGGGCCGATCGCATCCATGTGGTGCCCCCCTCAGTCGATGAGGACGTGTTCCGACCAGAGCCTGTATCCAAAGAATTTCCCCATCCCTTAGTGCTCTTGGCGGGCGGGGTCCGACCCGTGAAACGCTCGGCATGGGCGGTAGAATTGGTCGAGGCAACCCGCAACGCGACGGGAGCGGATATTCACTTGGCAGTGGCGGGTCCGGCACGCCACATTGGCGAATGGGAGTTGGTGCGCGAGCGTGCCAAAACGCGTGCTTGGGTACACCTCTTGGGCGAAGTACCCAAAGAAGACATGGTGGCCTGGTATAACAGCGCGGACGTGACGCTAAACACGTCGGCCGTCGAAGGGGTGTCCAACGCGCTCATGGAGGCATTATCCTGTGGGTCGTTGGTGCTTTGCAGCAATATCGCAGGGAACCGCTATTTGGTTCAAGATGGTGTCAATGGCCTCTTATTTGAAACTCCCGACGAATTCGTGTCACAGCTATCGCGAGCACTAGAATCCGATAAAACGATGAGAGCCATTCGCACTACAGCCCGGAATTGTATTTTGGCTCGCCATTCTCTTACGCGAGAAGCCCAAGATTATGACGAGCTTTACCAACAGTTGCTCGCCATGGCGCCTGGCTGTCGGCGATGAAGGCGATTGGTCTTGTACGCTATGATGTCGAAGATTATCTGACGGTGGAATCTCACGATGCCCTAGGATCCATTGTTGACGCCATGCAAGGAGCCGGGATCGCTGGGTCTTATGGCATTGTGGGGAAAAAGGCCGAGGCGTTAGTCCAAGGCGGATATCATCGGATCCTCGATGCGCTCCGCAACGAACCGGCCCTGGGGTTTCACTCTTGGAGCCACTCGGAGCATCCGACGATTGCGGAGGAACTTCAACACCTGTCATATCGGGAAGGCATCCAAGCCTTCGTGGAACGTGAAAAAATCGGTGTGAAGATGGTGGCGGACGCTATTCGACCCCCGGTTTATTTTACCCAGCCTGGTGCCAATTGGGTGCCTGCTGCGGTTGAGGCCCTGCCGCAATTGGGAATGGACACGTTTTTTAGTGATGCGTGGAACAGCTATATTGTCGCTTTGGATGAACCGGTATGGTTAGGATCGGTTCTCCATCTTTCGCCGCCGGTGATGACACCGCGACCATTTTTACTAAAGTTTCCAGATAATCTTAACGAAGCGCTTGAAGCCATTGATGAGGCCGCGACGCAGTATTCGGGGGGAAAGGTTTTCATGATTATGGCGCATCCCACGGAACTGGTTTCCACCAAATTTTGGGACGCCGTCAACTTCTCTCACGGAGCAACCGCGGATGTGCTGCGACCGGCGCCGCTGCGCAGTCGGACCGAGCAGAATCACGCTCGAGATGCGTATCGAGAATACCTGCAGGCGATTGCTGGCCGGTCCGATGTAGAATGGCTCAATGTCGTCACGTTGCGAAGTCGCGTGATCCCCCTTGGTGACCGTCAGGTTCAACTCGAACGTTGGAAACCTTATCTTAATCGAAGGCTAGGGCCCTTGCGCGTGGATGGGGTCTCGTTGTCGGCAGCACAAACAGTCTATCTGCTGGCCCGCGCGATTGACCAAAACCACCAAGCTACGGAAAGGATTCCAGCCATATTACCTCCGGAAGATTGGGCCCCTAGCCTCAAAACGGCACTACCTTACGATGCGGTGCCAACTCGAGTGGTGCATGATGCGAGTCGGTGGTTGGTCCGAGAAATTGGTGAGACGGGTCGCCTTCCGGCCATGGTGCCGTGCGAGCGGGGATCTTGGCCCATAGAAGTCTTCGCCGGCTACGCCCAGACCTTGTGGAAAAATCCCCAGGCGACCGAGGTAACCGGGTTACCGCTCGCATTAGACTTCTTGGACTTCATTCAAGAACCAGAGCAGTTACACTGGGATTGGCCCATATTCCCCCAGGGATTTCAGCCGCTCCGATTGTGGCATCAGGCGCGGTCGATCGCATGGTCTCTTGCTTGGGTAGAGTGGCGATGACATCATAGGGGCAATCTGCTACAGTGTGATTAGGTAAATTTATCCAATCAGGAAGGTGGAGGATGGCATGCGTGCGGTACAGGTTCACGAACCGGGAGTAGCCACGGTTTTACAATACGAAGAGGTGGCCACGCCTGTACCTGGGTGCGGCGAAGTACTCATCCGGCTGCGAGCAGCCGGCGTCAACCATCGAGATATTTGGGTACGGCAAGGGGCCTTTGGAGGCTTTCCAAGCCCTAGAATTTTAGGCAGCGATGGTGCCGGCGAAATCGAAGCGGTGGGAGATGGGGTTGTCGGCATTCAGGTGGGACAACGTGTGGTGTTGAATCCGGGGTTGGCCTGTGGATCCTGCCGTTTTTGTTTGGCCGGGCAGCAGCCGAGTTGCGCCAAATTTAAAATTTTCGACGGCACTTATGCGGAATATGCTGTAGTACCGCAATCGAATGTGGTTCCTATGCCAAGCGGACTGACCTTTGCAGAGGCAGCGTCGGTGGGCGTACCCTTCATCACGGCTGAAGATTTCTTGCAAAAAGCCGAAGTCCAGCCAGGGATGACCCTTTTGCTATGGGCAGCTAACGGAGCCTTGGGACTAGCGACGTTACAGTTAGCCAAACGACGTGGGTTAAGAGTGGTTGCCGTAGTGCGTTCAGGATTCAAACAGGTCGACCGTCTGCGCCAATTTGGGGCGGATGAAATTATCCGCTGGGATGCTGGAGATGATGTCGTGACAGAAGTCATGAACCTCACTCAACAACAAGGCGTAGATATTACCGTCGATTCGTTAGGGCAAGCTTCGTTCGAACAATCGTTGGGCGCGACGCGGCGTGGCGGGGTCGTGGTGTCCGTAGGTTCTACGACCGGGGGGCTAGTGAGCTTTGAACTCGGCCAACTGTTTCGTCGTAGGCAAAGCATTATAGGCGCTTATCTCGGTAGCAGTGCGATCTTACCCCGTATCTTGCCGCTGTTTGCTCGCGGTGAACTCGTTCCGGTGATTGACCACACTTTTCCCTTGGAGCAGGCCGACCAGGCACACGAACACCTAGAGACGTCAAGTATTTTTGGAAAAGTCATTCTTGAACTCTGACAGGGCATCACCGCGGTATCCCGGAGGATCCGCGGTAATCCCTAGGTAACCGGGCGTACTGATTTACCGACGGCCGGCCATTTGTTGCTCGGCCATTTCGATCATCTTCTTTACCATGTGACCACCGACCGCCCCACATTGTCGGGACGGGATCTCACCCCAATATCCGTCTTCGACGCCTTGTAGACCGAGTTCGCGTGCGACTTCGTACTTAAATTGGTCTAGCGCACGGGTCGCGCCTTGCACTAGTGCGCGATTTCCTGTGTTGCTACCACGAGCCATTTTTGTCACCTCCATGAGATCGACATGGGATTAGTATCACCGGATATTGCCGGAATACCCACGTTTTCACGGAGTCTCCATGGCCAATTTTTAGCGGCCTTGGCAATGGCTACGAAAGGTTACCGTTATTTCCCAAACATTGCAGGATGTCTAATCAAGACTGGGGAGGTGTCTTTTGATGAACCAGGTGTTAACGGCTTTGGCGATGTTAGACCAAATTCTAGATGGAACCAGCGCCATCATTGGGGCACCGGCCATCCAGTCGGTCGTATGGTGTGGTCAAAGGCGACCAGTTTAGTCGGCATCTGGACTCGATCTCCCGATGGGACCTGCCAGAATTAGCGTACCTGTGTACTCGTCGACAGGCCGATCACGAACCCGTTCTGGGTGGCATCCGGTTCCCTCTAAGTCAAGCCGTCATCGCTCTACCTAACCGCAGGGGTGTATCCTCCCCCAGTCGTGTGGCCTGGCAAGAGTCGCGGGCGGAGGCTTGGGAGTCGCTACAGCGATTTGGCCAAACCCACAGACGCTGTCCCCATACCTCCGGCGGCGATGGCCCATGGTCATGGCGATTGCGGGCAATCGCAAGACTATTCCACAGCATGGTACTGGTTAGAAATCGTGCGATCCGATCCCGAACCATGGACGGCAAAATTATGAGTGAAGTGGGCCATGCTGCTAGCGATTCAGCATCGATGGAGCGAAATCTCCCCTGTACTAAAGGTCCTTGATGCTTAGCCTCCCCAAGCGCGGATGCCTGAGATCGCCTCGTGATGGACCTCTGACGCGCACATCTTTTGCAGGAACCCCTGGATCCAGCAGCCATTCAAGTGGCGATTAAGGAAGATTGTGAAGAACGGCTACCCCCTTGTGCTCGGTACGCTGTGCCACATGCTCGCTCCCCCGTTTACCCCCTAATAGACGGGGGCGTCGATGGTCACCGTTTCGGTCGGTGAGATACATTCAAACAAATGAGTCAAAACCCGCGAATACACCGGCTCGAAACGGTCAGTTTATCTTGGCGCACCGAATCATAAGTTAAGATCAACGCGATGCGAGGACACTCGATAAAGCAGGAAAAGAAAAGCAGCAGGGAAGGGTCCTCTGCTGCTTTTCTTCCAGTGAGGATGGGGTCCTTTTAGAATACGCGCACGATGAGCGACGTGGGTCCCGCTTCATGCACCATAACCGGGGTCCCCTGAGGAACCTGGCTTAGCGTTGCAGACGGGTGATGTGGCCAGATGACCTTAACGGTCTTGCCAGTTAATGGGATGGTCTCTGTGCCCAAACTAGTGGTCACCACGAAGTTGCCGGTAGACGCCGAAGTTAATTTCCCGACCGCGAATCGAGTCAAACGTTGATATGGTCGATGGGATACGGGCAGGACAGCCAACGGCGTATTGGTAACGGGGTCGAGCACCAATATCACGTGACGCCCGACTTTGAGTTTGCCCACCCACTTAGACATGGGTAGTTTAGCTGCGGTGAGTGTTACGGACGTTGCCTTAGGGGTCTTGACGGTGACAATCCCATTTTGATTGGAAACCACGGTGGCACGCACATGCGCAGGCGGGGCCGCCAACGCGGTTGCGGTTAGGGTTGTTCCCGACCGTTTCCCAAAGGCCATCACTTTGGCCCCGTTAGTTACGCTGGATACTCCGAGTAAGGTCGAAGGGGTCTTGGCTAGAGTGAGCGTTTGCTTTTTTGGCGTGGTTAGAGTCCAGCTTCCATTGCTCGCGGCTGTCAGCGTGCCGCGTGCCACGGGAAGCAGAACCACTTGATTTTGATAGGCTACCACGGGTGCCCCAACTTGCAGGAGCGAGGCCGAAACGGGATAGGCTAAAGCGCGCACCGTGACCTGATTGAGGTCAAAAGTATGGGTGCGGTGGCCGTGATATCTGACGGTCACGGTGGTCGAGGTGATAGCGGTAATGCGTCCCCGATGGTGCATCATCTTCCGATGGCCATGAGACTTGGAATGTGACAGGGTGCTCTGAGGATGACTGCTTGGCGCCGGGGACGCCGCAAATGTGGTCGCCCCAACGGCGAGCATGCCGGTTGCGACGATGCTTGCCACCAGCGAGACCAGAGTCGCTTTCTTCATTCAGATTACCTCCTTGGATTTGGGGTCCGTGGACCCTAAGATATTGTGCCGCATGGACCTGAAGCTCATCCCAAATAATGCTAAAGTTACGGTGAATTTTGGCTCAAAATTGGCTTAAGTGGCAACAAGACCCGCATCAGGGTTCCGTGTTCAGGCGCCGTCCGAATGCTTACGTCAACCCGTCCACCATGGGCTTTAACTAAGGCATCGACGATAGAAAGACCAAGCCCCGTACCTCCCGAGGTGGAGGTGCGGGCCCGATCACTACGGTAAAAGCGCTCAAACAAATGGGGAATATCTTCGGAAAGGATGCCGGGGCCCCGATCACCGATTTCTAAGACCGCGCTGTCCTCGTGGCGATACAAGCGGACCTCAATGGGCATATCAGGCGGAGAGTAACGGGCGGCATTTTCGACCAGGTTCAAGGCAATTTCCGTAAGCCGGTCAGGGTCGGCTACGACGGAAATCGACTCCGTGCTGAACGTAAGGGGATGAGGCTGTGCCACGCTGGTTAGAACGGGCGTGACGGCTGTCAACCATTCCTCTAGATTGAGTGGAACCGGGGCAATGGCCGTTGTGGGAGCCGTGTCGATGCGGGACAGGGTTAAGAGTTGATTCACCAACCGACCCATCCGCTGACTTTCTCGTTGAATGGTCGCAAGTCCCTGCGCTTCTTCTTCGGGGCTAAGTTCCGTATTGCTCAGAATTGAGAGGAAACCATTGATGGCAGTGAGGGGAGTTCGCAGTTCGTGTGAGGCATCCGCAACAAACCTTCGCATTTGTTCGGCGAGTAATTTTTCCTGGTCGAACAGGTCTTTAATCGATAACGACATGGTGTTGATGGCATCGCTCACATCTTGGAGTTCCAGCGGTGCATCACTCAAAGTTGTGGTGTGACCAATTTCCCCTCCGGCGATGCGCGCAGTGGCAGCACGGATGGCTTCCAATGGCTGAAGGCTCCGGCGCACCAATACGGAGCCAGCCAATGCGGTGACCGCCAGAGTGAGGGCTCCTAGAGCGACGACAAGATAGAGATCACGCATTAGAATTTCGTGCATCGGTTCTAGATGGGTTAAGAGCCAGAGGCGTCCATCTGTGAAATGAGGATCGCCTAAACGTGCGCTCACCACCAGATATCCGTGCCAGAGAAAGTAGTGTCCGGCTACGATTGGAGGGGGCGTGGGGCTTATAAGGCGCGATGATGTGGAGACCAACTGTCCCGTGCTATCTGCGATAATGAGGTTGATGCCAGATGCCGTCAACCGAGCGCTTAGAAGACTGGCTAAAGATTGAAATTTCGGGGGGCCACGGTGAAGCAGGTCATGGTGAATGAGGGGGGCCAGCACAGCCATCTCTTGGTGCAAGGTTCGGGCTTCCGATGAGTACAACACCGCCCGCAAGATGATGTACTGACTCGCGGCGATAACGATCACTAATACGGCCAGCAAGAGCACTTGACGACCAATCAGTTGATCGGTCAATGTCCTGCGGTTTTGGGACATTAGACGCCCAAGCGATATCCAAACCCACGCACCGTTTGGATGAGAGTCTTATCGCGGTCTCCGACTTTATCTCTCAGGGAAGAGATATGGACTTCAACCAGATTGTCGTCGCCGATATAATCATAACCCCATACATGCTGTAAAATTTGGGTCTTGGACAAGACAAGACCCGGATTTAGCATGAGGTATCTCAACAGTTCATATTCTTTTGCAGTAAGGGTTATAGGCGTGGACCCGCGGACCACGCGGTGGCTGGCGTCATCCATTGAAAGGTCTTCATACTGCCACAGTGTTGTGTCGTCACGATGCACACGACGTAAACCCGCGCGCAGTCTGGCCACCAATTCGTCAAAATCGAAAGGCTTAATTAAGTAGTCGTCGGCCCCTCCTTCAAGGCCCTGAACCCGATCCGAGACCGCGTCGCGTGCGGTCAACATCAGGATGTAAAGGTCGGGATCTTGCCGCAGGCGCCGGCTCAGTTGGAACCCATTGTCACCCGGCAGCATCACATCGACTATGGCGGCGTGCGGGGTGAATTGTGCCAAAGATGCCAAAGCTTGTTCGGCGTCGGCACACGTTTGCACCACAAAACCCCGATGTCTAAGCCCCATGTCCAGCATTTCGCGAATGGACCGCTCGTCGTCGACGACCAAGATGCGCGCGGCGTCCATTAGCGGTTGCCTGTCTTGTCTAAGGGATGGGGCGACATGAAATATTCTCCGGTGTCCCATCCTGCGCGGGCAATCACGCGGTTAAGTAGAGGGCGGTCGGCAGTAAGCCAATCGGTCTCATGGTCAAAGGCTAGTTTTTTCGGGGGAAGACTGGATTCGAAGTAGGTATAGAGCGCTATCCGAACGTTGAGATGAGCCGCTACGCGATTGGCCTCCCCAACATTAAGTTGGCTAAACGGCACCTCGCGTCCAAGAATAGCCTTAGTAACATCTAACTCATCGACAAAGTTAACCGTTTGGACCGCGTGATAACGGTCTACCAACTCATTCAGACGTTGTTCTTGATAGGATGTAATCGGACGGTCCTGGGCGTAACCCCACGAGCGAAGAAATGACAATCTAAATTCCTCCTTAATGATCTCACGAGTCTTCTTCGGATATTGTGCCCCGAAGCGGTCCCACTGTCTAGAGTATCCGCTATCCTTCTTAATATTTCGGACTTCGCTCCATACTCCGGTAAAATGAGTTTTGAGATGATCACCGTCGGGAGGGAAGTACCGTCAAATGAAATGGGATGAAACGTGGCGAGCACTTGGGCCCCAAATCTTGGATGAACTGAATCAATTGGAGGAAAAAAATCGCACGACGTGGATCGCTGAGTGGCGCGGTCGTGCGTTGCCTTATACCGAATTTGTAAGGATATTATGGCGTTGGGTGGTGTTGCCCCGTGAATCCGAATCCGAGGCGTATTTAACCGATATCGTAGATTTTGGGATCCTGACGGAAAATTTGGTTCAACATCCCATGGAGACGGGGTGGATGATTGTCGATAGGGTCCTGGCCCGTCTATTGGAGCGGCGAAGTCGCTTGTTGATCAACCCCTATCCTACCCAAGAATCCCGGGGTCTTGAGCACGCCTGGGGCACCCATCGCCCTGATGTCGCAGACTGGGAGACCAAGTTAGTTCTTGAGCGCGAAGGGCTATCAGGATTGTTGGATCGGGTGGTGAAGTATCCACTGCAGCATGATATAGGGACCGGGTTGCCCTCATTGTGGCGAGTGAGTCTTAGCCTGGCTTCGTATTGGGCTGGAGAGGAGCCGTGGGCCCTAGTCCGCCTAGCGTCACGTTGGCAAGCGATGGAAAAAAATATGGTTACGGGTCGCGGACTGATTGGGTGGGCCGTCGAAGAATCGCACCTCACCCGACCGTTAGATTACGAGCGATATTTCCGCGGTATATTTGAGGAGTCATTGCGCGAAGCAAACAGCCATACTGGGAAGCCGTCAGTCCAAGAATATTTTGAAGAGAGTCAGATTCAAGATCTCTTGCAACGATTCGCTGACGTGTCCTCTGGTTTGAAGACCGCAGATTTGCGGTGGTTCGCAAGCTATTTGCTACTCGAGGCCCTGAGTGACGCGAATCCCAGTAGCTTGGATTTTTTATCACGACATGTTCTTGGAGCGATAGACGTCATGAGATTGTCGATGGCGCAACACTCCCCAGCCGAAGAGCGACGTTTGGTGTGGTCAGCCTGGGGATGGGGTCTTACGGCGTTTTTTGCCGTCGGTCATAAAATGAGGGCCCAACCCGCACTCCCGACCGTCCATCAACCGTTGGCAGTAGAGGAGTTGTGGAGTGCCATTGACCGCGGAGACAGCGAAACCGCGTTCGCGATGGCGCAGGGATTGGGTGGATCGGTGGGGGAATTATGGCCCCTTTTGCGTGAAGAGGCCAGCGTGGTTGGCGACTTTATCTCGATACGCATGATGGCGGCGGCCGTATTATCCCGACGTTTCGCGCCGCCATTGGCGGACCATCGCCTGTTTCCCGTAGTGGTGAAACTCTTGGCACGATGTCGCATCAAAGCCACACACGTGTGATTGGATCGGGTGTTGGTCGTCGCGTGGTGTGAGCCCTGTCGCGAAAATCCTAGATTTGGTATACTGAACGGGTAGCGTCTTGAGATTCTCTATACATAGGAGGGGTATAACCAATGGCGGAAGAGCGCAAGGTTCACGATTTGAAGAACAGTTGTCTTACCATGGACGGCATCAGCAAAGAAGAGATTGACCAACATTATGGGATTTTGTACAAGGGTTACGTGAACAAGTTAAACGAGATTCGTCGCAAGATGGATACCGTAGACTTTGCGGCAGCCAACCAATCGTATAGCGAATTACGTGGGTTAAAGACAGAAGAAACCTTTTGTCTTAACGGATCCAAGTTGCACGAGTGGTACTTCGACAACCTTGGGGGCAAAGGCGGGGAAGCCCAAGGACGAATTCGAGAGTTAATTGATCGGGATTTCGGATCCTATCAAAAATTCGAGACGGAGTTTAAAGCGACCGGTTTAGCGGTGCGCGGATGGGTGGTTCTAGCGTATGACCTGGACGATGAAAAGTTGCACATTTACGGACAAGATTCGCACAACATGGGCGTGCCCTGGGGAGCTTATCCACTCCTGATTTTGGACGTGTATGAGCACGCGTATGGCATTGACTATGGAGTGAAGCGAGCACCTTATTTGGATGCTTTCATGAAGAATGTAGACTGGCCCGAAATTAACGGCCGTTTGAGCAAGTATCACATCTAGGGCTTTTTAACATATCCGATCAAAGAGGCTCGAGCCGAAGACTTGGGCCTCTTTGATCGTTTTCGCATGAGTATCGCGGAAAATTGGCATGCTGAGAACAGAGTGGTAAGAGTGTAAGGTATTTTTGTGAAAGCTTACATACTTTGTTGACATGATACCAAACCCCTACATATAATGGCTATATGAACGATAAGTTTGCGGTATGCCCCAGGGTTCTTGGGGAATTTTGTTAAAAATCGAGGAGGATTCGTGTGAAATCTGAAGATGTCTTGCGTCTCATTCGAGAGAAGAATATCGAGATGGTCGATTTCCACATCGTGGACTTGCCAGGAACTTGGCATCACGTGACGTTGCCGATTAGTGAAATTGACGAGGAGACCTTTAGTCACGGAGTACCCTTTGATGGATCGAGCCTCAGAGGTTTTCGTAGCATTGAAGAAAGCGACATGTTGATGGTCCCCGATCCTACCACGGCAGTGGTAGACCCCTTCTTTGAAGTCCCGACGCTCAGCATCATCGCGGATATTACCGATCCGCAACACGTGGATTACCAGAGGGACCCCCGTCGTGTGGCCCGTAACGCGGAGGCCTATTTGAAACAAAGTGGTATCGCGGACGCCTCGTATTGGGGTCCGGAACTGGAATTTTTCTTGTTTGACTCGGCTCGATTTGTGAACCGAGGGCATGAAGCGATGTATGCTTTAGACTCCGGAGAGGGCTACTGGAATTCCGGGCGTGAGAATAATTTGGGACATACGATGCGTGTTAAAGAAGGATATTTCCCGACACCTCCTATCGATGCGAGCCACCATATACGGTCCACCATGGTCAAAACCTTGCAAAAAGTTGGGATTCGCGTCGAGATGCATCATCATGAAGTCGCGTCGGGAGGGCAAGGCGAAATTGATCTGCGGTTTGCTACTCTTACGCAACAGGCAGATACCGTAATGATGTATAAATATGTGCTGCGCAATGTTGCACACAGTTTCGGCAAGACGGTAACGTTCATGCCGAAGCCCGTGTTTGGGGATAACGGCAATGGAATGCATATTCATCAATCATTGTGGAAAGACGGTAAGCCGCTTTTCCACGCCGAAGACGGATACGCACACATTTCTCCGATGGCACTCAGTTATATCGCCGGAATTTTATCGCATGCTCCGGCCCTACTCGCATTTACCAATCCCTCGACAAACTCGTATCGGCGGTTGGTGCCGGGGTATGAAGCGCCCGTGAATATCGTGTTCTCGAAAGGAAATCGGTCCGCTGCGATTCGGATCCCGGTTAATGAGCGACCCACGGCCAGCCGGATTGAATTTCGTACGCCCGATGCCACCAGTAATCCGTATTTGGCGTTTGCAGCAACCCTGATGGCGGGATTAGATGGGGTGCGCCGCAATCTAGACCCGGTTAAAATGGGATTTGGTCCTCTGGATAAGAATATCTACGCCTTGCGTCCGGAGGAATTAAACGAGATCGAGAGCGTCCCGGGATCGTTCGCAGAATCATTAGATGCCTTGGAGAAAGATCATGAGTTCTTACTGCAGGGAGATGTATTTAGTGAGGACTTAATTCGGACCTGGATTGACTACAAGCGAGCCAATGAAGTCGACGTGGTAAACTTGCGCCCGCATCCCATGGAGTTTGAACTCTACTTCAATGCCTAAAGGGGATGCATCGTTCATAGGGTAAAGCACATCACGGTAGGCTTGCGTCCAGTGCGCGAACCTACCGTGATTTCGTGAGGCGGTCTAGTGACAGTTTGCGGTATTCCCGGCTAGAACGATATTCCCCTTGCGCCCCGTGGAAGTGTTCATGGGATAGACAGCCACTTTAACAGAGGGAATCGATTTCACCCCTGGGGAATACGTTCCTGCCCAGTCGCCGGGATCGGCAGACGGGCTGACACGGATCATCGGCTCCGAGGCGACCGTTGAACCGGTATTGGCATCATAAAGCGTAAAACCGTATTGGTTGTAGTTTCCTAAGCTGGACGGGGGTTCGAGAAAGTTTCCGACCACATCTAGGCTTTCAAAACCTTCCTCTTCGTTGATGACGTGTGCGGCTTGGCCGTAGGGATGTAAGTCGGAGGTTTGACTGGTGAGTGCGACGCAACACACCGAAACCTTGGGGGTGACAGCGCTGGGCCATGCGATATTGAGGGGGTTGGGTGCCCGCACCGCGTTCCTCAAGCCGAGTCGATAGAACGTGACCGGCCCGACAACCCCATCTACACTGATGCCTTGCGCGCGTTGGAAGTCCATGACTGAATTGCGTGTAGCTGCATCGTAATATCCCGTGATGCGTAAGGCGTAATATCCGAGCGCCTTGAGCACGGTTTGCAAGAAAACGACGTCAAAACCGTTGCGCCCCGTCTGGATGGCACGGCCCCCTGCAAACGTATAGATCCAAGTGGCGTCGTAAAACCCGTATCCTGCAATCGCGTTATCGGGAAAGCCGGTATCCCCGTTTTGTTCCGCGTCGGCCTTGAAGGCTCTGACCGCGGCCGCGGTTTGGCTATTGAAGCTCCCGTTGGCGGGTGCACCAATGATGGAGGCATAGCGAAAACAATTAAGCCGGTTTTGGAGAATCGTTACATCGCCTCCACTGTTACCCAGGCTTAATTGTCGGCTACCATAGACCGGTCCTCCATAGGTAGTGTTTGAGCCAACTCCCTGACCGAACAAGAAGAATGTGGCCGTACCCACCGTGCCGTCGACTGAGATGCCAAAATAGCTTTGGATATTCTTGACGGCCACGGTGGTGCTGTGGTCAAATTTGCCGGTGACGCTGATGGGTTGGCCCATGGGCCCGTTTGGGGGACTCATGGAATCCAGCATCAGGTTATAGACCGCCTGAACCACCGCCACATCCGTGCCGCTGGCTCCGGATGACAGGGTTCGGCTGCCAAAGGGTACGTAGGGTGCGAATTTGTCATCGAATAGCGCCATTGTCTCGTCATCTCCTTCACTCTAGGTCGCGCACTATTTCGCGATTCAATCCATTGTATGGACCGATTCCCAATATGTTCCTGTGGCGAAGGAATCTGTCTCGTAACGTCGACAAATTCCCTTTAAACGTGGACGCGTTCGGGGACTTGAAGAAGTCAATACGCCATGCTATACTAGATAAGGCGTTGCCGAAGTGGCGGAATAGGCAGACGCGCGCGACTCAAAATCGCGTGTGGTGATCCCACGTGCCGGTTCAAGTCCGGCCTTCGGCACCAAAAGTTTCGGGAAGTCCCTAGGGACTTCCTTTTTTGTGGAATTTCGAGTGCGAAAATGACTTAGTCTCGGCTTGAACCGACGCAGAATAAGCACCAATACCTGGCCTTGATTAGCAGAAGGACGGATGCTGAAACTCCCCGTGCTGGGGAGACCTTCGCCCACGGTCCTGGCGGGACTCTGGGCGAAGGTCAGCGTAGACCACGTAACGAACCATCCTAGGATAGAACAGAGTGAAACGGTTTTAATGCTTCTATGAAATTTCTGGTGTTGAAGCATCGCTACGATGGGCCTCAGTACCCGGTTCCAGGCGTGTCTTAATGGTCTCCAAGATATCATTAAATAATGCAGGTTGTTCCAACATCATCAGATGGCCCGCCTTCGGTATCGTAAAGAGTGGGATGTCTGGCCACGCGGTGAGAAATTCCTGTGACAGGGCATCTGGAGTCATTTTATCGTCGGCGCCCCGAATGACAAAACGCGGGCAAGCAATGTCTTTGATGCGGTGTCGAACGTCGAAAAATTTGCATGCCGTGAACTCTTGGAGCGCACGGGCCGAAGGAATGCTCAGGGCCATCTCGAGGCTAGCCGTGAGCAGGCCAGGATCGGCGGATCGACTGAGCGACCAGCGGGCAATCTTCTCCAGCGCGATCTGGGGTTCTGCTGCCAGCAAGTCGAGAAGTTGTGAATTGACTGGAAGTTCGGGGCCAGTCCCCACCAAAACTAATGCTAAGACCCGATCCGGATGCGTAAGCGCCATGGTTTGCGCGATGGCGCCGCCCATCGAGTGCCCGACGATGATACTAGGCTCGGGTAGCGAGGACGCACACCAATGGGCCAAATCGTTAATGAGGTGGGGGGGAGTGCTATGGGGTAGTGTCGGTAAGTCAGGAACCCACTTGTTGACAGCGAACCGATGTTGTCGTGACCAGGTTTGGTGATTCGATGCAGCGCCATGAATAAATGTCCAATGAGCCAAAGGGAACACTCCTTTGCTGATTCTTGTTGATCTGACCGTTTATTGCTACCATAGACTATATCATTGAAGGAGCCTTCCACGATGGCAAGCCAGTTGTTGATTGACGGACACAGTCTTTTATTCCGTGCATACCATGCCCTGCCTCCCTTAACAACCCAAGATGGGGTTCCCACTGGAGCAGTGCATGGGTTTTTTAGTATGTTATTCAAGGTGGTTGAAGGCGAACGCCCGGATCGGCTCGTTGTCGTCTTTGATGCCCCGGCCAAAACATTTCGCCACGAACAATACGCTGCCTATAAAGGAACTCGCCAAGAAACTCCAGAAGATTTTCGCCCCCAAGTGGGCGTGGTGCAAGAAATCTTGGCCGCTCTCAACATTCCCGTACTTTCACTGCCCGGTTTTGAGGCCGATGATGTGTTGGGTACGCTAGCCCAAATCGGGCGACAGCGGAAATACAAAACCTGGATCATGACGGGTGACCGCGATCTGTTGCAATTGGTCGGCGACCAGGTCGAGGTGCTCCTAACCGCACGTACTGGCACCGATGTAGACCGGATGGATCCTGGCGCAGTGCGCCAAAAAATGGGAGTCGATCCCCAAAAGGTTCCTGATCTTAAAGGGCTTATGGGCGATAGCTCCGATAATATTCCTGGGGTTGCAGGAATCGGGCCCAAGTCTGCAAAAGCACTGTTGGAAGAGTTCGGGTCGCTGGATCGACTCCTGGACAATGTGGCTCAAGTGACCAATACCCGCTGGCGCAACTTATTAACGGGACACGAAGACGTGGCGCGAACGTCTCGTGAATTGGCCACCATTGTGGTCGACGCCCCAATCACTTGGCCTGAGGTGGTCGAACCATTTCGCGTAGAGACGACACCTCAACTTATTCAGATATTAGACCGGTATCAGTTGGCCGCCTTGCGTCGGCGCCTGGTGCCAAACGAGAAGCCAGCCATCTTTGCGACACCACCCCAAAGAACGGTTGCATCGCTCACCGAAGGTTCGCTCGGAAAGCTGACATCGGGCGGACGCTATGTGCTTTGGATGCAGACGTCTCGGGATCTTTGGATCCTCGACACGCAATCCCGGGTATACGGCCAAATTAGGTGGGAGGAACTGACAAACCATCTGCAGGTAATGACTTGGGGTGGGAAAGAGGTACTACGACACGCATGGGAACAAGGCGGTACGCCACCTACTATCATCGAGGATGGGAAACTCCAAGCTTACTTATTAAATGCGGAATCGGGGAAGTATGACCTTTTTGATATCGCTAAGGCCAAAGGGTACGACGTTTCGGACGTGCCAGCTAGGCTCGCTGTCATCGAAGAGCTCATTGCAAGTCAACAGAAAGAAATCCTTAAGAAAAATCTTGATGATCTATATCACGTGGTAGAGATCCCTTTAATGGGGGTGTTGGCTCGTATGGAATCGATCGGGATTGGCGTCGACCGAGAGCATCTGAAGGCTTTGGGGCGAGAATTAGAAGCCGCGATTAGGACACTCTCCGATGAAATTTATGCGTTGGCGGGCCGGGAATTCAACATCAACTCACCATCTCAGTTAGGGGATATTTTATTCAACAAACTAAACCTGCCGACCTTGAAAAAAACCAAAACCGGATTTTCTACGGACGCCGAAACCCTCGAACAGTTGGCACCATTACACCCTTTGGTGGACAAAGTCTTGCTGTATCGCCAACATATGAAAATCCAAGGGACCTATGTCGACGGACTGTTACCATTGGTAGAGTCCGACGGTCGGGTGCACACAACATTTCACCAAACCGTTGCGGCTACGGGACGGTTATCGTCGAGCGATCCCAATTTGCAAAACATTCCCGTGCGTTTACCTTTGGGTCGTCGGGTCCGCGGGGTCTTTATTCCATCCCCCGGGCGGGAATTGGTTGCGGCCGATTATTCCCAGGTTGAATTACGACTTCTAGCGCATCTTTCGCAAGACGAAAATCTGTTGGCGGCCTTTGCGGCCGGCGAGGACATCCATCGACGCACCGCAGCCGAGATTTTTGGAATTCCCATCGAAGATGTGGATTCGTTATGGCGCAATCGGGCCAAGGCGGTCAATTTCGGCATCGTCTATGGGATTTCAGACTTTGGTCTTTCGCGCGATACCGGAGTGTCTCGATCGGAGGCCAAAGATTATATTGCGAAATATTTCGCCCGATATCCAAAACTCCGCTCCTACTTCGACGAGATTGTGGCTGACGCCCGCAAGAACGGCGAGGTGTCGACCATTCTAGGTAGAATTCGACCACTGCCCGATATCAATGCCTCGAATCGGGTGAGACGTCAGTATGCGGAACGCATGGCCGTGAATACGGTGATTCAAGGGAGCGCTGCAGATTTGATAAAAGTGGCCATGATTCGAATTGACCAAGCCATGACCCAGGCGAAACTGCAAAGCGTCCTGTTGCTTCAGGTGCACGATGAGTTGATTTGGGATGCGGTGCCTAGTGAGGTGCCGGCGCTTTGCCAACTGGCTACGGAGCACATGGTTGGAGCCCTTCTGCTTAACGTGCCGTTGGTGATAGAGTTTAAGGCGGGCTCCAACTGGGAGTCCATGGCTCGAATGCCGGAACCCAGGTCGGTGGATCCCGGTGCCTGAGTTGCCAGAGGTAGAAACCATTCGGGCGTATCTCCAGGCGTTCTTGCCTGGCCGCCAGGTCATGGCAGTACGGCATCTAGATCCACGGATGGTAAAAATGGGATCGTGGGATTCCACCATGATTGGTGCCTATCTTCCAGGGCTTGTGGTACAATCGATGGAGCGCCGCGGCAAGTACCTCTTAATACGGTTCCCAGAACAAGCGTGGCTAGCGGTTCATCTTGGGATGAGTGGTCGACTTGTTATTGCTAATCGAGACCAGGCGTGGAAAAATCATACGCATATGGTTCTCGAGATAGCCGGTGGAGAAGAAATGCGTCTAATAGATCCGCGTCGATTTGGACGACTTGGAATGTTTAAAGCGGAGCGCCCTGAAGATTTTCTCCAACTCGGACCTGAGCCGCTGGGGCGCCATTTCACCAGCAGCTATTTGAGTTACCGCCTGCAAAAACGGAGCACGGCCATTAAGTCTCTGTTACTGGACCAGGCCCTCCTAGCAGGACTTGGGAACATTTATGTGGATGAGGCGTTGTTCAAGGCGCGCATCCATCCGCTGACACCGGGACAAGACTTACCTGTTGATGCGGTGGCGAGACTGGTACGGGCGATCCGTCTGGTTTTGCGTGAGGGCATACGACATCGTGGCACGTCCTTTTCGGACTACGTGGATGCACTCGGGCATCCTGGCGAAAACCAAGACTACTTGTCCGTGTATGGGCGATTTGGACAACCATGTGTCCGATGTGGGAACCCTATTCAGCGGATAGTGATACATCAACGAACTAGCCATTTCTGTCAACGTTGTCAATTACCATTAGAGCCCTGGGAGGATTAACGGTGCAGCAATTTAGTCTACTATTGGAATCCAAAGATGAAGCCAATGAAGTGGTCTCTATGTTATGGAACAAACTGAATATCCGGGGAGAAATTGAGGTCATTCCGTTAGAAGATAAAGTGAAGTTGGATGTGATTTCTGAAAAAGATTTGACGCCACAACAGTTGGAGAAATTGCCAGGGAAACGCACCTGATGAATATTCGGATTTGGCCATGGCTCCTCTTAGTGTTGGCCCTGATTCCGGCATTGCTGATTAATGCCCCAAAAACCCAAATCAAGCCACCAGCACCACGATCGACGGCCATGGTGGAGGCGATTTACCAAATGCCCGGCAACCTCGATCCCGCATTAGCTACTACCCCCGCCGATTGGCAAGTGATTGATAACGTGTTTGAACCCCTGCTGTCTACGACACCGGGGGGGAAAATCGTCCCGGCCGCCGCATCGCTGGTGACCATGTCTGGAAATACCGTCAAGGTGAAGATGGGTACCCATAGATTATCTAATGGAAGGGTGCTTACGGCGTTTGCCGCGGCAGGCGCGTTGGACCGGGCCGTGTTGCCTCCGGTTAATTCAACGATTGCTCGGAGCCTTCTCTCGGGAGTGGTTGGCTACCGTGCCCTGATTGCTGGGCACAAAAATTTTCTCAGTGGGATCAAAGTCCTTAACGCGAACACTTTCACCATCACATTGAAACATCCTGCGACTTTAGCGTTCCTTTCAAATCTTGCAAACCCTGCGCTATCTTTAGTCCCGATGATCGATCAGCAGGAGGGAGGGGCGAACTGGCAGTTTTCGAATTTGATCGGGACCGGTGGTTACAAGCTTTCCGGGTGGGTTCCCGGCGATAGCTTGTCTTTTCAGAGGGTATCGGGCACGGGGCCACGAGGTGTCACATTATCCTATTATCCATCATTTCATTCGGCGTTATTGGGTTTTGTGAATCACATTGTTTCAATTCTTCCGGTACCTATCGACCAAATTGCGGGTCTCAAACACACGTTGCAGCGACGCGTACAATTCCTTCCGACGCCTGGGACCCTAAGCCTATACTTGGGATCCACCTCACATGGAGTGGGTGCCTATCCGGCACTGGCTCCCGTCAGCGCCTGGGTTCATGACACATTTGCGGGACGAGAGGCGTCTGCCGGGCAAAACTGGCCATCGGGGCTCCCTAGTGGACACCCCATGACCGTGTGGGTAAATTCCCATGACACGGCGGCGGTGAGCCTGGCGAAGACCCTGGCGAAATTGACAAAGGGCAAAGTTACTGTGAAGTTGGGAACTTCCTCCCAAATTCATTCCCAAGCCGTCGGGGGAACTATTTCGGCCTACTTGGGGACAAAGGCTTGGTTCAAGGGTGGAACCTCGCTTCGGTTAGCCCGACGAGGCAATTTTTGGCTCTGGCGTTCGAACATCACCGGTGCCCAGGCTTTTGCAAACGGGGCGCTAAACTGGCACACCATCACATTGCGAAACTAGGTGACGAGATGCGTGTCATTGGATTGACGGGAGGTATTGGATCGGGTAAATCCCTGGTAAGTTCCATGCTCCGTGATCTCGGTGCGCCTGTTATTGACGCGGACTTACTCACTCATCAGAGCCAAGAACGCGGCCAAGAGGTTTGGCGCAATATCTGGGATCATTTTGGCTGGTCCGTGCTCGGTGCCAATGGCGACCTGGCTCGGAGAAAGGTCGGCTATCAGGTGTTTCATCGCCCCGAGGCGCGACTTGAGCTCAACGCATTGGTGCACCCTGTGGTACGTCATATGATGCGGGCGGGCCTCGAAGAACTCAAAGCCGCCGGCGAATCCCTTGTTGTGTTAGACGTGCCTCTCCTAATTGAGGGAGGCCAGCATAAACTGGTGGATGAGGTTTGGGTCGTCTATACAGACTTGCCCCGTCAGATTCAAAGGGTCATGGAACGAGACCATGTGGGTCAGAAAGAAGCCCAACGCCGTATTGCGGCACAAATGCCACTGAACGATAAAATTCCCTATGCAGGGCGCGTCATTGATAATCGTGGCAGTGTAGATGCCTTGAAAGAAGTGGTGACGAGACTATGGCAAGACGCAAAACGTTCGGGAGAGCAGGGCGATGGATAATACTGTTGGCAGTGGCCGTCGTGGTGCTGTTCGCTTACCGATATCTGGCGCCTTGGCCTTATCGCGCCACCGTAACGTCGGCCGCGAATAAGAACCATTTGAGCCCATATTTAGTCGCGGCCGTGATTCGCGTCGAAAGCAGCTTTAGACCGGGTGCGGTTAGTGGTCGAGGGGCTGTGGGATTAATGCAGTTGTTGCCGGGGACTGCCACTTGGATAGGGAGTAAAATGGGGGATCCGAAGCCAGTCACGGCGAATGCCTTAGTGGATGTGGGGCGCAACGTGAATCTTGGCACCTGGTACCTAAGTCACCTCTTGAAGCTCTATCAGGGCCGTCTCGTTTTGGCCTTGGCTGCCTACAACAGTGGTCCCCATACGGTGGCTAACTGGATTCACGCTGGGGTACTGAATGCTAAGCATCCTAACTATCGGGATATTCCGTATCTCGAGACCCGAAACTTTGTATACCGCGTGCGATTTTATGAGCGAACTTACCAACTCATGTATGGATGGACTTTTTCTACAAACACTGACAGTGGGGGTGGTTAAAGTGGCCAAACTAATGTCTGAAGAAACCAAGTTAAAGCTTGGCGAGCGGCTCGGAGTCGCCCACATCGTCCGTCAAGATGGATGGGGTGCGGTTTCGGCACGCCAATGCGGCATGTTGGTGAAAGAGGCAATTCGTGTGGCAGAACAACAAATGCAACGGCATTAAGCATTGAGGGAGGAATTAAGCTCACCACACGGTGAGCTATTCCTCTTCCCCCCATAGGAATTGACAGAGTCCGTATTCGTCTAATTCTTCGGCGGCGAATCCTTCTGACACAATGGCGTAAGATCCCAAACGGCGTATTTCTCCCGGAAGTCCCAAAGGCAACGAACGGTCAGTGTCGTGTGTGAAACACACGTAAGGACCCCTTTTAGCGGGATGAATTGGGTAACGCTCAGTGTTTGGGTTATTTACAGAGATCGTCCGGTGGATAATCCGGGTGATGTCAGACACAATACTGGTGGCCGTAGCGTAGCCGCCAGCACCGGGTCCTTGGAACCAAAACGTACCCGCAGAAGAGACGACTCGGACCACGTTGTCCGGCCCATCAAGACTCAAAAACGGATGCGGCACTCGATACACCGTGGGAGCCACCCGGAGGGACAAGAGACCGTTATTGAGGGCTGCGGTGCCGACTAAGCGTAATCCAAGATGAAACGATTTTAACCGGGCGAGATGATGATCGGTGATTTCTGTAATCCCCATGGTGTCGACGGATGCCATAGGCACCGTCGTGTGAAAGCCCAGTTGTGCAAGAAGCAAAATTTTCCGCGCGGTATCATCGCCTTCAATATCTGCTGCGGGATCCGCCTCTGCGTAACCGAGACGCTTGGCGTCGGCTAACGCTCGGCTATAGGGTATGCCTTGTTCCATTGCTGACAAGACGAAGTTACAGGTCCCATTCAATACGCCATCGATGCGCTCTAGGGGTACCACGCTCAGATGATGCGCCAAGGCATCCAAGACCGGGACACCGCCGGCTACGGCCGCCTCGTATCGAAGATGACGACCGGACTCGCGTGCCACTGCCAAGAGTTCTTCGCCATGGTACGCCAGCACCTCTTTATTGGCAGTGACGACATCCTTGTTTGCGTGGAGTGCTTCTTTAATCCATTGTCGTGCAGGATCCCGTCCTCCCATCACATCGACGACCACATCGATCGAGGGATTGAGCAAGACGTCTTCGGGTCGCGTAGTCATTGGAACATCGACGGAGCGTTGACGATGGACATCACGTACGACCGCTTTGGCAACGTGGATTTGGGGTTGAGATTCCCGAATGAGGGATACCAGGGCCTGCCCCACAGTGCCGAACCCTAGGAGGCCAATCGTTGTTCTGTGCAAATTCAGTCGCCTCTTTCGTGAGATGTCGTGTTTATGGCAGGTCCCTCTAACACTCGGTTAGACGGTCCAACTCGTGGGCCAATACGTCTCGGACGGGGCCTTTAATCGCTGGCAGATTGGCGGTAATGATGAGGCGTGTACTTGTTTCGCATGCCGTGAAAAGAGCCTCTGCGGTACCAAAATCGGGTTCGGCCTGGGGGAGTTTGGATCGAGCCGGATGCTTAAGAGCATGCTTGCCAGCTTGGGCTAGTTTTAAAATGGCCAACGGGATCCGGGTGGCTTCAGCCATAGCCTCATCACGACGGTCGTGGGATAGAGCTGTCGTGGCAGCGACATCGGCCGCTGCCAAGGATAGCGACTGATCCCGTGATAGTATCGCTTGCGCGATGAAATCCTCCAGCCCCAGGAGCGGATGCTTTTTGTGTACAATACCGAAAGTCATCGCAACAAGAGCCCAGCCTTCTGCTGCGACTATCGCTGCGGCGGCACCCCCAGCCCATCGGGGGGTGGGGCGTGCCAACCAGTCCATAAAGTCATTCATCGGGGTTTGGGGCCAGGTCATTGGACACCCTCGACGATCCCATCATCGCCGATGCGTACGGTAAACGCGGCGGGCTCTTTAGGGAGCCCTGGCATGCGCACCATGTTTCCGGCTAAAGGCACGATGTATCCCGCACCCCGTGCGATTTCGATGTCTCGGATGTGTAACGTAAAGTGTTCCGGTCGACCTAGCAACAACGGATTATCGCTGAGCGAATATTGTGTTTTGGCAATGCAGACTCCTAACGCATTGTCTCCCCATTTGGCATAGCGCGTGAGCTTTTTCGTGGCCATCGGATCATAGGATACGTTGTCGGCACCATAAATATCGCGGGCAATGCGGAGAATTTTCTCCTTGAGGGGCACTTCTCGGGTGTATAACGGAGTAAAATGTGCCGAACGTTCCAATAATCTCTCAACGGCTTGAGCCAGGGCTAACCCACCCTGGCCACCCTCTTGGAACACTGCCGCCACAACGACCTCAATATTCATGGCGGCAAAATGGCGTTGAAGCCAGCCAATGTCGTCCTGATCATCGTCTGCAAAATAATTTAGCGCAACGACATGCGGAACGCCATAGCGCGCCAGATTTTCCACGTGTTTTTCGAGGTTAGCGACCCCGGCTTCTAATTGTTGGTGGGGGGTACGTGTCGGATCAAGACTGCCTTGGTAACGCAAGGACCGGAGAGTTGTGACAATGACCGCTGCATCGGGGGGGCGTTCGGTGACGGCGGTCTTGATATCGAGAAACTTTTCCGCTCCCAAGTCGGCACCGAACCCGGCTTCGGTCACGACGATATCTGAATGTCGAAGTCCCGCCTCGGTCGCCAGGACGCTGTTGCAGCCATGGGCGATGTTGGCAAAGGGCCCCGCATGGATGATGGCCGGGGTATGTTCTGTCGTCTGTACCAAGTTGGGCATGATGGCGTCGGTTAAGAGGGCAGTCATGGCAGCGGCGGCACCAAGATTATCGACCGTGCTCGGAGCGGTGGGCTCTGAGGCGATGACCATTCGTCCTAGGCGTGCGGTGAGATCCGAGAGGTCTTTGGCGAGTGCTAGAACGGCCATGACTTCCGACGCAGCCGTGATGTCAAATCCCGTTTCGCGCAGCGCCCCATTGCCACGCCCAAGTCCGGTAACAATTTGACGTAAGGCGCGATCATTAACGTCCAATACGCGTTTGTAGCTAATGTTTTGCGGTTTGAGAGCGAGTCGAGTGCCATGAAAAAGTTCATTGTCAATGAGGGCCGCCAGAAGATTATGGGCGGCGGTAATCGCATGAAAATCTCCGTTGAAATGCAAATTAATGTCGGTCGATGGGAGTACTTGCGAACGGCCACCGCCAGTGGCCCCGCCCTTCAGGCCAAATACCGGCCCTAGTGATGGTTCCCGAAGCACGGCCGTGGCCGCATGACCTAGGCGATTCAGGGCTTCTGCTAATCCGATCGATACGGTGGTCTTGCCCTCACCCTTCGGGGTCGGGTTAGTGGCGGTTACCAAGACCAATTTAGCGCGCCGGGGCTTCGAATAGATTACAGAAAGCGGGATCTTGGCTTTGAAATGCCCATAGGGAATGACATCATCGGGTGAGATCGCCAATCGCTGGGCAATGTCGTTTATCGGTAGTAGGGTAGCGTCCACAATTTCCTCCTAGAAGTCTCGTCTTTGTTCTAGCATCGCTGTTTTCCGATAGACATTCAAGATGTAGAGAGCGTGGTCGGGGTCATCTTTCTCGCGATGATATTGATGAAGAAGTTAGGGAACCCATGCGCCGGCCTAGGTGTAGCGAGTGTTTATCGTGGCGATCGTGGTACCAGGGTTGAGATGGAAAGCCGCCGGGGGATAATTGATCAGCACCAAAAGTCGCACTTTTGTTGCCGAGAACATATTTTGTGCTAGGTTTTAGTGATGCTACTAAGCTTAGAAGACACTGCAAATTAGCTATTACTTGGCCGGTATGCTTTTTGGTGGAGCGTCATACTACGGAAATTATTCAACAGATACTCAAGCGACATTTAATGCGTAACAGCCCCCTCGTTGCTTGACCTCTTATCTATAGCACGGCTTACAATCCTAATGCCGGAGTATTTTCTTTCTCAACTTTCGCACCTAAAGAAGCCTTGGCGGCGTTGAACATTGAACGACCCGAAGATCAAAATTCACAGTGGAACTACATTATCCGGCCACATGTCAACACGGAGGATTCCGATGTCGTAGGTTAAAATTTCATAGCTCCTTAGTCGTAGCGCATGCGCACGATCTTGACGCGAAAAGGCCTACGGTCTGACGCACCACCTGAACTGGGTGCTATGGGAATTGGCCACCGGGAAAATCTCGTTTTTACTCGCTTATGGCACCATTATTGCCACTGTGCCGGTATGGCTCAGGATACCCGGGGTAGAGGCTGCAATATGGTGGATCGTCACTTATGTTGGAGAAAATGGCGTATGGGCAATTCCAGCCGCCATTGCATCGTTGGTTGCGGAAAGCGGGTTAGTTGGCCTTGCCATTGACGTTATAGGAACGGCATTCTTAGGATAAGCCAATGTGGG
>JAJYPK010000184.1 GCA_021795465.1 Bacillota bacterium
CGGCAATCGCATGAGGTACGCCGTCACGGTCTCCTTATTGCGGTTCACCAGCAAATCGACCAGCGTACATTCTTGGACGTTGGTCACCACGCCCCGAGGGCGGATGAGGTGGATTTCATCGAGACCCAGCCATTGCGGGGTCTCGACCTGACGGTGCGCTTCTAAGGCGGTCACATGATCGTGGAAAATATCGCGTACCGTCCGCTCGGAGACACCCACCTCCTGCGCCACGTGGGCAAAGGGCCGTCGGATGGCCGCCGGTCCGATCCATGCGACTAGCCGTTTCGTCATAAACCGCTGGGTATCTACGCTGGGCAAAGCCTCGTAAAAGGTCTTCCCACACGTTTTGCAGCGAAAGCGGCGCGTTTGAAAATAGAGACCCACGCGCTTCCCATGCATTGGCAGATCCCGAATCCATTGCTCACGACGGCCATAACCCATGATGGCCGGGCCGTCACAATGGGAACACATCCTCGGGGCTACCAGAGTCTCGGCGGCAATATGGTAGGCGTCATCGGTTTCATCCACCGCGATGATGCGGTAGTCGGGCAAGTTGAGCAGGTTCGGCACGGGTGCCGCCATACGATCATCCATGAAGCCTCCAGATTCGTCATTGCATCCATCCATCATACAATCCGTTTTTAATTTACCATGACAATCACCAACGATCCATTACAAACCCCGTTTTTAGTACGGCATGTTACTTCGACTCAATTATCCGAGATCCATCACAAACTCCGCATACCCGAATATTCTAAGGTCAGGTCGTTAACCGATCTACCGCAGCATTAACGGCCTGGGCGCAACGTAGCAGAAAGCGACTTCTTGCGCTTCCGGGAGCACGCCCATGATGAGCGAAATAGGTCTCATGGCTGACACGTATCTTTCGAATAGGCCGGTTCGGAGCCGAAACCCCGAGGACGCGTGTTGTGGCTCCCTGATGTTATGGGTTGTGACCAATTGGATTGTCATCATGACTTTGTTTTTGGTCGGTTCTGATTTGATATGCTGGAGGATGATCGGAACAGTGTACATAGACCCAATGTTATTCGCGTTAGGCGTAGGCTGTAAGTTTCAGCTTTAAGGCCAACACGAATCCCAGAACATAAGGCTGATTCTTGCCTTGCAGAACACCTCAGCGAGGAGAAAACCTCACGGATCGTGTGACAGGGTACGTTAGTCGAAGTGATGACAAAGGGTATTAGCGCCAATAATCCGATGGGCATTATACTGAGGCGGGGAGGGGACGAGATGCCGCGACTACGGATTATACTGTTGCTGTCGATGGGGTCGGTGGTAATGGGATTGACGGGATGCGGAGTCGGACCCTCCGCGTCTCGGACGAGGACTGACGTTACCATTAACCAGGCGGCATTTCAAGGAACGGGCATCAAACCCGGAATCCAACTAGGTTGGGACAATCGTCTCTATCAACTCGTGAAGACCGTGGGGCCAACGAAGGTGGGACATCGGCTGGGCGAGGTCCTCTATCACGGAACCTTGGGCATGAGCTTTACGCTGTACGCATTGATCGGGCATTCGACCTCTTATGGTATTGTCTTTGAAACGGATCAGGGAAAGTTCTTTGAGGGACTCCATGCGAAACCATTCGGAGGGCCACCACTCAATTCTCCATAGTCGAGAAGGTTAAGACAGAGGTAAATGCGCGATCGGAAATCCACTGGTCGGGTCGAGCCCCCCAGTACTTTCTTGCGACGGGGGGACTGAAAATCGGTGTCTTGACAGTCATACAACCGTCATTGGAATCGCGCCGCCGCCTCGAATCCATGCGTAGATAGAGATCCTCATCTTCGGCTCCCAGTGAACCGATCATGAACACCGCGCGAACCAGGGCACGTTAGTCACATCGCGGGTTTGCGCGGTGGGCAGTGCCTGGCCGATATCCGGGCAACGCCAAATCGCGTACGGGATGACGGTCTAAGGACCTAGTAACCAGAAGTATTGACCAAGCGGTCAGTCACGATCTACCCCCGTCGTCACCACTAGTGCGGGCGAATTGCTACATGGATGGCCGAGCACTTTTGTGGGATTTTCGCCCCCATAATAGCCACACGGTGAGTAGGGGCCCCCCTCATTTGGTACGCGTTGTAAGGTGCCATGATCCCCAGCCACCGAACACCATGACGACAAGAAGTCCAACCAAAAATGCCCACCGCGGAAGCCATTCAAATCCGTATTGCCCCGTCAAGCCGTAACTGCACAACGCCATGAGCGTGACGGAGGTCGAGGCGACCCACCGCAACAATGAGGAACGTTTCTTGGGCATTGATTTCTCCTTATCTATGGTCTCGACGTCACCCTATTTATGGGTGTCGTTCAGCCACCTTAAGAGCAGTGCGTTTACCTCATTGGGCTTGGACAGGTTGGGGAAGTGGGCGACGTCTGGCATGCGGACTAGGGTGGTCTGAGGTAGGCTTTGTTTTAAATAGTCGGCCACCGCCAAGCAAAAGACCGTATCATTGTCGCCGATAACCATCAAGACGGGCATATCCAGATTCGCGAGTGCATTGGTGTCGTCGATATCCCGATATTGGGTAACCTCCCCGTATGTGTTCAGGAGGTTCCGGTACATGAGGCGGAGGGACTCGCGGTTTGCCGGAGCGACTTGCCCTGTGTTGCCGTCGATTCCAACGAGCCATAGGGCCTCGGCCAAGTCGATGAATTTTCTAACGTTATGGTCCGCTAGGGCCACTTCATACTCCGCGTAGATGAACGGCTCGGCCTCATCGAACTGTGGCTGAAATCCAAAGAGTCCGGTACCTGCCAAGACCAGCGACTGGATGCGGTCGGGTTGTCGGACTGCGGTATGAATCGCCACCGACCCACCCAAGGAGGAACCCACCAGAGTCGCCTTAGCCACGCTCAAATGGTCCAAGAGTACGAAGAGGGTATCCGCTGGATCGTACTCCTCAGGGGCGTTGTCACTCGATCCGTATCCCAACAAATCATACGTGATGCAACAATGCTCGCGGGACAATGCCTCAACTTGCGCGTCCCATTGTCGGTGATCGACAAGCGCCGAATGGAGGAAAATCACGGCCGACCCATGACCGGTTACCGCGTACTGAATGGCACCGTGTGACGTCATTAACTTATTCATTACGGCGACCCCTCTTCTAAGATCGACCTTTCTCTCTTATTATACTGTCACTGGTCTTTGCTGCAATCTGTTGAGGACCACACCCGCGGAAATTAGTGGTAGTTGGTGTGACGTACCCTAGAGTTGCATTGGTGTGCCATAATCGTTCGACACGGAGACCGTCGGCTTTTAGAGAAATGGGGAGAATGGGAATCTGGTGGGGGTCGCATAATTGTTGCTCCGTATCGTATCCCGGATCACCGCGAATGGTACCAATATTGCTCACGTTGCTCACCTAGGCCCCATTGACGCTGCGCATCACCGGAATGAAGTCCATTATCCCTAAAGGTTCTTCCGGGGCCAATAAACAATAGCCGACCCGAGGGCTCTTGACATAACTTTCCGGGATTAATTGTTGATGGGCGGAATCCACCGTCGCTTTTCTGAGATTCAGGAGCGTGGCTAGGTGACAAATGGAGGGCAGGTGGGTGCCGGCTACTATCCGTTCAGACTCAATCTCCTCCCGATAGTCAGAAGTGGTCTGACTCGGATGGTCTGGATGGGAGGGTCAACAAGGGTCTTATCTCGAGGAAAGGCCTGTCGAGAAAGGGATCGTGATTTGCGATCGGCCCGATTGACAAGAGGCCATGCAAGGACAAATGAAGGACTATTGTCCCGGGTTTGCCTGCCTCACCGAATAAAAATCGCAAGAGACGATCGAGCATCTTACCGAGGGAAAAGAGCTCAAAGTTGCTATGAATCAACATCTGGCCGTCACGTGTTGGAATGCCGATAAATAATGGATTCATGCTAAGAGCCTCCCCTCTACGAGTGGTCGTGTGCTGGGTATCGGCTTACATGTTACTACTACGTGCGCAAGTATTTAGTCCAATCCTTGTGAGTCAACCATTGGTAAAGAGGCGAATCATTCACCCAACTCATTCGGCCGTGTTGGTTTGTGTAGGTCACGAGGTTTGGGACCTGCTGGAGTGGCACATTTAGATTGGTCCACGGGTCATGCGTGGCGGACACCATGGAGACGGTTCGGCCATTGGTTAGGTATAGTATGACGTAGTACGGAACATGCTGGACGCGAGGCCGATTCGGCACCGGAAGGTGAACCCTTAATGGTAATCCGCGCCCCAGCAACGTGATAATTTGACGGGCGACAACAAGGGTTAGCTGCGGAGGCACGGGCCATTGACGTTGCATGGGGGCGGGGCCGCCGCCAAATTCAATGCGACTGACCGATGCGGGGTCTACCAATTGAGCCCGGAACTGAGTGGTCTTCGCGTGCGGATGCGTATACGGTCGAATCGCGACATGGGAGGACTTGGAGGGCCACAAGTAAACGATGCTAAGGGCGACAGTCCCCAACATGATACTTACGATGCTATAGATGCCTTTGTGAACCATTTCTCCGCTCCTCTCATCAACCTTCCATTTTCCTACATTACCTAAGGGTAGCATCCGAAAGGGAACTTACACACATCCATCCCTACGGGCTATTATTCTCTCTTGAATCTAGCGTAGCGTGACCCACGATCGCCAAAGATCTCTCCATGGCGCCCCATATTTCGTAAAAAATCCTCCAACAAACGCAGGGTCACTTGTTCTAATGTTTGGTAAATGTATAACGCAAAGGGAGAAATGGAGGTTACCAGAAAGAAGGATATGATGAGGTTGGCAAGCCACACGAGTGTCCACTTGATTACAATGCAGGCAACCAGAGCAGGAAATCACAGTCTAAATGGCGAATAATATAGCCATTGTGACTAAAGGATGACCGTAGCCATGACCATACAGATTACGTGACTATGTGACGGCAGGATCCCGGCCATGAGGTGCATATAGTGGACGATAGGAGAAATCGAGCAGCAAATCCGAATTCCGGAATGAACCCTCCGTCGATATTTAGCGCGTCACGGTCATCATGTACATAAGCGACAACGGAGCCGGAATGTGCTTGTAGCCGAATCCGCCGTAATAACGCTGCAACAAATGCGGGATTGGTATGAGGCCGGGGTGGAATGCCGAAAGAGTAGAGGAATCCCCAGCCGACAGTACCTTACCGGTGATGGTAACGATAGATGACCGTAATATGACCATAACCACCTCAAAAGCCTTGCAAACACTACAAAAATCGATCTTTATGGCCATGACATCCATGGCTACAGAAATGGCTGAATAACGGCGGAAAATCGCTGCTAGTCGCGAAGAAACAGGTCCGTTGCGAAACTTTATTGACGACCTCTTGGAAACCCGCGATCGTCAATTGATGGAAACATTTCGTCCCATGCAGAAGCTTAGGGACCCCGCCACTCCGCCCGAGGTAACCTAAGGACGCTTCCTGGACAGGGAACCCCCCGCCCCGAAAATGCAACCTCTCAATTTCGCCGGGAGCGGCGATAACGGGCGATGATGAACGAAAACGCACGCTCCCACTTTTTCGGAAAATGTCAGTCAACGAGACGCGGGCGGGTGTCCCGGAAGGAAATCCATATGAACCCCAGAACTCCAAGATAGTAGGGCGCATTGATCAGCCTCTCGCCCGGAGGCATTGTCGTAGACAGGAGGAGACTCTTTGCGTCGTTCCTGAACCAGGTACAGTGGTAAAATATTTAATGAGGCATGAAGGTGGAACTGGGACTTCTACGGTGGTCAGAAGTCCTTGAATTTCTCCCGGTGCGATGTGTCTTAGTAAAGGCCCTATGATGCGACGCGGGAGCTAAATGGTCCCGCACGTCGGGGTGAGGAGTGGCTCTTTTGAAAGCCACATCCAGCGTGGTTATCCTCAGAGTGGATTGCCGGTGGTTCGGCGTAACGTGAATATTTGTGAACGGATCATTCTAGATCTTACGAACTATAGGAGCGATGAGTGGTGAGCGTAATCCGGAGGGCAACGGAAGAAAACGTGAATGAGGTCGTAGCGTTGTCCGAACTCTGGGTATCCGAGGAGAACACGTACGGGCTGGCGCGAAGTGATTCCGCAAGTTTTCTTAAATCACTTGGGCGGGGTTACTTTTACGTGGCCATCAATGACTCGTTCGTAGTTGGATACATTGTCGGGAGCATCCACCAAAGTGACGGCTTGGCGGTGATACCCAAGGGTGAGGAATATCTAGAGATCGACGAGGTTTAC
>JAJYPK010000185.1 GCA_021795465.1 Bacillota bacterium
AGAGCGCCGTATCCCAACGCGCGCCCAAACGACCGACCGGGGTATCAAGGAAATCGCGGACCATCGGCAAACCCAAGCACGGGTACGGGTCGACCGGATCGTCCTCCGTATCAAAATCGGCCGAGCACGCCGGGAGGGCGACCCGGGTATCCAAACCGACAGCCTCAAACCAACCAAAATCGTCCCGACCGCCCTCCGTATCCCAATCGACCCAGCGGGGATCGACCGGGATATCAAGGAAACCGGGGCACCAGCGGAGATCGGCCTCCTTATCAAGGAAACCGCGGACACAACGGGGATCACCCCAGTCCAAACCCACGTCAAAATCCTAACGGATATAGTGGCGCTAGACCCACCGGTCGCGGCCCCGCCAGCGGCGGTCCCCGACCTGCACCAACACGCGGATCAACGATGCCGCCGCCCGCTTCGCGGCAAACTAAGGATCAGGGGCGGCGTAATACCGGTCACAGTGGAAAAGATCGACGTTCCGGTGGAGCGTCCGGCCCCGACAAGCGCTTGAGGTCTTGGGACGAAGAGCGATTTGGCAACAAACGAAAGTCCAAAACCACTAAGAATACCCAGCGGCAAGATACGATGCCCCCGGTTACGCGACACGTGGTTATTAGTGGACCGATATTGGTTAAAGATCTCGCAGATCAATTAGGTAGCAAGGCCACCGAATTGATTAAACATCTGATTGGGTTGGGCGTGATGGCGACCCTTAATCACGAAATTGACAAGGAAACCGCCGTTATCGTCGCCACCGAGATGGGAGCTACAGTCGAAGAACGCGCAACGGTCGAAGAACGCGAAGAGCAACTAATTCAGGGGACTGAGGACGCGCCCGAATCGTTAGAAGCACGGCCTCCGGTCGTGACCGTCATGGGCCATGTCGATCATGGCAAGACATCATTGCTGGATCGGATTCGTTCGAGTCGCGTGACCCAGTCCGAGGCAGGGGGCATCACCCAACATATTGGGGCGTCCGTCATCGAGTGGAACGACCGACAAGTGGTATTTTTAGACACTCCAGGGCACGAAGCATTTACGGCGATGCGCGCCCGTGGCGCACAGGTCACCGACCTCGCGGTCCTCGTCGTGGCGGCCAATGACGGGGTGATGCCACAGACGGTGGAAGCTATTAACCACGCCAAGGCAGCAGGAGTTCCCATCGTCGTGGCCATCAATAAAATGGACTTGCCTGAAGCGAACCCCGAACGGGTTCGGACAGAGTTGTCTGAGCACGGCTTAATTTCCGAAGAATGGGGCGGCGATACCATGATGGTGCCGGTATCCGCACGAACTGGAGAGGGCATTAATCGACTCTTGGAATCCATTTTACTGCAGGCCGATGTCTTAGAGTTAAAGGCCAACCCCAATCGCCTGGCCCAAGGGACCATCATTGAAGCCAAACTCGACAAGGGGCGTGGGCCTGTGGCCACAGTGCTGGTCGCCCGAGGAACCTTGAGGGTGGGCGATGTGTTCATGGCTGGAGCGGTGACTGGTCGCGTACGAGCCTTGCTTAATGACCGCGCTCAACGGGTCAAAGAGGCTGGACCCTCTAAGCCAGTCGAGGTGCTCGGCTTCAACCAAGTACCAGATGCGGGCGACGACTTTGTCATCTTCGAAGATGAACGCCACGCCAAGATGATCGCGGATGCACGATTAGAAAGAACCCGGCAAAGCAGCGAGGCAGGATTACGCGGAGTCTCGCTTGACGAATTCTATCAACGGCTAAAAGACGAGTCCATTCGTGACCTGAACCTAGTGATCAAGGCAGACGTACATGGTTCAGCGGAAGCGTTATCGCAGTCAATCTTAAAGCTTTCCAACGAAGAAGCTCGCGTTCGGGTGCTGCACATGGGAGTAGGCAGTGTTACCGAATCCGACGTCATGTTAGCGCAAGCTTCGGGAGCCATCATTGTTGGGTTCGGCGTCTCGACGGAATCTAAAGCCCGGCAACTAGCCGAAAAAGAACACGTCGATATTCGGCAATACCGTGTGATTTACGAGGTGATCGACGACATTCAAAGTGCCTTAACCGGCATGTTGGCACCAAAATATCAAGAAATTATTTTGGGACGGGCCGAAGTGCGCGAGGTATTTCGTGTACCGAAAATTGGTGCGGTTGGCGGATGTTACGTCGTTGAGGGTAAAATACTACGCACAGGGAAGGTCCGCATAATTCGGGACGGCACCATCATCCACGACGGATCCATCGGGTCTCTGCGTCGCTTCAAGGACGACGTCCGCGAAGTACAAACAGGATACGAATGTGGGATTGGCGTCGATAAGTTCAATGACATCAAGATTGGGGACATCATGGAGGTCTACAACCAGGAGATTATCAAAGCGAGCTAGTTCTAGCTAAGGAGGAGGATGTGCGATGAATCAGGCGCGTGCGGAACGGGTGGGTCAAATGATGCAACAAGAACTCGGGGGCATGATCCAGACGGAAGTCAAAGACCCACGCGTCGGTTTTGTCAGCATTACCCATATTGACGTCAGTCGTGATTTGGGATGGGCGAAAGTCTTTGTAAGTGTTTTGGGGCCCCCTGAGGGCGCCCTCAACTCACTGGAGGGGTTGAAGAGCGCGGCAAGCTTTTTACGTGGAGAAGTAGCGCGCCGGTTGGGACTCCGGCATGCGCCTCAATTGGACTTTCGGTTAGACACATCGATTGTTGACAGTCTGCGCATCCAACGCCTAATGAAATCGTTACCGGATCACGATGAGTAATCCCAGACAGCTTGTCCGGGACGCACTCGACCAGGCCATCACGGTGTTAGTAGTGATGCATGTCCACCCAGACGGGGACACCACGGGGTCAGCACTGGCGTTAGGCCATGTGTTAAGAGAACGCGGCAAGACAGTCACCGTGGTATGCACCGACCCCGTCGATGAACGCTACCACTATTTGACCGCTAACGAGGCCATTGTGACTTGGGACGGCCTTCGAGAGGGAAGTTTCGATGCCGTTGTCACAGTCGATTGCGGAGATATTCGCCGCACCGGAAATGAAGAACGAGTCAAGACGGTGGGACGACAGCTGATCAACATCGACCATCATGCTAGCAACCCAGGGTTCGCCGACATCAATTGGATCGATCACGCGGCCAATGCCACAGGGGTGCTCATTTATCAACTACTGCAGGAGTGGCAGCACCCCTTGTCGGATTTTACTGCCCAAGCGTTGTATACCTCCTTGAGTACCGATACGGGGTCCTTTATGTATCCCTCGACCACCTCCGAATCCTTGGCTATCGCAAGTATCCTGGCACGAGAAATCAACCAGTTGGGCCGACTGAACCTGGCACTGTGGGCGCATCGCACTTGGGCAGAAACCGCCCTTGCTGGCTGGGCACTGACGCATGTTCAAGCTTCTCCTTCGCGACGGGTGGTTTGGGTTTCGTTACCCTATCAAATTATCGATTCCCTGGGTACCACTGATGCGGACGCCGATGCCATCATTGACTGGATCCGGCCCATTAAAACGGCAGAAGTTGCGGTTGTGCTTAGACAACTGGAACCTGACGGGCCTATTAAGGTTAGTTGGCGGTCCTCTCGCTTTGATGTGTCACAATGGGCCCAACAATTCGGTGGAGGTGGCCATGTCTACTCTAGTGCGGCCATTGTGCATTCAGCGTTGCCGGAAGCGGAAGACGCCGTATTGAAGCACATTGCAGAGATTGTATGGTAAAGCCGACGCAACCCGAAGGGTTTCTTAATATCCTTAAGCCTCGCGGCATGACCTCGCATTCCGTGGTGGCCGCTGTACGTCGCCTCTATCACTGTCGTGAAGTGGGACACATGGGAACATTGGACCCGGATGCTCGCGGGGTCCTTCCCATCGCCGTAGGCCGATACACCAAGCTTATCACGTGGGTTGGCTTGACCCCAAAAATTTACCGAGGTTGGATGAACTTGGGGATCGGTACCACATCGGGCGATACGGAGGGCCAGGTAACGAGTCACTCCGGACCACCATGGCCAACCCGTGGGGACGTGGATCTTGCGGCGCGGTGGCTCATGGGCCAACGCATTCAAATTCCACCTCGTGTCTCTGCTATTCAACAAGGGGGCCAAAGGCTCTATGCCCAGACTCGAAATGGCCGGGCAGTGTGGCCCGCACCTCGGCCAGTACTCGTTGAGCAATTAGTCCTCGTCGCGGGTTCGGGGACACGATGGCAGTTCGAGGCCACCGTGGGCACCGGAACCTATATCCGAGCTTTAGTCAGAGACTGGGGATTTCTCCTAGGGCACAGCGCTCATCTAGAAGGTCTAGAGCGAACCCAAGTGGGTCGATTCCATGAGGACCAGGCATGGACATTAGAAGCGCTGCAAGCCTTAGGCGGATCTAATGTCCATGCCTTGCAGCCTTTTTCAACCATCCTCGACATGCCGCAAACGGCGATCGATCCGAGCTTAAAGGATGCACTACGCCATGGACGACAAGATTTACTGACGCATTTGGATGGGCTCCCGAACTCGTTAGTTGCATTGACTCTGGATGGTGATATCATGGCCATAGTCGATGGATCCAAGAAACGCTACATTAAGGTACTGATAAAGGACGAACCTCATGCGACGCATTAGTAACCACGAACGTCCCAGGCGGTCCTGTGTGACCACCATTGGAAACTTTGATGGAGTACATTTAGGTCATCAAAAGTTATTGGCCAAAAGTCAAGAAATCGCGGCACGACTGGACTTGGATATGGTAGTCATGACCTTTGACCCCCATCCTCTCACCGTCTTACGGCCTGGTAACGAGCCCTACTTGTTGACTCCACTAAACCTTAAGCTTGACTATCTCAGCCAATTTGGAGTTCCCTGGGTCGAGGTGGTTCCATTTACGATGGACACCGCCGCAATCCCACCCTTGGCATTTTTAGAAATTTATCTCGCACAACGACTACCCACGGCGGCGGTCGTCGTTGGCTACAACTTCACGTTCGGTGCGGGAGGAGTCGGCACTCCCCAAACCATTCAACAATGGGGCCGTAAACGTCAAGTGCATGTGGACGTAGTGGAACCGGTACGGACCGATACCGAAGATCTGGTGGTGTCTAGTAGCGCTATCCGTGAGGCGATTCGGGTTGGCCGCATTGATGTGGCTCGCGGACTTCTTGGTCACTCGTTCACCGTTCAGGGCGAGATGGTCACCGGAGACGGCCGAGGTCGAAGGATGGGAGTGCCAACGGCAAACCTTCTTGCACCACCACAACAGCTCATGCCGCCGTTCGGCGTCTATGCAGGTATTTTGGTTACATCGGAGGGCCGACATCACGCCGTAGCCAACTGGGGCATCAGACCAACGTTTGGTGGCAGCGACCCGGTCCTTGAGATTCATGTCCTGGAAACCGGGGACTGGAATTTGACGGGATGGCTCCAATTCGAATTTATCCAACACCTCCGTCCGGAACGAAAGTTTGATACCTCGGCCCAATTATACGAACAAATCGGCCGCGATCGGGATCAGGCTGCAAAAGAGTTACGAGGTTTGTCGTAGCTTGCCCGCCTTTAACGCCGTGTGTTACAATTAAGTGTCTGTGGATTGGGGGCAACCTAGATGGAAACCGATCTGTGGCGAGATGTGGTCGGTAAAATCTCGACAATTTGTGTCACGAGCCAATTTAAGCGGCTACATCACCAATTAGAAGACCTTTATCGACGTGCGGGGGTGCCACAACCGGCGGTTCAGGCATACCAAGATGCATTATTCTCTTTATTGGCCGATGAAGATGAATTCCAAGCGGCAACGCCGGCCAATTAATATACGAAAGGAGGCTAGGCGATGGCTCTGGAAAACGAACAAAAACAAACTATTATTGTGGCTCATCGACAACACGAAACCGATACGGGATCTCCCGAGGTGCAAATCGCGTTACTCAGTCGCCGCATAACCGAACTTACCGAGCATCTAAAGATCCACAAAAAAGATCACCACTCGCGACGTGGACTGCTCCAAATGGTAGGTCAACGCCGGGCCCTACTCAATTATCTTCGTAAAAAAGATAATGGGCGGTATCACGCGATTATAAAAGGACTGGGATTACGTCGTTAGAGCGGGGCATGGACCCGCTCTTTTTCCCAGCTTGGCGGGCCGAGCCCGATATGAAATTTTTGGATACTTTAGAGCCACCGTAGACGACAGGAGGATACATAGACATATGGAGCCGATTACGACCGAGTTTATTGTCGGGGGCCGGGTGATGACACTCGAAACCGGACGCATGGC
>JAJYPK010000186.1 GCA_021795465.1 Bacillota bacterium
TGTTACTCGGGTTTCGGGTATGATAGCACAAAGCGGGACGTCGATGGGAACGATCATCGAGTCGTACCGTGGTCACCAATTCGACTAACGGGATCACGGGGAAGGAAGCTTGCAATGCATTTCGACCTCGAAGATTTGTCACGATTCGTTGTTCTTCGCATCGAAAAGAGGTAACCTTGAGGCTTGTTGTAACGTTATTACGCAAGAGACCTGATCAAGGGGTGTATTTGGCATGGGGTTAAAAAGGGTATACGGGACTGTGCTGGGGGCAAGTCTCTTTATATTGACGGGGTGTGGAATGAGCACTCCGGTAGCCAAGAGCCCGACACCTCATACGCAAAAATCCTCATCTCCGTCTAAGAAGAAGACCACAACGCCGAACCTTGCAGCGATATTTGGCCAAGATACTCCCGTGTCGCCAGGAACCCTTCCCAATTTGGCGTCACCCAATGAAACGGTGGCGTTGACCGTGATCCCGCTCCATGCCACCTACGGAACCAGCGCCCCTGGCCGCATAACCATACCGAGCCAAGTGACCATGCCGGGAGCATCGACTAGTCCCCGTTGGGTGGCCTACGCGCTCCACACCTACTTAAGCCATCCCATATACGTGATTGGCCTGACCGGGATGCATACCCATCATCCTCTAGTCGGTGCCGATGGATCGTGGAATCTTGACCTCACCAAGGGAAGTCTTCAGGTGACGGTATCGGATACCCCGGCGTGTTATGGCTGTGCGGTTGATGGGTCCGCCGCACTCTTTAAAAGCGCTCAACAAGCTTCGGCCTCTTATGGAGGCCCGTATACGGGCCCTATGCTATCTTCACTGGGTCATTACGTCTCTTTTGATTATTTGAGCCATCACTTGGTGGTCTATGGCTATCACATGGCTCACGGTCTTGAGGATTGGACTTTTGTGGACGTTAATATGTCCGGTATAAATCGGCCCGGTGGACTTTTCTTTAGCGGATCAGTGATTGGTCCTCCATCCGATGCAAAATTGGCCAATACCATTTTAGCGGATGTCTACCAACAACTGAGTGGGAAGGCCAAGGGTTATTGATGCCAAAACCAGGCAAGATGATGCAAAGTTTATAAAACAAGGACAAAGCGATGGGACGTGCCTTATGAAAATAGCATGACTCCGACTAATAGCATCGAAACGAATACCTACCAAACGCAAGTGGGTTATGGGTTTTCTTCACGGCGCCAGACACTCCGGTGTTTGGAACAATATCCCTTAAATGAGGTCGCTTCGAATCGCATGACGGTTACTTTGAATACGGTCAACGTGATGGGTGAAACGCTTCCCCCGACGTACACGGATGACCCCATAATACGTTCGACGATTTATGCTCTATCATTGGTGGAAGAACTCGACGATGAATTTATGGTATCGGGAAACTCGAGGCAGAATGTGTCGTCCCGTTACATGCCGATCGGGACGACCGGAATACCGTATCAATATGAATTGTTTGTGAACAGTAATTTTGATGTCATGTCGACAAATAATTTTTCCATGGTGGCGACCTTCAAGGGAACCCCATCATCGGTACCGTTCTGGGCCTAGTTCTTTTAAACCCGACCGGGTCGATCCAGGCTATGAGTCCGTCTACGGTGTCGACTGCTTCATTAAACAGCGTCGATCAATGGGTTTTAACGTATGAGAGTGGTTCAGCGGTGGGAATTGCCGAAGACTGATAATCCATAAATGGTGGTAAATCGGGAACAATTTGCACGTTTTTCGAGTCGTGATGGATTTGCTAGAATGGCATCAGGTAATGGCGTCTTTGTTCGCCATCAAAAGCACGTGACAGCAATCGAGTGAGGTGTACACCAATTTCCTATGAATATTGTCCTCTGTAGTCGAGAATTTCCGGGTATTAATCCCTCAGGTGGTATTGGCGTCTATGTTCGAGCAGTCGCTCGGGTTCTCGTGGAACAAGGACATGTCGTACTGGTTATCACTGAAGGCAAAAAGGTAGAACTTTCAGAGCATCCGGAGGGCTTTGACGTTCAAACCATCAAGAGTATCGAAGGCTTTAAGACGGATCCCCATGGCTATTCCTATCAACTGTACAAGAAACTTCGCCATTTGCATCAGACGCGTCATTTCGACGTGATTGAATTTCCTGAGTATCAAGGCGAGGCATATTTTGCGGTGAAGGCCAAACGTTTATTAGGAGAATTCTCCGATGTGACCCTCGCGGTGCATAGTCACATGTCCCTAGAACTGTGTGATCGGCTTAATGACGAATTCACGGTGTTATACCGGCAGGCGATTTTTAATATTGAGCGGTATGCCTTGAAGTATGCGGATCGGGTGACGGTACCTAGCGAAGATTTGCGAGATCTCTACCATCATGACATTCCGCGATCCTATCTCTTAAAGTCGCATCCCATGCCGCACTTTACGACACGGATGGCACCGCGACCGCGCCGCGATGCCGTCCCGGTGCTGCTCTATGTCGGGCGTATGGAACACAGGAAGGGTGTCGATCTCTTTATCGATGCGGCGATCCGACTCATGACCGCAGGTGTGAAGTTCCGGGCGCGGTTGGTCGGCGGTGATACCTGGCGGCAAGAAGTGTCGTATCGAGCGTATCTCTTAAAGCGCATTCCTAAAGAATTTACTCAGAACTTTGAATTCGTGGGTCCCGTGCACCGCGATGCATTGACCCGCGAATATGAAGCCGCCACGGCGCTTGTATTTCCCAGTCGGTTTGAAAACTGGCCCAATGTGTGTTTGGAGGCGATGTCGTATGGGAAGGCTATTGTGGCATCCAAGCACGGTGGCATGCGTGAGATGTTAGCGGATGGGGCCGGCCTTTTGGTGGATCCACTGGATCCAGCCGATTTGGATCAAGCCCTCCTTCAAGTGGTGAATGAGCCAACCATCGTCGAGCGCCTCGGGCACTCTGCCTTGGCTCGCTATGAGGAGTTCGAACACCAACCCCATTTCGATTATGGCACGCTTCTCCCGTCAGTGACGGTGTCCGAACCATCTCAAGAAAATTGGCCCTTGGTGAGCGTTGTTGTGCCTTCGTTTAATGCGGCTTCCACGATTGAAGAGACCGTCAAAAGCCTTAATCAGCTTGACTACCCGAATTATGAGATTCTCCTGATTGACGATGGCTCCACCGACGGAAATTTTTCTCTCTTACTTGACCGCCTTGGACAAAAATATCACCGGATTCGCGTCTTTCATAAGACCAATTCGGGGCTTCCCGGTGCCCGTAATTATGGGGCGCGGATGGCGGCGGGCGAATATCTAGCGTTCTGTGACGCGGATGACCTCTTGCAACGGAACCTCATTCGTGAGGCCGTGACAGCGCTTAAGGCGCATCCGGAACTTTCGGCGGTTTACCCGATTCTCCGTTACTGGGGTGAAATTAAAGGGCTTTGGGGTCCTCAAGACATCTTTTTGCCCACCATCTTGGCGGAAAACCAAGCCCATGCCGGTCTAGTCATTCATCGCGAGGTGTTTGAGGCACTCGAGGGCTATGACGAGAGTTTTGTGTTTGGATGGGAAGACTGGGACCTCGCGATTCGATTCGCCAAAGCGGGATATACCGGTGAAGTGTTGCCGCGGGAGGGGTATATCTACCGTGTCCATAATGCTTCGATGGTTCGCACCACGACCTACGAACGGCGTGTCACCATGTATCGCCAACTCTGGCGCAAGCACGAAGAACTCTTAGGGACGAGTGGGGCTTTTGTATTGGATCGAGAGCTTACCTTGCCGTCCCGAGGATACGACGATCTTCCTCATGAAATGTGGCTGCGGGAACGGTTGTTGCAATCCAAGCCAGTGCGTCTCGTGCTTTTTGTGGCCCGTTTTGTGCCCAAACCCATAAAGTCACCGATTCGAAAGATGGTCCGCGCCATGGTTTTGCGCGGAGTTCGGTGACGCCGAATCAACTGCAGGGATGCTGGAGGAGGTTGCAAACGGCTTGGTTGTGCCACGCCTAAGGCCGTCGTCGGTGAGGTGTGGCGCAACCAAGCGTACACTGTCGAAGGTTCTGTTGGCGCAAGACCTGACTCTGACACGGGTTGCGACGGCCATACGTGGACTTATTTACTTGCCGTACTCCAATGCGAACCGCCGTCTTGGCTCGTAAACGTCATCGTCGCTTTGGAATTCAAGGTGGCGGTGATGACGAGCTGACCATTGGCTTCTCGCGTGACTTTAGGGGTGGTGAACACATTGCCTGGTTGGCCATAGCGCACGGTCGTCTCTTGCCATGACTGGCCACCATTTCGGGTCCAATAGACTAAGAGTGCCGGAGAGGCAAACGAAGGTTGTACAATGACGCCATCACTCGCATTCCAGAAGAGCATCGTAGGGTTTCCTACACTGTTAGGGAAGGTTGGCGCCGACGCTGACCAGGTGGTATGGCCAATCAGGGACCAGTGATTACCGTTATTTAGCGATCGAAAGAGGAACCAGCCTTCCTGGGCGGTCGCCGGGGCACCGCCAGCCAAGACCCATCGCTCGCTTCCGAACTTCGCGGTCGTTATGGGAATACCTGCCGAGGGGCTGGCTGATTTGTCCAACAGGTGTAAGGCCTGGGATACGGTCGCGGGAGTCGGAGCCTTGATGGAGTGCAAAATGCTCCCGACAAGTTTGGCTTGGTTTACTGGGATTTGCACATTCACCGCATATTCGGTGCCGGTTGCTGTCAGCTCGGAAAACGAGGCGTAAACCACGCCACTCATGATTTGTTTGGATTCCGTAAAATAAGGGCTCTGGTTCTCCGCGTTGCTCGTCAATCCAGTCGGTTTTGGCAATTGCGGGAGTAGGGCGAAGACATCTTCGTCAATGGGCTTAATTTGGTGCACCGTCACCCGCGCTCCTGTGCTCGACGTGGCCGTCACCTTGTTGGCGCCCGGTGCTAGCGCTGAGGATGGAGGTCCAATGGTCCAACTGCTAGGGAGCCAGAGGGTCAAGGAACCCATTGTCAAACTCTTTGTGTTAGTGGGCGCCTTTGCGGATGAAGGTATCGACGAGGCGGAATGGGACACCGTTGTAGTGTTCGAGGTGAAGGCGAGATTGGAGCCAGACGTCGTGCCACTCTTCGCTGTGGCGGACGGAGTTGTCGTTCCGCATCCGGCTAGCATCAATGTACTGAGTCCCACGATTACTCCCATGTGGCTCTTTCGGATCATTGTAATTCCTCCCGTAAAACGTCTTCTGTGTTCAAGAACGAAAATAAACGACAAAGGGTTACATCGCCGACCGATCAGGCGGCAGGGTCGGCTCTATATTGGGCATGGTAGGTTGCGATGAGAGTCCCGGATCTCTACGGTTAGTGCTGCGTATCGGCTTTTGGCGACTTTCGGTGGTGGAGCGTGGTGGCGATCTTAGGTCATGGTCCGCTACGATGCGGGGAAGGCAAAAATATCACTCGGGGTTGGTGTAGGCCGCCATGACTTGGGGCCGTACACCAACCCCGAGGCCGATCCTGGAATGGGAACAGAACGGTGGTTGCAACAGGTTGCAACGCCAACACAAATTGCAATGGCTAATGAGGCTGGGGTCACATCCCTTAGTTGATCTCTAAGACTATGGGTTTCTTGGCACAACAAAACTTGAACTTCGAGCCACTACCACAAGGGCATGGATCGTAGACGCTTTCGGGTGTACGGTGCTGCCGAATGGCCTTTTTGAGGTCCGTTAAATCTTCGGGTGCTTCTAGCCCCATGATATAGTGGAAGCCATATTCCTTACAAATTTGCACGACCTGCTGTGCGCGGTTGGAATTTGGCACCCTAACAATTACCGGGTGCTCGACAGAACCCAACAGGGCCATCATGGTGCGCCTCCTTTTTAAATTTCCTACTTCCTCGCATTGAAATCCTCTTGTCATTGTGTACGACTCCAACAATATTGGCAAGACAAACGGATCCATGATGGCGCAGCGAATAAATTGGATTAATGCTAAAGATGCAAAGGTTTTTGCGACCTGGTTAAAGAGTCCGTAAATACCTCACGCGAATGTTCAGCGTTCCAATCTATGGAGAGATGAAAGGGAATGAAGAGCGATGGGTGTGATAGGGCTGTGTCTTCATGGGGGACTTTTTAACCACTGTGCCAGGGCTTCGGCATAGTCCCTGTAATCCGCATCATTAATGCGTTTGATTAAATCGTGGACATCCCGCGGCCGAGGGGTTATACTCAAGCCATGACAACAGTATCGCCTGCCACATCCTTTCCGCTC
>JAJYPK010000187.1 GCA_021795465.1 Bacillota bacterium
TGCTGTCGGCCATTGGTCCCTCTCTTATAGCCGACAACCAGCCCGGGGTCTATGTGGCAAACCTGCCGGGATTCCAAATGGAAGCTATCCGGCTGGCCGAATCGCTTAGAGCGGAGGGTTTCTCGGCGGATTATGACTTGGTGGGCCGAAGCTTAAAGGCGCAACTTAGGGATGCTAGCCGCCGATCAGCGATTGTGGTGATGATTGGCGGTGAAGAATGGGATCGTGGGGTGGTTGAGGTAAAGAGTTTTGCAACTGGTGAGCAACAAGCGATAGGCCGACACGATTTGGAGAACTATTTACGGCATCATTTGGAAAGCGGTAACCACCCAGGAGACGGAGGAATCACAGCATGAGTTTTCGCACCCATTGGGCGGATAACGTCCAGGAGTCCTTGATAACCCAAACGATCACGATTGCGGGGTGGGTTCAGCGTCGACGCGATCATGGCGGTCTCGTATTCGTCGACGTCCGGGACCGAACTGGGCTAGTGCAGGTGGTCGCGGACCCGAGGAATCCGATGTTTAAGGTGTTAGATTCAGTGCGCCCGGAATTTGTGGTGTCGATTACCGGTACGGTGCAACAAAGGCCAGAAGGCATGGGCAATCGCGACATCGCGTCAGGAAGCGTTGAGATAGTCCCGAACTTGGTTAAGGTCTTGAGTGAATCTAAGACCCCTCCGTTTATGCCTCAGGAAGCCGAATCCGTGGACGAACTGATGCGCCTGAAGTACCGCTACTTAGACTTGCGTCGGACCAGTCTCTTTCACAATTTTGAGTTGCGAGACCGAGTGCTATTCTCGCTACGATCCTTCTTTCATGAACAGGGTTTTTTAGACGTGGAGACTCCAGCCTTAGCACGATCAACCCCGGAGGGCGCTCGGGATTTTCTAGTGCCGAGCCGGGTGCAACCTGGGCAATTTTATGCGTTGCCCCAAAGTCCGCAGATTTTCAAGCAATTGTTAATGGTGGCCGGATTTGAGCGCTACTACCAAATTGCCAAGGTGTTCCGTGATGAAGATCTTCGGGCTGACCGGCAACCCGAGTTTACCCAAATCGATGTCGAGATGTCGTTCGTGGACCGGGAAGAAATTCTTCGTCTCATGGAAGCGATGATGAAACAAATTTTTTGGGATGCTCTGGATGTGAGACTCCCGGACTTCCCTCGCATGACGTATAAAGATGCCATGCACCAATATGGTTCCGACAAGCCTGACTTGCGTGCCGGCGAAGCGTTGGTCGACTTGAGCGACTTAGCCCATCAAACGGAGTGGAACGTATTGCGACAGGCGACTTATACGGTTGGTGTGCGCTGTCGCCAGTATGCCCCGTCTCGCAAGCAGTTGGACGAGTGGACCCAATTTGCCAAAGACTTGGGGAGTCGAGGCCTGGTTTGGATGACCAAGGCGGAGGACGGCATTCGATGTTCTGCGACAAAATGGTTGGATTCAGAATTCCAGGAAAAAATCTCTGCGACTGCGAACTTAGAGATCGGAGACACCCTCTTTTTGGTATCCGGAGACGACCCCCGACCATTTGAGGTGGCGGGACAAATCCGACTGGAGTTTGCGAGACGCGAAAACCGGATGGAGTCCGGATGGCGTTTTTTGTGGGTTACGGAATTTCCCCTGTTTGAGTGGTCGGAGGAAGAACAACGGCTGACATCGGCGCATCACCCTTTTACCATGCCGATGGAAGAAGATCGCTCGCTTATCGCAGTCGATCCTACGGCCGTGCGTTCAGAGGCTTATGATGTGGTGTTGAATGGGATTGAACTCGCGTCGGGGAGCCTTCGGATTTATCAATCCGAGGTTCAGCAGAATATTTTTTCGGCCTTGGGGTTAAGCGACACCGAAATTCAGGAAAAGTTCGGGTTTTTGCTCCAGGCTTTCCAGTATGGGGCGCCGCCCCATGGAGGGATTGCGTTTGGGCTAGATCGCATTGTGATGCTGATGGCAGGAGCCAAGTCATTGCGAGAAGTCATTGCCTTTCCGAAAACGGCTCGCGGCACGGATCCGTTGATGGAGGCACCCTCCACGGTGGCTGACAGTCAATTAGCGGAGTTGGGCATTCAGGTGCAAGGGCGTCATCCCGAGAAATAGGCCCGAAAAAAGCCCCGGGGGCAATCCGGCCTTTCGAACCGGGTTGCCACGGCGGGGTGCACTATCGGACCGCGGTCGGGATAAATAGGTCGACAAGTCCAATAATGAAGGCGGCAATCAGGGCGCCCAGAATAGTGACATGGAGACCCGGAACCACCACTTGCGCAAAATAAATTACTGCGGCCGAGATCAGGAACCCCACCAACCCGCGACCGTACGGGGATACCGATTTTCCGAACATGGCCTCGATGATGTAACCCACGAGGGCAATGACCAGCGCCGCCAACAGCGCTGACCAAAATCCTATGTGAGAAAAGCCCGGAACCACATAACCCATAAGCATAAGAACTAGCGCTGCAACAATGAAGCGTACAACTGCTCCGACCCAATTCAAATGCCCCACCTCCTCGCATTCTGTGCGTGTTTAGTGTGGGGTTACCGCGCGTTGAATATTCATCGCTGACCCTGATAATTTAGGACGAACCGGAAAGACTACACAGAGGAGCGCGAGACGCTTCGAACACAATTCGAGGGGGGATTCCTTTGGCGAATGGTGTGCCTCGATCCTTTAAGGATCTTAAGTCTCAGGCCAAAACACGGCTGCAAAACGGCAGTGGCGATGTGAAACAAGACATCGTGGAAATGGGTGACGCCATGTTGCAAGCGGGAGTGAAGCCTAAGACCGCGCAAGATAAGGTTGCCAAGCGAGTATGGCAGGCCAGTGGACCACAAGATAAGCAAATGCTGGCCGGCATGGTGACGAACATGGCCAAGGATGAAGAGGACGACCTCTCGTAGTGTTTTCCCACCAGAGCCCTTCAAGGTTCTGGTGGGATATCTTACATCTTGCAGGACCCAAAGCGCGTCAGTATAATAGAGTCAACGTCCCTGCGATGTGCGTGCAATCGGCCGATATGTTTTGAGCCAACACCAAAACATAGGGAGCCTGATCCTCGTTCGGTAGCCGCCAAGCCCCCACTTCGGTGCTGGGGATCGCGAAAACCGACAGGAGGCACCCACCTGCGTTCGAGCAGGTTCAAAACGTCGGAGTTCACGGCATATGTGGAGACCAGTGAAAGAGAAGACCTTGCGTCTTCTCTTTCGTGCATTTCCCTGGTAAGATCGAAGGGAAAGCGGAGGGATATAGCGTGTCAGAAAACTTATTGGTAGCCACAAAAGATAATTTTAATCAGGTGATTAATGGCGGTGCAAATCCGATCATTGTCGATTTTTGGGCGTCCTGGTGCGTACCGTGCCGGATGATTAGCCCAATTTTAGAAGAGGTTGCCTCCGAACGGGCGGGAGCCTTGACGGTGGTTAAAGTCAATGTGGATGAGAACCCGGGCCTCGCGGCGGAATACGGTGTCATGAGCATCCCTACATTGATCCGGTTTCAGAATGGGCAAGAGACGAGTCGTGTGGTGGGCGCGCTTCCTAAGGCACAACTATTGAAGCGGTTGGGGCTTTAGTATGGCGGTTGACTTGCGCTCCGACACCGTGACCAAACCGTCTATCGAGATGCGCCAAGTGATGTTTGAAGCACCGGTGGGGGATGATGTCTACGGTGAAGACCCTACGATTAACCAGTTAGAAGAGGTTGCGGCCGAGTTACTGGGTAAGGAGGCTGGGATCTTTGTCCCAAGCGGGACGATGGCGAATCAGATGGCGATTTTGGCCCACACCGAACGCGGCGATGAAGTATTCATTCACCGCGATAGTCACGTGTACTACTACGAAGGTGGTGCTGCCGCAATGTGGAGTGGCACCACCTGGAATCTTCTCCAGGGCACCGAAGGAACGCCGAGTGGAGAGATACTGGAACGGGCAATTCGCCCCACCAATATTCACCATCCGCGCCCCCGGTTGCTGTCCTTAGAAAATACGCACAATCGTGCCGGAGGCGCGGCGATCGACTTAGCGCGGATGATGCCGTCCATCGACGTAGCTCGGCATCATGACTTACTGACCCATTTGGATGGAGCGCGACTCTTTAACGCAGCAGTGGCGCTGGGCATTTCGGTGAGGGACCTGGCAGCTCCATTTGATTCGGTCTCCGTATGTCTCTCCAAAGGGCTCGGTGCCCCCGTGGGATCGGTTTTGGTTGGATCCCGACCGTTTATCGATCGCGCCCGAACGTTCCGGAAGTGGCTCGGGGGAGGGATGCGTCAGGCGGGAATTTTGGCGGCCGCCGGACTTTACGCACTTACCCATAACGTCGAGGGCCTTTTGCTCGATCACCAACGCGCCACCAAGCTGGCCGTTGCGTTGCAGGATATGGGGTGCCAGGTTTCGGTTCCGGTAACTCCGACCAATATGGTGATGGTGGATTTGCCGATAGAGGCCGAGACGATGATCGACGCCCTAAGGCGATACGAGATCTTCGTTGGGGCGATGGGGACTAAACGATTACGGTTGGTTACGCATCTTGATGTTGACGATGCGGGGATTGACCACACCATCGGAGCATTTTCCGAGATTTATGAGACGATTCATGCCTAAGAGTACAGGCCCAGACCTTTTTAGCGATGCTGGCCGTAGAGATCGCGAAAATGCCGCGCCTTTGGCGTGGCGAATGCGCCCCACTACGCTAGATGAATTGGCAGGGCAGGACCATCTGACGGGTCCCAAAGGGATTCTTCGCAACTTGGTCGAACATCGGTTGCGGTCGGCAATTTTTTACGGACCGGCCGGGACTGGGAAAACCACTGCGGCAGGTATCTTATCTAGGGCCGGTCGGATGGCGTTTTCGACTCTGTCAGCGGTAGAGTCAGGGGCTAGTGACATTCGCCAGGCGGCTGAACGGGCTCGACAACGTTGGGGTACGGACGGCCAGGGTACCCTCCTATTTGTCGACGAAATTCATCGCTTCAATAAGGCTCAACAGGATGTACTACTCCCTTACGTAGAAGATGGAACCATCGTGTTGGTCGGGGCTACCACAGAAAATCCATGGGCTGCGCTCAATAGTGCACTTATATCGCGTTGTCTTCTCGTTGAATTTAAGGCCCTTGGCCTAAGCGCATTGGTCTCGTTGCTTAACCGGGCTTGGGAGCGGCGCCGGGACTGGTGGCGTGACGGTACGATTGATGCGTCTGTCCTCGACCATATCGCGCGAAGATCCGGAGGAGACGGTAGGCTCGCCCTAACGATATTGGAACGCACCGCGTGGGTGGCGGATGCCGAAGATGCTGCGGGAATTGCCATGGAGCATCTGAATCGTGTGTGGGAAGACTCGGCCCATTATCATGATACGGGTGGAGATCGCCACTACGACATTACTTCGGCGTTAATAAAAAGTATTCGAGGATCGGATCCCGATGCTGCCCTATACTGGATGGGGCGCCTTTTAGCCGGAGGTGACGACCCAAAATATCTCGTCCGACGCTTACTGGTGCATGCGTCCGAGGATATCGGACTGGCGGATTCGAGCGCGATGCAGGCGGCTTCGGCGGCATGGACCGCGCTCAACGCGGTGGGGCTTCCCGAGGCGCGAATTCCCATTGCTCATGCCGTGTTGCACTTGGCGTTAGCCCCGAAATCTAATAGTGTGGTGGCGGCCTTGGCGAAACTGGATGGGGTGCTAGCCCGATGGCCCAATCTCGAGGTGCCGGATCATCTCCGAGACCGGCATTATCGTCCGGATATAAGGGCGGTATATCAATATCCCCATGATTATCCACATCATTTCGTTTCACAGCGCTATCTGCCCTCGGAGTTGGATGCAGTCACCATTTATGAGCCTTCTGACGAAGGCGAGGAACGAGAGATTCAAAGACGCCAGACCTTGCGTCATTTTTCGGATGGCGACGAGAACCCTGTCTGAAATTTCTGTCTTGACTGAGAGCGTGAATTACAGAAATCCGGTGCGTTATACTACAATGGTGTAAGGCGCTTCGGTCCCCAAAGGGTCGAAGCCAATGTAATGTAAGAGGGGGATTGGCATGGCACAAACAATGGACACCCCGTCCCAAGAACCCAAAAAGGCTCGCAAGGCAATGCCGTATTGGGTTGAACCTTTGTTCACGATTGTGGCTTTGGGTGGTTTTGTCGTGTATGCAATATGGGAGACCTTATGGCACAACACAGGGACTTATCACAATTACGTGTCACCGTTT
>JAJYPK010000030.1 GCA_021795465.1 Bacillota bacterium
TTGGTTCCCGATGCGGCCGTCGCAATGTAGGACTCATAGTCCGCCATGAACGTGGCGTAGTCGGGTTTCGGTGCTGATGGACAAGTCATGATGGATCCCTCCTTTTTTGGTGGACCACGGATAATCGTGGCCTACTTGATAAGGGCCAAGCTTTGCACCAAAGCGGACACCTGTGAGAGAGAAATTTTGGCATCCGCCATAGATCCGGTGATATTCTTGCGCTAAAGAAGCTCGTAGCCCATAAGAGCACGACCCGACTCTCCAAATCTTTATTTGCCATTTATCGAGATGCGGAGTCTGAGCCTTAACACAAATGACCCCAAATTATCTTGAAACGTATCCATACCACGCGGAAAGTCCGTGCGGTTTATCGGCGACACTATAGGGAGTGTGTTATCCTCATCTAATCAAAAACTTCTTTCTTAAAATAATTGACGGAACCCTTCCATATTCTTAAAATAAATGTTAATTAATGGAGTGTCTTTCGGGGATGCTCTGATTATGGACAACTGAATAAAGGCACATCGAAAAGGGCTAACCTAGCGAAAGCTAGGGGCGCAAAGCTATAGGGGCTTCTCGCAGTAAATGCGGATGCCAGCCAGTTGCCGAAATGGGAGCATGCATGGCGCTTATCCAATTTCGGGTAAGGGCCTTTTTCACTGTTCTCCCTAAAATCAGGAGGGAAATTAAAATGCATGCGATCAAAAAAACTATGGCGACCGTGCTTGGTACGGTACTATCGGTCGGATTATCTGGCGCCACCACTGTAGCAGCAACCACATCGGCCTCACCTCTTCACTCATCCTCTTCCGTCCCTATTGCTCGATCTGACTACGGAATCAATGTCTTTTCGTATGATAACCAAATGAATGCACCGTCCACCATTCCCGGGCTAACTCACCTCGGCATGGGAATGCAACAATTTCCTAACGCGAACCAGTGGAGTTGGACCACCAATTCCTTCCGAAGCGGTGGTAAAGCTCCCGTTTCGCTTAAAGACTGGGGACATATTCTGCAGTCGACGGGCAATACCGGACTGTTTATTTTCAACTATGACGAGAACCCTTCGTTCACGGGGGGTGGCACGCCCGCAGATGCGACGAAACTTACCCAGTACATTATTCAAAATCACTTGCCCATTACCGCGATCGTGATTGGAAGCGAGGAGTATGGTACTTGGGACCATTCTGCCAATCTTAATCCCTCATTCTCTCCACAATATTACGCAAAGCAAGCCGCCCTAATCGCTCAGGCCATTCACAAAGTGGATCCGACAATGAAGGTCGGCATCTCTTTCACTTTAGGTCAAGGGCCCAACAGTCTGTCATGGGACCAGACGGTATTACGCACCGATGGACCCTACATTAACTTTGTGAGTATTCACGACTATCCCAATTCGAAAACGTTAAGCAATTCGCAACTCCTTTCCATCTTGCCTACAGAAATTCATCAAGCGATGCAGTTTGTTCAGACTGAAATTGCCGCCAACGTTCCGAGTACCTACGCCAGTCGATTACAAACGTGGGTAACGGAGTATAATCCGTACGGGCAACCGGGACCACAGTCCGTCCAATCGGTATATGCTGCGGCCATGGTCGAAAGCGCCATGTTATGGCGCTCCTTGGGTGCAAGTAAACTCTTCATCTGGAGCTATGATGGCCAGGCTCATGTTGCGACACCGACATGGCCCGTTGCGTCAAACAGCCGGCACCCATTTGGATTATTTGCCCTCGCGGGTGATGGGCAATCACCCGAACTCCCGGTTAACACCTTATACCCATCGGGGCAAGCGTTGTCCCAATTCATGCATGACATTGGGACAGGTGGCCACCTGTCCGTTCGAGTGACGCCACAGAGCGTGACCGGGCAAATAACATCCAATCAAGGCTCCCATATATTTGTCATTAACACCGGTAATAAAACCCAAACTCTCCCGTTATCTGGCTCCTCAGTAAGTGTTCCGCCGTCTTCGATGCAAGTGGTCGCCAACCAAACCCTCCCCGCCAGAACAACAATGAAAACGACGTCGAGTGCGGCATCCGGGCAGACCTTTTCAACTTCCGCCGGCGTCTCCAACTCGTCTTATCAACGTAGTATCCCTAGTTTTTCATCGATAGGTTCACTCTACCCCGGTCAAACCGTTACATTAACAGGCTCCGCATTTGGCACCTTTAACCACAATTCGCACGTAGTCATCTCTGACCAGGGCACCAATTATGGAGGACCCGGCGATGCTTATAGGGTAACCATCAAGTCATGGAGCCCGGACCAGATCTCCTTCATCGTACCCAACGGATCCTCCGGTCCCCCATTATCCGCGGGAACTGCCCAACTCATGCTCGAGACATCGCAGCATCTCATCTCAAGTTCGATCCCCGTGAAGGTCATTTCACCACTTCAGTTGGCTACAACCCTTTCCGCGAAAATAGCGTATCCCGGTCAAATCCTGACTGTGTCCGGGTCTAATTTCGGAAGCAGTCAATCCAACGGGTATATCCTCATCCAACAGCATGGCGTTAATTACGGAGCCCCGCCGGATTCCTATAAAGTAAATATTCCTCAATGGTCCAACCACACGATTCAAGTCCAGATTCCCAATGGCTCGTCTGGTCCTGCTCTACAACCGGGACCTGCGACCATTACTATCGTCTCGACCAATGGACTTACAACGGCCAAGATACCCCTAATGATCACGGCCCCCCCTACGATTAACGCGGCTCTCACATCGGCTAATGCCGTGATCCCCGGGCAATGGGTCACCGTAACCGGCAACGATTTCGGTGCCACTCAAGGTTCGGGATATATACAACTGTTGCAAAATTCCATAGACTATGGTGCGCCTGGAGACTGGTATCATGTCGCCATCCGGAAGTGGTCAAATTCTTCCATCACCTTTATGGTGCCAATGAGCGGCGTCCCCATTGGAGGGCACTATGAACCGAACCTACAGACCGGAGCGGTTACGGTGGTCGTGGTAAATAATAAAGGGATATCTAGTAAAGCGATGATGATGACAGCACAATAGAGCATACGCTATCACCGTATACCCCGTTTGCGGAGTGCCCACAAATAAACCCTGCTGATTCCTTAACAAAGCGCGTCGAACTCAATAATAACGGGTTCGACGCGCTTTTCTGTCTAAATGTTACACCCTTCCGGCACCCTTAAGACTGTCCATGCCTTGATCACCGATACGTGAGTTGCGACTCCGTATAAGACTGTCCCCAGGACTGTTTCCTTATCGCAAGTTTTCTACCATGAGGTGAGGACATTGCGAGGAGGCATGGGCACCCATATGCAAAACTATTTGATTTCCGCCCCCACTACTTATCCAGAATCGGATCCGTTAATTTCTATTATTATTCCGGCTCATAACGAAAGTGGTCGATTGAACTACGCGGTAAAATCCGTGTTGAAGACCTTCGAGTCAACCCCTTGGAACCTTGAGATAATTATTGTCGACGATGGTTCTACGGACCACACCTACCAGGAAGCGTTTGAGCTATCCTCGAGGTATCCCGCCGTCAACGTCATCTCGTCCCCCGATAATCGGGGGAAGGGTTACGCGATTCGGACCGGGTTCATGCACAGTCGAGGTGATGCGGTCGGGTTTATCGACGCCGACCTGGAATACCCGGTGAATGCCTTGCCCATTATGGCTGATTTGGTGCTCACCTCCAAGAGCTCTTGTGTGATTGCGTCAAGAGTTCTGGATGACCGTCGACGACTCGAGCGCATGTCGTCCCAGATGGCACACAAAATCGCTTCAGCGATGCTGCGACTACCCATTAAGGATACGCAAGCCGGCATGAAAATGTTCCCGGGGGACTTTGCTCGTTCGGCCTTAACCGGTTGCCAACAAGACGGGTGGCTCTATGACATTGAGGCATTGCTCCGAGCGGTTGAGACCAAATTAACCATCATTGAAGTCCCTGTAATGCAAAAATCCGTCCGGCGACGCCGCGCCAACTTATGGACCATGGCAAGCTGCGGTCCTACGTTGCTGGCCATCGCCTGGAATCATTGGAAATCTATGTTCCAAAGATCTTCCCAGGAAATGCGGCAGATGGTGCGATTTGGCATGGTTGGGATCCTAAATAGCGTGGTCGATCTCCTCACCTATTGGACCTTGATTACCCTATGGAACCCTCATCGAAACGGGTATCAAGCCGGCTTCGAATCATTAGTGGCGTGGATCGTCGCAAGCGTTGTGGGTTACGTATTGCATTCCCGCTACACATTCAAAAAGCGGCTGTCCCATAGTGGATTTTATGTCGTGACGGGAATTGGGGTAGCGATTCAAGTCCTCGTTGCCGGATTCGTAACCCATTGGTTAGGATCTTCGGATGCTTTAGCTGGAAAATTTCTCGGTATTATGACGGCATCTTTGGTGACATACTTCGGATATCGCTATGTGGCTAAATCGACCGACAATGAAACAAAATTCACCATCAGAACGGTACAGCGCGCAAACATCCCTACCGTCGTGTATCAGGAACCATAAATCGGCGAACAACGCCTTGGGGTTCAGGTCTGGCCATGAGTTCTAGGGAAAACACCTACCGCATGGGGGGCTCCTTAATAAGAGGTGCCCCCAATGGACTAAAATACGCCACTGTAACCACACTGAAAGTCCTGGTGCCTGCACGCCCAGTATGGGTCTCGAGACCGATGTCATCAACGGGAAATCACCGTCGGTCCGAAAACCTGAACCCTCTATGCTGCAACCGTCATCGCGAGTAGGCCACTTCCTAGTAAATTCGCTAACAGACAACAAAATCGGACCTCATCCCGTTTGACACCATCCCGCTGGTGTCTGAGATGCGTTCGCTTGAGGAACTCGGTGACGTATGAGGCAGCCACGTTCCCGAAAGGCAAGGGAAACCCACGATGACGTCGTGTTAAGAGTGGACCCCATATATCCAAAGAAGCATGGTTGAGGACGCCCTCAGGCTGTTAGCCTTGTCCGAGAAGTTGTTGCGCGTCCGACCACGGTTTCGTCGAGCGATAACGTCTGAGAGAGAGTCACCTACCGCCGCGATAATCGCCTCGACGGTTTGAAAAGGACTTGGCAAATGACGGAGAATTTCAGCCAACCCCTAAGCCTTCAATCGGATTGAGTTGGACCTATAGGGGGGAAAAAACATCAGCGACGGGTCGCAATTATTTTCTAAGATCGGTTGATACCGCGACGTCAGCCATTTAATGATCTTTATGATCGGATATGGAGTGAGTCGGCATCGATCTGTCTTCTGCACCGGACTTCAATACCCACGTCATTCACCGCAGAATCCCCTGCACATTGAATCGGAGCACCTCATCGGCGGACAACTCTCGGCTATAAAACCATCCCTGCATCCCGTCACAACCCCATAGTTGCAGAGCACGATTTTGCATCTCGGTCTCGACACCCTCCGCGATCACTTGGAATCCCATGGGTTCACTTAAGCTCACCACAGATTGAATTAAGGTGCGTCCGGCCATGGACTGCCATTCCCGCGTCCACATATGATCAATCTTCACCGACGAAACCGGCAGTTGTTGCAACCGATGAAGGGTCATGTTCCCCCCACCAAAGTCATCCAATGCCAACTGGTATCCTCGATCCCGGAGGGCCGTTAGGGCATCCAAGAGGCGAAACATAGATGGCACCGCCAGTGATTCCCCAATGTCGAACGTGATGTCTTCCGCCTTGACCGACGGAAACTCCTGATGGAGGTCATCCAAGAATGAAAGCCAGTCGTCTATTAACAACGCTTGTGGATCCAAATTAATGGACACCTGGAGATCCCGTCCATGGCCATGCCACAGTGCCATATCCTGGAATACCATGTGAATGACCTTTTGGTCCAGACGAACCAGACTATCTGGCCCCAATGCCGTCAAAAACTTCTTGGGTCGATGGATATTGCCGTTCCGGTCGCGATAGCGCACAAAGGCTTCCCAGTGCGTCGAGACCGGATCATGGGACGGAATAATCGGCTGATAGTTCACTTCAATGCCACCAGATATCAGGGCCTCAGCGATTCTCTCCTGCCATCGGCGTTGAGTTTTGTTCGTCTGTGTAGGCAAATCTTTAGCGGATTGCGCATACTTGGCGACATAAAGGCGTCGATCGGCAACGGCCAGCAAGTCTTCCAAGCAACGCCCATCATCAGGATAATGGGCATACCCCGCCGATGTAGACACCGACACACTAGACAAGGATGCTAAGGCCACCGGTTTCTCACACGCATCCCGTATTCGATCGACCAATCGTCCACGATCGCTATCAGATAAATCATCGGGGATGGCGATAATAAATTCATCGCCACCCCAACGCCCTAGCCAATCGGTGGGTCGCATTAGGGACAACCAGGTTTGTGCGATGCTGCGCAAGACCTTGTCCCCGGCGGCATGACCGTGGGTGTCATTGACGATCTTGAACTTGGAAAGGTCCAAGTACAACACGGTAAACGCACGGTCCTTAGCTATCAAGGAATTAATGTGCGCTTCGGTCGCACTCCGCGTCGAGATGCCTGTGAGTGGATCAACGTAGTTGCTCTGGTCCAACGAAACGTTTACGCGTAACTCCGTTACACTCTTAATGAGTGCGCGACGAGCAGACAGGCTTACCTGTTGAGAGAGGGGGTCTGGCTCACAACTGAGTACTTCCATCATGGCACGCACCCAAGACGCATAGGGCATAATGTCTTCACGTAAACGGCGATTGTCTCGGGGTTCATAGACGGGGCAGGTGTCCGATTTGCCGCGCGATGGATTCTTCAAGGAATGCAGGAATTGGTACACAGAAATTCCTATTCTTGGAGAGCTTTTGTCCCCATGAGAGACAATTCCATCATCTACCCATTTCTTATAGTGCTGCGTTAACAATTGGGTTAGGATGTCCCATGGCGCCTCATTAAGATTTTCACGGTCGCTTTCCGTCCATGGGTCGCTCCAAAACACACAATCCTTTAACGATTCTTCGTCGTCTTTGAAATCTGAAGCGCTCACTCGCCCACCCATCCCTTCCTCCATTTGAAAAAGTTGCCTGGACGCCGACACTCCTTAGTTAACGCAACATCTTGACGCGTGTATAACCCCGTTCGGCAGGGTGCTCTGCACATCCTCAGGAAGGCTGGAAAAACACGGTGCGCATAGGTACGCACTCATCCGGACCCGACCCTCACTCACGGTGATTTTGACTGACTTCCATCGATGCGAAATGCCTTTGCCCACGAACACCGACATGTTTACACCATCCCCTGTCATGTTCCCGCAATAGTCACACATCATCATACGTATGCTCCCTTCTGACCATCGCTCATGGACTCCCGGTTCCATCATGTTTAATGCTACTCTTCCATGCCATTTGTACAATCTCACGTAGCGTCTCAAGCACATAGCCTTTCCAACCGATCGCGTACGCTCCGCAAGTCTGTTGTATTTTCATGATCCCGAAAAATCGTTACACACCGCGATATTCCTAGATTCTGCGGGAAGCCTCGATAGCAATACACGGGTGGCGTAATACAGATTTTGAGACAGCCATGAGACAATCATGAGACCCAGTGCATCGACAAATTTATTAGACTAGGCTTATACCGCGTTATCAGAATAAAAATGACCGAATCGGCATCTATTTGTCGACTTCCGAGAGAATGGAGAGGAAATTTATGAGTGACACATTAGCTCCAATGCCAATTCAACGTGACCGCGCATGGCTTGATGTCGCGTCACTAACGGATTTGATAACTCCAGCCATTCAACAATGGGGCTCGGAGCCGTCAGTAACCTTTATTTCTGGGTCGCGTGGATCTGGCAAGACCTTAGTGGCCCGCGCCATCATTCACGAAGCAGAGACTCACAATCGTCGCACCCTATACACGGACGGGATGAATATCGACCCCCATCACAACGCCTTGTTGCTCCATCTATTCCAAAGTTTGGCCGTCAACCCGAGCGATGTTTACCTCGATGCGATCTTGAACATCATTCAATCCATTGCTGAGGATACAGGCTTTGTCTGGGTTGTCGACAATTATGACGCCTGGTACGACTTGGATCGTTGGCTGCGCACAACGTTTGTCCCTCGCCTACCGAGAAACGTGAGTCTGGTATTGACTGGTTCTGACTTGGTCCGTCGGCTGTGGATAGGTGACGACGCGTGGCAAAAGCGCGTCAACGTGTTAACGCTAAAAGATCTACAACCGCATGTCGTGCGTCGGGTGGTCGCCGATGCCGGAGTCGAACATCCAGCGGTTGTGGAAACTGTGACACGTCTGGCTAATGGTAAACCAAAATTGCTTTCTATTTTATTGGACAGCTTGCAACTATTCGACCAATCTCCTTCCGGCAGCAGCGAGATCGCGTCCTTTCTGATCGAGCAGGTGTTGCATCCCGGATCGCGACGCTTAGGGTGGCGCGCGGGCCTCGGGGATGTGTCAGCCGATACCCTTTTAGCGGCGGCTTCGTTAATGCTGCAGATTGACCGTACCTTATTACAAGCTTTAGTCGGACGCGCAACACTCCAGAACCAATGGCCTCAATTCATACAGCAACCGGTCATATCCGATTTGGGTGGCGGTGTCTATAGTCTCCCCGCAACACTACGGAGTTACATCGCCACTGTGGTAGCCGATCAGCGCCCGTGGACGTGGACCCAATGGCGCATTCGTGCCCGCCGTCATTTGTTGCAGAATGCACGATACGGACAGGAAGCCACAGAAAAAACGTGGGGGCAGTTAGCGTACCTCGTGCGCGATTGGGCATGGGGAGGACAACTCCATCCCTATGGCGATGAAGCAGAACCCTGGATTATTCTCCGGGAATTTACCCACCGCAAGAAAGCGTCGCAGAGTATGACCGCCCACACGCGTTCGGGTCAGCTCGTGGCCTCCATGTCGTTAGAGGAGGTCATCGACGACAAGGGCGTTCACCTCACCATTATCGAACATCCGACACAAGATCCCTTGGCCTTAAGAGCCATGCTCCGGGAATTAGGGGGAAGTTTTCATCGCTACACGGAAGTAGCTTATGTGGGCAGCAATGAGCATCCGATTGCGCAACAGCCAGAGGCCTTAAAGGCCTTGGGTTTTCACCAACCAGAGGATAGCCACCGATGGGTGCTCGACTTGAACCAAGGCTATTTGCCCTGGCTGAGTGAGGTTTCCTGCCCAACGATGCCAATCATCGAGAACGAGGAGAACTTGGCGGTCGTCAAAGATGGCTTACTCAACATCCACGATCTGCCGGCTTTGGAGCACAGTCCGATTGCAACTTGGGCCAAGACGCTGATCGGATCCCGTTCGCCACGACACATACGAGCATGGCTGTTAGATGCTCTCCTATCTGCAGATCTTGGTGAATGGCCGTCTGGGCAGGTGCTCCTGACCCTTTACTATGTGGATCAGTCTGGTTCCCACGAATCTATCGCCGAGCGCTTGAACTTGTCGCGAGCCACATACTTTCGCAGTCATCAACGTGCGTTAAATAAGCTCCGCGATGCTCTCCTTACGCGCCCTCTGCTCAAAATAGATGACTAATTCCGCATCTGCCGTCAAAGGATCAGGGAGGACCGTAGAGATGTTCCCTACGGTCCTCCCTCATTCGTCGCTTGCCTCCATTTCCATGCACCACAGCCTGTTCCTATTTTTTCCTGTTCCACGCTAGTCTACTAAAGACGTCAAGCCGCGTCGATGATCGTGTCGCTAGAGATTCTGAACTCCGTAGAGACTTCGCCGCGTGGCGACTCTCAGTGCATCGGCGTCCGCAATATTGATGACCTGGGTGATGAACTCATTCACGTCGCGGCCTGAGTTCCATTGCTGGACCCCCATCCCTAGGGCTAGTCCGATGGCTTGCCGTAAACGTGTCACAATCTTCTCCGCCGCACCCAGGCTCGTATACGGCAACACGATCAAGAATGTGTCGTTGTTTGCCCCGCCGCCTACCCAGTCTTGGGTACGCGTATAAAGGCGGAGCCTCTCCATTAAAATTGCGCTACTCGTCAAGAACTGGTGGTCCGGATCGCCGTTGCCGCTTTCAATCAATTTAATAGCCACGACGGATACCGGTTGCACTTGGGATAAATTGGGAAACCCACTCCAAGGGCCATTTCGCACGTTCGCTAAGTTATGCGTGCCTTCTGCACAGGTGATGACTTCCGGAATCTCCAAACGCATCTGGTTCAATTTGTTCTTGGTACGGCGTAAGTGCTGGCGCACAGTTGTTGGCGCCAATCCTACACGTCGCGCCAATTCGGTCACGTTACAAGATTCGACCAACAGTTGTAGCAATTGCCCCTCACGAGGTGTGAGAGCTTGGGTCTCCCGAGATTCTCGCCGTGTCCCCAATGTTCTACCACCACCCTGGTTTAAGTGTAGGTTCCAAATCCTTGTGCGACAGTCTCACATATAGTCTCTTCCCCCACAAAATCCTGCCGGAACCACGACTGAGTACGTGAACTTGGAGACTCGGGGCGAGGTCAGGTAGCTCCGGTCTCCATCACACTTGATACCCCAATCCGACAACCATCCCATACCTACGGGCCAGGCATGACCCCCTAAGCGTTCGATTCCACGCTCCCAATCACAAGATGAGACGGTTGATGATACGTATGGGGACACTGTCCGCACGGTCGCCCCACGATATGATGACGTCATGCAATAAATAAGAGGAGGACACTTGATCGTGAATCGATTTCCTATTTCATCGAAGATATTGCGGGTTGGTGCAGGCGTAGGCTTAGCGGTGACCATGACCTTGGGCATGGCGACTACCGCCTTCGCTCACGACCGCAGCCCCCAAAACCAAACAAAGGGCGAAGGACAAAGTGCGTTCACACTCACGAATTTTACTGCAACCCCTATCCATGGCCGGCAGAACCAATACAACCTTTCGGTGACCGTGGAGCAGACCCACGCCGATGGCAGTGACAAGTCCACAGACTCAACATCGACGACCCACGATTTCCCATCCACCCTATGGGTAACGATCTCGGGGAATTCATCACCTTTTCAAGCCAATCTTACGACTTCTCCAACACCCGGAATCAGGTATACGAAACATTCAAAGAACCCATCCAGTACCGCCCAGTACACCCTTCAGATTCCTCGAAGCGCCAACATCGGCCAAAATAGCTCTTTGAGCATCTATTCTCCGGAGTCCCAGAATTCTTCCGACCCCCATAAGTCAGGTCAAACCGACAACAAGAAGGATCAATCAAAAATTTTTCGTATGGGCCCTGCCGGGGATCCCTCATTTTCTGATGACATTGTCACCGGCACCGGAAGCTTTACCATTCCCTATGGTCAATTACCCGAAGTCCCCTATGCGACGGTTCTCCCGTTACTAGGGATCGCGGTTGCCGGTCTTGCCTGGAATCGCCAGCGATCCCGCACCAAAACCCGCTAGATGTCCCGCCGGGTGCCCGGATGAGTCCCGAAGGCTATCACGAAAACAACGAGCTAGTCACCCGTCTTGGTGACCTAGCTCGTGTCTTTAAAATGATTCGTTCGGACATATTGGTGTGGACTAGTGCGGATTGCAAGCGAGAACCCAGTTTGAGAGAAGATCATAGTTGCAATGGTTTCACCCATCCCACCCAGTAGCCCGGGGTCGATACCCAGGAATTGATTTTCGACCTGATACTCAGGTTAAGACTTTGCTAGAGATGGTTATTTGACGCAAACCCTCCCACAATACTGATGTGACAAGTTGTCAGGAGTGTCACAAGGCCAACATTTTTTTGCTCAACCAGAAAGGACCGGCTGTGTATGCAAGAAAGACAAATCTGGACCATGCGCCGCATGGCAAAGGTCGCCATAATAGGAGCCCTTGGGGGCGTTGCAGTCATTGCGGGGGACGCAGTACACGCCCATCACAATGTCTCATCCTCTAAACGGCCCTTAATAGCGTCGTCATCGCTTTCGACAGGGCACCCATCGATCCCACACGGACAAGTTCCGGAAGTTCCATGGGCTGGCATTTTGCCTGGAGTGGCTTTAGCCCCCATCGGCCTTGTGACACGGCGATCTATGATGCCGCGAACCGGGAGACCATGAACGCGTTTACGCTGACGAACACCACCAGCATCTTTCGATTACAGCATAAAGCCACGGTCATACCGATATACGTATTGATCCCGATCGACGAAAGGAGAAATCGCGATGAATGTATTACGTCCCCTAACCCGATCAGGATGGATTCGGGCCGCCGCCATGGGAGCCGCGGGACTAGGAGTGTTTGCGTTGCCCACCAGTGCCTATGCTGCCACTAATCATACTGCAAAGGAATCTCCTTCGGTCCAGATGGCAGCCACAAACACTACTCGCCATCTAGATAATGATAGCGGTTCACTCACCATCGTCGAAAGCAAAACTCAACCCGCGATGTATAAGGCAACGTGGACCGATAGTGGGTTATCTCAGGGAGAGTCGGTTTATCTTACGGGAATTGCGGGAAACCAGGCCGATAGCACAACGGGACAATTGAAAGTCTTGGCGCAGGGCACAGCCACAACCGGATCGGCCTCTGTCTATTTCCCAATCTCTAAAGGTGGTACCAAGGCAAACCCCGTGACCTTTGAAATGCACACCTCAGCTGACCTCGAATCGCTACCCACGGGACAAACTCCCGAAGTGCCGTGGGCAGCCGGTCTACCACTACTGGCTATAGTCCCATTCGCCGCGGCGATGTTGAAGAAAAAACACCGGACCCATTAGACTCGGCTCGTGCACAACGTAAAATGGGGCCCCTGAACGGGCCCCGTTTGCTTGCCATGGATCCGACACCGATCTTTGGGTCCCGCATCAGAGCAATGCCCGGAGGAGCGCTTGTTCCGCCTTCCTGAGCAACCGATAGAACGTGGCCCGACTTACATGATGGGCGTCGATTATATGCTGGATATTCCCACTCGGCTTAAGATATACGTCCCGCAATAGTTCTCGTTGTGCCGTTGATAAGACGGGATCTGATATGTCGGATTCCAAGAGACCCGTCACCCGTGATCGAACACGTGTGGGGTTCCAACCGATTTGCTGGCAGATTTGTTCTAATTTTTGCCTATCCCCGTATCGCAGTGCCCGCAAGACGTCCCGCATTTCACCGTCCGTCAATGGAGAATCTATATCGATGTTGGCCATCTTCAGTATCCATTGAGCAAAACTCCGATACCGCAAATCTAATCGATACAGGTGCCCCACCTCGTGTGCTGGCAGGCGCGTTCCTTGGGGCTCGAATCCTAGAGATTCAACCATCGCAATGATTCCAGGATGCTTCAAAAAGAGATAGGATTGCGTCCCTTGGGCCATCAATGACAGTCCTTCACATATCACCGTTCCCACCAACAGCGAGTTTGGCAACAAGGGTTCTGCATGATCCACCCCAAGCAAGCCACCGAAATAGGTGTCGGCTTGTTCAATCGGCCCGTAGGCGTGGATTTCTTCGTCAAGCGAATCATCAATGGACCCTACATAGCGTTCTACGATACGGGTCAATCGATCGTGTAACAGAAATGGGATAAAGAAAGCACGGGGATGATCCTCAGAGTCCCGAAACACCCTCACTAAGTGCGGAACCTCCATCAGCACGTCATCGAGCAATTGATGCCCCATCGCAAGGTTTTCGAGAGGTAGCGGCTGTTTTCCCCACTGCTCCAGAAACTGGTGCAAATGCGCGGTATCTTCCGAGCGGAATTCCGACACATTCAAAACCATACCACCAAGATCGGCATAGGTGTCGTTCGCAGGCAGCATCTCTTGGAGAACCGACAGCATTTGGCGACCAAATGCCAACTTCTCTGCGGAATTGGCCGTCTGCCACCGACGATCTAACATGCGCAAGATCGCTCTTTGCATGTCGCCATAATCCTCTTTCCAGCGTCGTTTCCCGTCTCGTCGAATCCAAGGTCGGAGCATTTCGTGAATGGACAACCCATTCGGCGTATCCCCTAAAAACGACACACGTGACAAAAGCATGCTGGTCTCACCCGTAAAATTGTCACCCAACACCTCTCTAATTTGGTCTTCAGTGGCGTATGGAAGCATGGACAGCAACAGGATTGTACGACGAAGGGTATCATCATGGATCTCTTGCCAAAAACGTTCCGCAATAACCTTGGCATGAAACTCCAAAGGCACATCTCCGACTGGATGCTGTTTCAGGGTACGATCCACGAAAACAGTCAACGCCAGTGGCCACCCACCTGAAGCCGCTATAACGTTCGGCAACAGGATGCCGTGACGATTCTGGATTAATTGTCGCGATTCATCCAGGGATAACGGCCCTAAATTAAACCATTGAAATCTTCCGTGAAGCCTCCATTCACGACGCCACTCCCCAAACCCATCACGGCCTCGTTGTACCAGAATCCACATAACATTTTCGGAGGGCAACCAGTCCAACAACCGATGTCGAAACCATTCATCGACGGGCAACAAGTGTTCATAGTTGTCCAAGGCGACCACACACGGCTTGTCTCGTGCTACTTCCCCAATATTGGTGTGCCCCCACGTCACTTCCAGCATCGTCATGATATGTTCCCATAATCCGGCTGGGTGTACTGGACATACGCGGCCGTCAAGCCACAATCGGTTCGAAGACCATTGAGACGCTAAATCCATGATCATCTCTGCCAAGGATGACTTCCCCGCCCCCGGTTCGCCACTAATACCCACAATGGCAGTGTCTTTCACGGATTGCTTAAGCCATTCGGATACCCACTCCTGTTCGGCCACACGCCCGACGAACACCGACCGCCGGGTCGTCCGTATCACATCACTTAACGTCATCCCACGACCTGTTATCACGCCGATCTCCTCTCAAACGTATGATAATGAATTTTAGACGGATTTAGACCGATTGCATCAGGATTCGTCCGAAGGATTTGCGTGTGTTGGCTTACGTTGTAGGAACTTTCCTTGTCACAATCAATGTGCCTTCTATAATACTGCAATTTACCACCTTTGGACGACAATGTATTCCCGACCTTCATGGTGATCTCACCAAATGTCGACACCGGGCATTCTTCGATTTACTGGTGCCGAATAAATAGCCTAGGGATACTGTTTATGAAACGCGTAAACAAACTCATAGGGATAGGAAAGCCCTCACGCACTCCTGTCAAAACACGACACGAATAGTTGTAATGTGTCACAGGAGAGAGCGCGTTCTTTAGATCCGAGGCCGAGAATGCGGAAGACCTGGTTCCACAATTTGGCGAATCGCGAGGAGATAACGCTGTTGCATCCAGTCGACCGCTTCGGCTGTCACGTGAACAAAAGAATCGATGTCTGGGGTTATTTGCGCGGCTTCCAAGGTGGTGAGATATTCCGCTCGGGACGTGGCGGGATAGGATGCGGGAGGATAACCGTCACGCAACAAACAGCCATTCACCAGAAGACGAGCGACCCGCCCGTTTCCGTCAACAAATGGATGGATAGCCGCGAGGCGAATATGAGCTTGCGCGGCAAAGATAATCGGGTGCAAGGAATCGGGACGGCGGGCAAACTTCGTCACAAAGTCCGTCATGGAGTCAGATACGCGAAGGGGATTGGGAGGGACATGGCGTGAGCCGCGAATAAAGACAGGGACGCGGCCTGCGTCGTCCTCAAGAATCCCCTGCATCGTCAACCGGTTTAGATTAGTTATCACGGTTTCGGTAAGGGGATCCGAAGAACGCACCCATTGGTCCAATGCCCGCCACGCCGTGGCGATATTGGTCACTTCCAGGTGTTCCCGAAGCGTTTTCCCTCCGATGGTAATGCCGTGTTCCAACACCACTTGCGTTTCGTGCAAGGTGAGGGTATTCCCTTCGAGGGCTGTAGTATCATGGGCGAAGCGAATGAGAAAATCGTCCAACAAGCTGCGAAGCGTCGCTTGCGGTAGCGGGCGTGCTTTGGTAATTTGCTCTTGTTGCATGGTCACGCGTTGCAGCAACACGTCGAGAGATTCGAGCATAACAACTCTCCTTTTAAAGCAGTATACCGTATCTACGGCATCTATCGAACATTACACGGTGAGACCCACTGAGAATCATGAGACAACGTGAGCGCTTCCGCTTCTCCCGTCATTCCCACGAGACTAGACTATGGCTTGCAGGGCCAACTTGATGGCTCCACGCAACTGCTACACCTCTGCTAACAAGCAATAGCCGATGGCACGCCCCAGAGAGGTGCCCTCTCTTCTTCGATGCGTTTCTTGAACAGTCAATTCCAAAGCCCCTCCTGGGTCAAAGAATTCCGGCTACACTAAATGTCGAGCCCGGCTGCGTACGCCGAAATGCGTGAAGCCCAGAAAGTCCAAAGTGCGCGGATAGTTCGCCTTGCTGTTCGGAGGGACCTTCCCTCATCTCACGGTGCAGTTCGGCTCTGACCCGTTCACGGGCCAGTGGCCTTCGTGGCACACAGCTTGCCGGAATTTGGCGGCACCATTGCGCAAAGTCTGCGAGGGCACCTGTTTGAGAAAGGGCGTTTTGTCTGTAATGAATCGACTGTACTATGGATCCATGGGGATGTCTGCGCCAGCAGTCCCGCCCATGCGCCGAAAAAATCTGTGAAAGAAGCGATCCTCTTGCACTTTCGCATTATAGATGAGGCGTTGACACCCGATCCATCGCAACAAAACCGGTGGCTGTTTTGCGTAGTGTAGCGTCGCGACTTCGCGTTCGCACTCGGTGAGGAGCTCCAGCATCGGGGATTGGGTGTTTGCAGGAAAAGTCTTGGTGACACGGATGGCATCCAGTAAACTCTCCGCCTCTATTCGTTGCTGTGCGCCTAATTGGGCAAACGCTACGAAAACCGCTTGTAGATGCTCGACCGCTGCCTCGCGTAATAATTGGAACATCCCATATGACGATTTTCACAACAACGTTGCAGACGACGGAGGTAGATAACAAGCGGGATCAATCCCGAACATGCCCTGATGGGTCCTCGTTAATCAATAGCCAAAATCCCCCTATCCCTCATCTATCCCTGAAAGACGCACCGGATTTGGTTAGCTTCCGTGGTGTCTACCCGAGAATACCGAACAATTCCCCATTTTCAAGATGAATCGGTTGCCGTAGGTTGGGGAAATAGGGATGACGCATCCTAATGCAATGAATCAGATCACCGTACTAACGGACGACCTGATGACGCCGTAAGAGCTCGTCCGCCACGGCATCCAGAGGAATCTCTAAACGGGCCATCAGGACAGCCAGGTGATATAAAAGATCAGAGATTTCCCACACCACATCGTTTTTCTGACTACTGTTGGAGACCGCCGACAAGGTTTTCGCCATCGCTGCGATAACCACCTCAACGGCCTCTTCGCCAAACTTCTTCACGACTTGTCCAAGCGGCCCATCGAATAATTCCCATGTATACGACGTGGCGTGGTCCCCATCTTGAAGACGGTCTTTGACGATTGCCGTGACCATCTCTAGTGGGTCCGGGCCACGATGGGGCGCATCCCCAAAACAGGATTCGCGATCCAAGTGGCAGACGCTCGATTCCGGGTGGGCCAAATACAGATAGCTATCCCCATCGCAATCAGTCAAAATCTTGCCGACCGGCAAGATGTGTTGCGAGGTTTCTCCTTTTTTCCATAAAGCTTTCCGAGAACGACTATAAAAATGCGCCAAACCCGTAGACCGAGTCAGGGCCAACGCCTCGTCGTTCGCGTAAGCCATCATTAAGACCGAAAGGGTTTTTTGATCTTGGACAATAACTGGGTAGAGCACTTGACCATCTTCTACGATACGGGCCATCTCACGGTCACCCCTGCTTCCTGTAATTGTTGTTTAATCGTCGTGATCCGCGTCTGTCCTTGATGCAAGATCGATGCGAGGAGAACGGCTTGGTGTCCCGCACGAATGGCTTCTATGAGATCGGCCACCGTTCCCGCCCCACCGGAGGCGATAAGGGGGCGAGAAATCTTTTCGCGGGCGTACTCCAGAAGCTCTAAATCATATCCCTGCTGACCCCCATCGCGATCAATACTGGTTAAGAGAAATTCACCCGCACCGCGCCTTTCACTTTCTTTTAGCCATGCTCCCAATTCCCACGGCGTCCGACGGCGGCCTCCATGCGAATACACGTAGAAACCCTCGGCTTCGCGTTTCGCATCAATCGCCACCACGACGCACTGCGCCCCCCAACGTGAAGCGACTTTGGTGATGAGGTCTGGATCTGCGAGCGCTTGGGAGTTAATGGACACCTTATCCGCGCCATGTTCGAGGAGCGCTTTGACATCATCGATAGTGCGGATGCCGCCGCCTACCGTCAGAGGAATATTGATGCGGCGCCTGGCGCGGCTAATCTGATCCCAACGTAGTTGGGTAGCCTCCACCGTCGCCATAATGTCGAGCCACACCAGTTCGTCAGCCCCATCCTCTGCGTAACGGGCGGCCAATTCCACGGGATCTCCACTATCGACGAGCGATCCAAACTGCACCCCTTTAACCACGCGCCCACGGCGCACATCGAGGCACGGAATTATACGTGGCATCACCATGGTTCGAGGAACACCTCCTTGGGAATGGTTCCTTCAATCCAGGCCTTGCCCACCACCACCCGTAAAAGACCCCAGCTTGCGAGTTGCTGCAAATCGGTGATGGATCGCACCCCACCTCCGGCCGCCAGATTGCCGGGTTCAGTGGCCCAAGGTTGCCAAAATTCCTTACGTAAGCCCCCTAAAGTCCCGTCCTGTTGAATATCCGTAATGTTGGCCGTTTGCCAACCTTGGGCATACAGCTCTTGCCAGAAGTCGCGCGCAACCGGTCCCGGTCGATCCCATGCCGAAATATGAATCCGGTCATGCAACACGTCGAGCGCCGCCACTAGATGCGGAGCAAATCGGTCGATCACCTGTTGGCGAAATCCGGGATCACCCACAATTTGCGTGCCGAGCACAATGTGGCGTACTCCAATGTCCACCAGACGCGCCACATCCTCGATGCGTCGGATGCCCCCACCCACTTCCAGATCGATTCCCCGTTGCACCAACGCGGTCGCCAGAGAAAATAAGCTAAACTGTCCGGTCTTGGCCCCGGTTAAGTCGACCAAATGCAGGCGCGGCGGCATCCCACCGAAAGATTCTTCCAAAAACGTGAGCGGATGATCTCCGTATGTGGTTTGTCGTGAATAATCCCCTTGCTGCAAACGCACGACACGACCTTCCAAAATATCTAAAGCCGGCCAAACCTCCACCAGTCTCCACCCTTTCTGCGGTGATTATGCTTAGCGCTCACTAGTCAGTAGACGCTGTAAAAACCGCTCCCCAACCTTGCCCGACAATTCGGGATGGAATTGCACCCCATATAGCGGTGGTGCGATGACCACGCTCGGAAATTCCTGATGATACACCGTCGTAGCTGCAATGTGCGGCAGGTGGGCCGGTTGAACCCGATAGCTGTGAACAAAGTAGAACGGCACCGCATCGAATTCCTTGAGCCATCCCGGCGCCGTCCCACTTAGCTGGATGGTATTAAACCCAATGTGAGGCAAAATGGGAGCGTCCACCTGTGGCACCGTCCCGGATAGCCACCCCAGTCCATGCCCCCCTTCCTCACCGTCACCAAAGAAGGCTTGGAGTCCGAGACAAATGCCCAAAAAACGGGTCCCTTGGTTCTTAAGACGAGGCAATGCGTCCAAGAACCCGGATTGCTCAAGCCGCCCATAGAGGTTGATTAATGCCCCAACCCCGGGCAGAATGACCCAGTCTACAGGCGCCACGTCAGATGGCGCATCCCAGAGTTCAGGACTAATCCCCAGACGCTCCATGGCTGCGATTAAGCTTCCGTAATTTCCGGTGTCGAGTCGTACAATAGCGACCCGCATTATAGTACGCCCTTGGTGGAGCTAATACCGGCCGTATCGAGCGGCGTCACCGCTTCCGCCAAGGCACGACCGAATGCCTTAAACGTGGCTTCATAGACATGATGAGCGTTATCCCCCGACACATATCGCAGATGAAGCGTGGTACCACTTTGACGTGCGAAGCCATGAAAAAATTCCGGCCACACCTCGGCATTTATGCCATTAATACTGCGGTCGGGAAACCCCGGCGCCCAGTAGCATTGGCCGCGCCCTGACAAATCTAAAGCACAAAGCACCAAGGCTTCGTCCATAGGCAGGTAGCGTTGTCCGAATCGCGTAATATTCTGCCGATCCCCCAGCACTTCATGGAAGGCCTGTCCGATCACCAGACCGACGTCCTCCACCAAATGATGCGGATCCACCTCGATATCGCCTTCCGCCTTGAGAACCATGCCAAATCGTCCATGGAATGCAAATGCCGTAAGAAAATGACTCAACAAGGGGACACTCGTGTCGATTTGAGGCGCATGAAAGGCTTCGAGATCCAGAGTTAACGTAATAGAGGTTTCCTTAGTGGTCCGCGATACATTTACTTGGCGCGACACGTCTTCACCGGCTTTCTGTCGAGGTCATCAGAGTTTTTATCCGTAGGCGAAGCGACGCCTCATGATGCTGCAACCCTTCCAATGCGGCTAGTGCGGCGCCCATCTCCAGCGTCTTTGAAGACAGCGTCGGTGCGGCGCGGATGACACTGAATCGACGCATAAAGGTCCTTGTAGAGAGTCCCGACTGAAAGCGTCCGGCCCCACCCGTCGGCAATACGTGGCTCGGTCCCGCCACGTAATCTCCCAAGGCCTGCCCAGCCACCGGTCCCACAAAGACGGCCCCGGCTGTACGGACCGCATCGAGGAGAGATTCCGCATCCGGTCCCATGAGACCCAGATGTTCTGGGGCCATCGTATTCGCCATTTCGAGCGCTTCTTCACGCGTACTGGTACGGATCACCCGCACCGTCCCCATGAGACTTTCGGGGTTAAGCTCTGCCAGGTAATTTTCCACTCGATCCGCCAAGTCCGGATTCCAACTCACGAAGACGCCCACCGCACCAGGTCCGTGCTCGGCCTGCGCTAAGAGGTCCTCCATGATCACATCAAAATAGTCGCCCATCGTAGAGATAATCATGACTTCCGACGGGCCTGCGCTGACGTCAATCCCGACCTGACCGCGGCGCCGTAATTCCTCTTTGGCTTGGGTTACATAGGCGTTACCCGGACCTGCAATCAGGTCAACCGGTAAAAAACCGTCAAACCCATACCCTAAGATACCGACGGCTTGCGCGCCGCCTAAGTTAACCACTTCATGAATCCGTAGTTTTTGCAATGCATAGAGCCAGCGCGCATCCTGGCGAATCGCCCTTTGGGGCGATACCGCCACCACAATGTCTTTCACGCCCGCCATACGGGCCGGTACTGCCGTCATTAAAAGACTGGACAGCAGGGGATATTCCCCATTAGGGACATAGAGCCCCACGCGCCCCATAGGCACGAAACGTTCTTCCAACGCCAAGCCAGGTTCTGGAGCCACCTCAATCGACTGGGGTCGGGTTTCCCCGTGAAACCTGCCAATGCGGTCAATGGCAAAATCGATAGCCTCTTGAATTTCGCTCGTGAGAGGCGGGCCGTCTTCCGCGGGCATCCTATCGAAGGGATCCCACAACACGTCTGAAGGTTCCAGTTGGACCCCATCGTATAAGCTCGTATAAGATAACGCCGCCTCAATGCCGCGTGCTTGGATCGCATCGAGAATATTGGTTACCGTCTTTTGTACGTCGTTCATGAGATGTCCTCGGCTTTCCTATCGATGACTGTTTTAAGTCTCTGATAAAACTCGCGACTCGATGGACGAATCCGCCAGGTTCCCGGATTGGCCACTAACCGTGCCGACGACCATAGAATCGTGTCGACCACCCGAAGCCCATGTTGTTTGAGCGTTTGACCCGTGTCCACCACATCGACAATATAGGGGGCGAGGCCAATCACCGGCGCTAATTCCACACTGCCCGACAACCCTAGCGTTTCGATGGGATGTCCCCGATGTTGAAAAAACTGGCGTGTAATCGCGGGATACTTGGTAGCGACGCGCACCGGCCCCTCGGGCCAGCGCGCATCCTTGCTCGCCAAGACCAACCGGCAACGGCCTAACTCCAAGTCCATGACCCGCATCACTCCGGGATCGGGATATTCTTCCAGGACATCCAGCCCCACCACCCCGAAATCCGCAATCCCGCGCGCCACCAAGGTGCACACATCGCGAGCTCGTGCCACGATGATCCCGGGTTGATCGTCGGTCGCGGGAAACCACAGTTGCCGGCTCCCCCCGCGAATCGGCCACGTAAACTCGGCTTGCTGCCAAAGTTCTCGAACCTCATCCATAATTCGGCCTTTTGCCACCGCCACGGTTGACTTAACTGACATCGCGTGATCCCCGCCGTATCGCCAATGCATCTTGCCACACGTCCAAGTAAATCGTGAATCCGGCCCCGGTAAACACCTTGGTCGGCGTCTTGATATCAAATCGGCCGCCATTAGCCAAAACTTGCCCCGAGCGATTGTGATAGAGCGTAAACACCAACCCAGAATAATAGCTCCAATTTCCGACTAAGGATAAGTCCCACAACACGGTCCAGTTGGCCCGTGGCTCTTTATGCACCACAGTCGGGAGATACATATTTAAAATGGAAAAAAACTGTGCGGCCGCTTTGGGGCGCAAAAGGCGCACGTCGGCACCAGGGGTTGCTAAAATTTTGGCCTCAGCAGCCTGAAGATTTCCTTGTTGTAGTAGCCCCAGAATATGCGGATAATCCGAGTTGCCACACCCCATGGCCCAGAGGCTTTGTTTCAGCCAATCCACTTGGCCGTATACCATCGTCAGTTCGTCGTCAATCAGATCGGGGGCCATTTGGCGCACTAAGTCTTCTAAGACCGCGATGAGTTGGTCGTCATCAATCTCCGAATCTTTTCCGATGATTTCTACATCGATGGCCTCGGTCCAAACCGAGCGGCGTGGATGGAATAGAGCCCCCGTGGCAAAGAGCTTAAGGGGTGGCGACATGTCTAGCTCAGGGAAACTCCCCAACAAGTCCACCATGGCCCGTGTGTGATCCATGCGATATTCCTGATTCCTAAGAGGGTCGGTGGGTACCGGGTCAAATCCCTCCTGCATTAAAAAATTGACCACACGTAAAAATGTCTCATATTGCCTACGATTTTCCCCAAGCCACTCCTGCATCAATACATCTCCTCGTCATCGCTTTAGCGTATTAAACATACGCAAGAAGATCCGTCGCGTCAACCCCCTAGTCTCAGGATTTTTCCCAATTCACTCGCCCTTCAGTTGGTCCCATGCCCTCATAAAGTCGTCCAAAATATTTTTAGGGGCCACCGTCACTCGGAGGTATCCGGGCAGTCCAAAGCTGGTCGTAGGTCGGACCACAAAACCTTGTTGCAAGAGACGGTTTGCCATCATGCGCTCGTCTTCCTCGGGACTTTTCATGGTCACAAAATTCGCTTGGCTAGAAAAGTGGCTTATCCCTCGCGACGTGAGCATCTCTACCAAGTGGCTACGGGCGTTCCGTGTTTCTTGAAGCACCCAAGCGAAGTATTCATGATCTTCCAGCGACGCCGTAGCCGCTTGGGCTCCGATCGCATTGAGAGAAAACGGCTCACGTGTCTTATTCAAAGCCGTGATAACCGAAGGGGGTGCAACAGCCCAGCCAATCCGCAGGCCTGCCAGCGCATAAAGTTTAGAAAATGTCCGTACGACGATCACCGGATGACCCTGTCGCACGGCCTCCAAAAAGTCTGGGGCCGACTCTTCCTCCATAAATTCTTGATAGGCGCCGTCTACCACAACCAGAACCGTTTTCGGGATTTCCGCTAAGAAGGAGGCCCAGTCGCGGCGCGAAATCATCCCACCGGTGGGGTTATTCGGGGCACACAAATAGATCACACGGGTCGTACCATCTATCGCATTGAGAATCGCTTGAAGATCATTCTCCCCACTAGGACGTAATCCAATCGGACGGGGATCTGCGCCGGATAATCGCGCACTATGATGATACGCCGAAAAGCTCGGATGCGGATACAAAATCGAGGTCCCGGGCTCACTATACGCGGTGGCGATGACACGCAAGATTTCGTCGGCACCGTTTCCCACGAGGATCATTTGCGAGGATATCTGATGGGTCTTGGCCAGCGCCGCAACCAAAGCCGGTGGTTGCATGCCCGGATAATACTGGACGGACGCGAGCGCCTTTTGGGCGGATTGTATCGCCTGCGGCGAGGGTCCCCACAAACTTTCGTTCGATGCCAGTTTAATAACCCGAACATGTCCGGTCGCCTTTTCCGCATCTTCGACCGAGGTTCCTGGTGCATAGAGTTTCATGGCGTCAATTTCTGGACGAGGCTGCACGAGGCTCGCTCTCCTTTCTCACCCAACATCCTTGTCATTATAGCGTTTGCGATACCTGAAGATGCGTAAGCCCACTCGTTAACACGCCAAAAAGATTTTGCCGTCCGTATACGGAGTGTAATGCCTCATTGTGCTAAAGATCGATGCCGAACGTCAACACCGACGGCCCTGCCCCAAGAGCCTTTTCCATTTTTGGGTCAATCCATTGGGCACACAGTTTTAGTGCCATTTGCGTATCCGACCTCATCCTGGTCAATCACTAGGGTCCTACGGTGAGGGGACAGGGCCTGGCGAAGATGCCGCGTTTGCGATGCATTTCGGCCGTACCTCAAGCGCGACCGGATGTCATCACAAGCCGCAGAGACGTATTCGATATATGGCAAATCCGGTCAAACCTGGCCCACTCGATCCCCCAACCCAAGACGCGGCGGCATGTCATCAAGGTTCCCTTAAGAGAGAAACGCCTCGTCGTCGCGCGGTGTGGGTGGATCGCGACGCCAGGCCTCGTAGCCGTCGAGAAATCGTTGGAGAGAATCGTGACGAACCGAAATTTCTTGGTGCCACAGTTCGAGGCGGCCGCGCCCCAGCGCAGTAATCGTATAAATCCGCACCGGCGCCGCTCCCGATTCCGTGCTCCAATGAGAAGTCACCGCCTCCGCTTCGTCCAATTCCCGCAGCAGACGATACACGCGCCCCCCATCAATGACCCAATCTCCGGGCAAAATCTCCCTAAGCCATTGAAGCACCGCTCCACCGTGCCCCGAGTGGCCCGCGAGGAACAATAAGACAAATGCTTCAAGATGTTTGCCGGTCTGGTATTTGCCCACCTGACACACTCCTTTCCCGGATAGAGGCCACGGTGGTCACCCATCCGACTATAGCAAATCCGATTCCTACGATAAAAACACCGTGAAATCCCCATCGAAACCATTCGGGATAGTGCACGGCGGCATGCGATGGCGTTGGGCCTAATCCGTGCAGGATCCAGATCAGGGAAAGAATCACCGAGGCGAGTCCAACCCCCAGGGCTCGCCCTAAATTGCGTTGGGTAGCCATGAGACTTGACGCCAGCCCCATGTCCGACCGTTCAACTGATCCTAGAATGGCGGCACTGTTCGGCGATGAAAAGAGGCCGGCTGCAACCCCTTGGATCGCTAGCAAGATCCACACGACACCCAAAGGGATGATACCGGGATAAAATCCAAAAATCGCATCGACCAACACAAAGATCCCCATTCCGACCCGTGCTGGGGGCACGACCCCCACCCGGTCCGTCCAGCGCCCACCCCACGGGGAAACAAGAATCATTAAAAGGGCCTGGGGCATCATGCTGACACCGACCAACCCGATCGGCAAGCCTAGGACTTGCCTGAGATAGAACGGCACTAAAAACGCCGGAAACATCATGAGGATCCAATAAGCCATACCAGAAATCATATTGGCCGAAAACGTCCACACTTTAAATAAGCGTAATGGAACCAAGGCTAGTGGTTTTTGCTCGACTTTAATGAAGAACCCCAGGCTAAGGATGGCGCCGGCTAAGAAAATCCAGCCCATCACCGTATGAATTTCCGCCAAAGCAAACTGAAGTAGAGAAGTCGTGGTCAGAAACAAGATAGCACCCATCCAATCAAAGGGTCGTGACCGCATAGTTTGGTCGACCGGCAACCGAGGTATGTAAGACATCGCTCCGATGACCGCCCAGATCCCGACAGGCAAATTGATCCAAAAGATACTCCGCCATCCCAGCCATGCCGTCAAAACTCCTCCTAGTGGCGGACCCGCCAGGGTTCCCGCTGCCACCACCGATCCGATAAGACCTAGGGCTTGTCCCCGGTGCTCCGCAGGAAAGACTAGGGCAATAATCGCCATAACATTGGCCATAATCGTAGCTCCTCCGATGCCCTGAAAGACCCGGGCCGCGACGAG
>JAJYPK010000188.1 GCA_021795465.1 Bacillota bacterium
TTATCGGAATGCCCCTCTATTGGGAGCTGGTCCTACCGCGATCATTGCATCCGCTGAGTTACCGGTAGCCGTCATTTTGTCCCGAATTCTCATCGGTCAACCGACAGATATCGTGCAATGGCTCGGCATCATACTTATATTGGGCGGCATCCTACTGGGAACGCTCACTAAACCGTCGACAGATTTCCACTAAACTGGCTACTCCAAAGCCGGTGGCGCCTGCGCCCACACCATTTTCTCCCTCAAACGCCATTCCAGCGATATCCAAATGAGCCCATGGCGTAGTTTTGGCAAAATGCCCGACGAATAGACCTGCAGTTACCGTTCCTGCGGGACGCCCTCCGCTGTTTTTAAGGTCCGCCATTGGGGTTTTAATTAGCTCTAGATAGTCCTCATCGTGGGGTAACTCCCATGCGGGTTCCGCCATGCTATCCGTGGCGTCCATAACCATACGTTTCAAAGACGCATCTGTGGACAACAGGCCACTACGAATCCCTCCCAGAGCGACCACATTGGCTCCGGTTAGCGTAGCAATATCGACCACCGCGCTGACTCCCTGGGTGACGGCCCAAGTGATCCCATCTCCTAACACTAGACGCCCCTCGGCGTCAGTCGAAATGACCTCTACCGTGGTCTTGTCCATCATCGTCAAAACATCTCCCGGCCGATACGCACCACCACCCGGGAGATTTTCCGCCAAGGGGGTTACCGCTAACACATTAACCGGCCAACCCATTTCCGCAATAGCTCGGATCGCCCCGTTGACGGCCGCTGCGCCTCCCATGTCTCCCTTCATTCGACCCATCCCCTCACCCGGTTTAAGGGAAATTCCTCCGCTGTCGAAGGTAATTCCTTTGCCGACCAGTCCTATAAACGGCTTTCCCGGTTGTCCTTCATAGCGTCCTACCAGCATGCACGGCGCCCGGTGGCTCCCTTGTCCCACGCCGAGAATGCCGCCAGCGCCGAGTTCTTGCAGCTCGCGCTGATCTATCGTGTGCCATTGAATGCGGTCTGCACTATCCTGCTGCATGTAATCTGCCAGGTCTTGAGGCGCCTTAAGATTGGATGGCAAGTTCACTAAGTCCCGTGCTAGCGACTGATGTTGGGCAACCACCGTAAGATTTTTCAGTTTCGTTAAGTCTCCATCTGAGGACACCACAGTCACAGCGGGTCCAGTCGTCTCGCTGCCAAGATCGCGATAACGGTAGATTGCTTGACCGACGCCCCAGAGGGCTCCCGCTGTCTCCGACGCCGAGAGGCTATCAACGATAACCGCGATGCTTTGTGGTGAGAGATCTTGAGCGAGTTGCCCGGCCACCTTAAACATTTTAAGTGTCTTTCGCGCCGTGGGCGAGGAAGGAACTAAAATCGTGGCCGGGAGATCCTTGTCGATGAGCAATAACGGCTTTGCGCTCACGTGAGAAGGCTTGCGGCCCATTAACTTCGAGTAGGCAAGGACCGGCATCAAAATTACATCCGGCTTGATTTCATCAAGTCGGGGATGAACACTCCAGGTATTTCTAAACATTGAACACCTCCATTAGGCGTGATACTGCTCATCGTATCACGGTCGGCGGCGTTTTGGATCGCCACAATCCGTCATCTATGCCTGACACAACTATCTCAGAAGCGTCTGTCCTAGAAGGCGCGTCACCGCTGGCGACCTACGAACCAGGACGCTTCGGAAGATTGCGTTTACAATCCATGCATAGAAATCGATTATCCAATGACTTAATCAACGTTGAACTTGGATGCCCACACGCCGCACAACGCAATAGGGTTGCCTCAGTCAATTTTTCCATCATGATACCCCCTCTGGGTTGCGCTCTAGTCTTGCGGGCTACGTCTCAGGTCCTTGGTTATAGTATTCGGTCCGCAATGCGGGATTAGTCCGTACTACGGGAAAAAAATCGAAAATCCCATGAATGCCAACCTCGATGGTGCCGCAAGTATCTTGTGTACTAACCAGAGACTCGATCCCTGCATACACGAGGACATTGTCGATCGCGTGTTAGGGGAATTTTGGCTAATGTCTATATTCCCCAATTACGCAACAGATGGACCAGAAACGGTGAAACTACGGTCTCAGAGGCACTGCCCACCACCACGACCGCCCCCATAGCGATTACCAAAAGCGTGAGGCCGGCAAAGTGTTCGAGCACACTAGGAAGTGAGGTCGCGTTTCGAGGTGCGACCAAGCTCCATGAAAATCCCAGGGCTCCAGCTGCTACCAGCATCGTGGCTGGGACAATGAAGATACTTTGTAGCCCGACTGCGACCATCCCGAACCACACCCCCTGCCAGGCCATTGTTGTTGTCAAAAAACCCATGGCGAATCCGAACACAAACCCTCGAAAAAATACGACTAAGGCTACCAAGGGCATCCCGGCGACCGAGATTCCCAAAACATACAATAAACCTAACACCTTAAGGTTCTCGACGATGGCCCGAGTTAAAAGAGGTGACACAGGAAGTCCGGCGGACGTCGTCGTGATGAATTGGTGCAAGTATGTTACGAGTGAGGTTTTATCCGCTGGGCTAAGCGTCCCCACGGCCATGACTCCAAACAGGATCCCTAGGCAAAACGTACTTATCGCGACGATGAGCGGTGTCTGGTAGCGATGCACTTGTTTCCACAATTTTTGTCCTGGCTGCGATACGACCATCGGTTCACCTACCCCCTTTGATGAATCCTATGGGGTCGATGGCGATTTAGACTATAAAGCAGGAATAATCTTCCTCCATAGCGAATTAGTGGAGGATGAACCCAACTACTGCCATTGAGCTTATCTTAGAAGAGTATAGAAGTGCGGTTGACCGTTATCCAAAATTCCACAGTCCACACGAAGGCTATGCCATCCTACTCGAGGAGCTCGATGAATTGTGGGAGGAAGTTCGGCGTTCTCCGAGTCGGTATGATCCTGTCGCAGTACGCGCCGAAGCTATCCAGGTCGCCGCGATGGCATTGCGTTTCCTTACTGATTGCGTGGACGATTGAGCCACCACTGCATCGCCACCACCCATAGGGCATTGAGTCCGTCGTTGTGTCTCAAATGCTGCTCTATGTCGCCATGGTCCCATAGTGCCGTCCGAATATCTTCGTCCGCTTCCGGATGCGCACGACTGGCCGTTAACGTCCTAGCATAAAACACGGTGATGAGTTCGGTGCTATAGCCTGGTGAGGGATAAAAGTCGAGTATTTTCTCCCAATGCTCCGCACGATAGCCGGTTTCTTCGGACAATTCCCGCTTGGCGGCATCCAATGGCAATTCGAACGGGTCAATTTTTCCGGCCGGGATCTCCCAACACCAACGCTGGATCGGCCAGCGATACTGAAAAATCATCACAACGCGACCTTCACTGTCTTCAGCCAGGACCCCGACCGCGCCAACGCGCTCTACAACTTCTCTTGTGCCTTCATGATTACCAACGATGACAGGGTCGACACGCACCGATATTGCGCGGCCCGAGAAGACTTCCAGCCCTGGTCCTTTCCGCTTTTCCATGTACGAGTCGAGGTGACCGGTCCGTTAGTTCGGGCTAGTCCCTGCTCCCCCCCTTCCGATTGGAGATGACCATCGTTACATTGCTTGGAATAATTTAGGCACCCACTGGATAGGTTAGGGTAATCCTGGTGAGCCAGTAAGATTAGAAGAGAGAGGAGTTCTCGCCATGCCGCGATGGACATTTGTTGGCACCACCCGAGCCCTTACACAAGAATTGAAAACTTGGCCCCTCACGCTACCCCTTTGGGTATACCTAGAGATTACCCATCACGCCGAATCTTCTCCGCATCTGCCACCACCACACGAATCCAGCGTACAGCGGACTTAAACACCAATGTCGGTTGTCCATCGAATGCAATGGTTAGCGCATAGGTGTCGAAGTCGGTAAGGGTACCATAAAGGGTCGCCCCGTCGCTAAATACCACTTCGAGGCGTACCTGTTGGGTAAGCCATTCCGCAAATAACGCCTCCTGCGCATGACTATGACGTGCGGGCGATGGTGTTGGTTGTCTCGGTTTCGATGATCCTGTCTTCACATGAGGCACCCGAGCTGCTCCGGGACGTTCATACTGCGGCACTTCAACCCACGACTTCTTCTGATTCGCCATCTATCGAGTCCTCCTATTGCGATTCCCCGTTCCCTCTAAAGTCCAGGCCCCCAAGCAATGCCTCTAGACTTGGCTTGTCCGTCCTGCTAATGCGCCGATTAATGGCATCGAGGACGGCTCTAATGGCAGCCCCCTGCCCATCTCCCCGTTCTTGCACAGCACCTATCAACACCTCTTCGCGACGGCGGTGATTGAGAAAACTAAGCCCCACAACCACCACAGAACGATTGGCGAATGCTAGGGTCCGCAATTCGGCCAAGACAAATCGGTCCTTAACGTCTGGAATATGGTTAATGGCTTCCACGGTGGCATGGGCCATAACCTGGTGGTATTGACTTGGGATATAGCGCCCCTGCCATTGCCCTTGATATTCGAGCATCTTGTCATGGCTAGGATGCAGGATAACGGTAGCTTGGCCCATTTGATTCGCGGTGTCCCAATCCATGAAATACTCCCCGATGACCAATCGTCCCATCGTTCGAGTTGGTTCATCAGCAACAATTTGCGCGATAGAGATGCGTTTATGATCGACCCGAAGATTCCATTGTGACAGCAATGCGCTTTCGATATCTCGAACGATTTGTTTGGGAGCACGTTCTACCGTGCTTAACGCATGAATTTCTTCTACCCCACCCCAGTCATTTACTGTGACATGACACTTTAGCACCATCGGAATCCTAAGGATTAGGTCTTCGATGTCGCTTACCGGTACTTGTTCGATGTCACCTGCCATTAATGTGTGTACTCCTTCAAGGGATTTTATTCGCCGTTAATTTAAATGAAACGGTATCAAAGTCACTCTACGATACTTCGATACCGTTTCGGTAAATTCCTCTTTAAGGATCGACTATTCTGGCACGTAAGTACTATAAACCCGCCCCAGCACATGAATGCGAGACTCTGCCAACCGATCTGCGGCTTCTTGGGTGGGAATGCGCTCGACTTGTGCTCGATTAAGTATTTCCGATACTTGGCTTCCGATTTGTCGGACCCGCGCATAAGCGCGTTCTGGATGATAGCCATCTCGGTGGAATTCATCGGCGACATTGACGACGCCACCGCCGTTAATGACATAATCGGGTACATAAATGATGTTCCGCTTCAAGAGGTCAAGTCCGTGGCGCGCGTCCTTCAATTGATTGTTCGCCGAACCAGCTACAACTCGGCATTTCAACTGAGGAATCGTCGCGTCGTTGAGAATAGCTCCGAGGGCGCAGGGAGCAAAGATGTCAGCTGCTACCCCATAAATGTCTTGCGGCTCCACCCACTCGGCATTCAAATCGGCTGCCAACGCTCGTCCGTCTTCCGGATGAATATCGGTTACGATAAGTTTTGCGCCTTCGTCGACGAGCATGCGAGCTAAAATTCCACCCACATGTCCCAACCCTTGGACCGCTACCGTCCGATCTTGAAGGCTCTCCGTGCCCCAAACTATGTTGGCTGCAGCCTTCATCCCTTCCAATACCCCCAAGGCAGTGGCGGGGGATGGATCGCCGCTAGTTTCCTTAAGCCCTCCAACAAATTCGGTTTCCCGTGCGATCAGGGCCATGTCTTCGGCGTTGATCCCAACATCTTCGGCGGTAATATATCGCCCACCTAGACTCTGAATCAAACGACCAAACGCTCTAAATAAGGCTTCGGACTTATCTTGGCGACTATCGGCCCAGATCACCGCCTTCCCGCCACCCAAATCCAAACCCATCGCAGCATTTTTATAGGTCATGCCTCGAGATAACCGTAGCGCATCGACTATCGCGTCATCCTCATTTTCGTATGGCCACATACGGCAGCCACCCAAGGCTGGCCCTAATGTCGTATCGTGGATTCCCACTATGGCTTTTAAGCCGGTGGTTTTGTCATACCAAAAGACCAGTTCTTCGTGGCCAAGCTTTTCCATCGATTCGAATATGTTCATGAATTCTCGCCTCAGTGCGAGTTTCACTCCCTTTCGTTCGCGGTCGGGACTCATTACATTGTGAGCCCGGGTCTACCGTCATCCATCATGGCACAATTGTCATCTCGGGTAAACCTTGAATTCTT
>JAJYPK010000189.1 GCA_021795465.1 Bacillota bacterium
CCTCGCGTATTGTGCGTGGGCGACCGGTCCTTATGACCCTCCGATGAACCAGGAATGTGGCGACAGCTTTAGTAAGCAATGAGCAAAGCTGGATAAGTCCATCAGAACGGCTTGGACACACTTTGGGAGATGGGGCCAATTCGGTTCAAGGGATAGATGATAAAATTGGCCTCACCCACAATGGCGGAACGGGCAACATATTTATGCACCCATAGCCGACTATCGTCCGAGATCGGCCGATTGTCTCCCAGCATGAAATAATGCCCCGGTGGAACGTGGTAGGTTCCGAGCGCAGTACCATTCCAGCGGGCAATGTCGGGATTAGATTCGTTGAGCTTACGACCATTGATATAGACCGCATGAGACGTTACGGTAACGGTGTTGCCCGGCATACCAATTACCCGCTTCACATACAACACCTTGGGATGGTCCGGTGCGTAGAAGACGACCACTTCTCCCCGATGAATATGCCCCAATTCCGTGGCCAGTTTGTTTACAACGATGACCGAAAAATGGGTGGAACTGGTGGCAGGAATTGTAGGATACATCGATCCGGAAGGCACCACATCCGCGTGGGCCACATATCCCCGGATAAAAACCACCACGATGACGGACACGATGATCGGAAGGACCTGTCGTCGTATCCAACTAAACCTGCTCTTCGCTCGCATAGAAATCCTCCTGACTTCACTTCATCCTGCGCTTAACCGCAAACCCACCGCCGATAACCGCCGTTCCCACGAGAAAGCTGGGACATCATTGTCCCCTTGGCATATAACGTATCATAGGTAAGCAAGGTTACCCCAGATGGAATAAAGCGCCGTCCACTCAAAACATCTGGAGCCCGCCATCGGCACGGATAACTGCCCCGTCACGCATCCGGCTTCAGGACTGGCCAGGAAACCCACGTATCTGATAAATTTCGTTCTCCTTCTTCACAATCAGGGTCCTCAAACACTCCAGTCGTGTGGTGTACTCTTGTTTGGAGAGATCGCAGATCATGAACAAGTCCTGTTATCGATTCACGCCTTCTCTCAGGCGCTCCAGTTCAGCTTCTTTCATCTGTGACAGACGCTCCTGACGCCAGAACGGGTTCCTCGGCATCCGCAGGCATTTGTAGGAGTTCGGTTTCATACTGCCGTAGACTTTCGAATACAGCGGTTTCTACAGACTCAGGTTCGATGCCTGGATTGCCGCCAATGATTCCGGCTTCGTCTCTCTGACATTTCTTAACGGGCATTCATGGATACGCCGAACTGACGCGCGCACTGCCTCAGCTTCCATTACGAATGTCCCCGGATCGATGAGACTTGGGAAAATATGGAACGGAAGCTCGGGATCGCCAAAAACCACAGGGGATAACGGTTACGGGGTCTCACCTCGGGGTGCGAAACATGGGATAGCTGGAGAAAATGAAGACATCCATCGAGAATTGGAGGCGATTGCAAGGATTCCGTCATGAAGAAAGCCTTTGCAGAATGGGAAGACACCGCGTGCTTGGGTTGAGTACGAATTTCGCCGAAAAGCTATTTTAGATGATGCTGCCGCTGTTCGTGAGGCAGAACTGCGGGCGCAAGAAGCGGGAGAAAAAGGTGCATTACAAGCAGCCAAAAAGATTGCGAGGAACCTGTTATTGTCCGGTATGGATTTTTAGACCGTTGCGCAACATACTGGTTTGTCCAAGGAGAAAATCGCGGAAATTCCGCGGACTAAACAATGAAGGAAACCAGCACACCATCTTCAAAGGTCAACCATTAGAACACACCCTAAGAGGTTCCCGCAAATCACTTGAATCCGTTCAGCGTATTGTTGTACTGTTCCCTTCCACGACATAGGCATGGCAAGAAATAAACGTTTTCCAACACTGTTTTGCGGTCACAATCCACTCACGAATGGCTGACATGGCCTCTTTGACTTCTTCAATTTTACAAAACCTCCCTCCGATGGATTCGTTTACGGGCCCGCTACCAGTGCCACCTGAAGATCGGGTTCGGGTGCCATCATTCTGCCGCTACCGCAAACAGCGGGTCATCGGCGTTAATCGCCAGGGATGTGGCGGTAAAGAGGACCAGGCCATCTTGAGGTACAGCGATTTCGGCAAGAATATCTCCGTAGGCATTTTTCAACACGCCCCCGATGTCCCCGGCATGCACCCATTGTCCGGGGACAATCGATCGGTAGAATAATCCTTCCTGGAGAGCCCGGGACCAAACAAATTTGCGGTAAATGGTCGAGGGAGGGATCTCCCCCAAAGGGTCGGCCACCATGCCGAGAACTCGCAGGATATTTTCAAGACCCCGCAGGTGAACCTCGACGGCTTCTTCATCGAGTTGGCCCATTTGCCCCGACTCGGTCAATATCGCAGGAATACCAACGGAGGCTCCATAGGCATAGGTCCCTCCAGCCACTGAACTAGACTCCAAAATATGTGCAATGCCATAAGCTTCCGCCATCTTGCGGGACTGCTCCACAATTTCCGGAGACCCACCGTCCGAATAGATGGTAAAGGGCACAAGCGCTTCATGGATATCACCGCCGTGCAAGTCAACCCAAAAATCTGACGACTGGGCAAGTTCACTAACGACGTGGGCCATGCGTTCCGAGACAGAACCCGTGGCTGATCCAGGAAACACCCGATTAAGATTTTTGCCGTCGAGTGGCACGATGTACTGGCTTTTCCCGTAGAAAGCAGGGGGGTTGGTCATATGGATGACATATACACGACCCTTGAGTCGCGACGGATCTAGGTCTTGGGCAAAACGGATCGCGGCTTCTATCCCGGGATATTCCCCACCGTGGACACCCCCGGTTATCAGTAGAATGGGGCCCTTTTGAGTCCCATCAATTCGCGTATAGGGCAAAGCAATATCCGTTTCGGGTACGGCTAGGAGATGACGCGTCGCCCTACCCGCATGGGTGGCTTCTTGTAGCATGGATAAAACCCCTCCTTGTTTGTCCTACCAAGTTATTTTAAATTCGCCAACCTCAGAAGAAATCCCTCCAGATTCTTGAATAGGTTTGCAGGAAATCTTCATAAACATGCCGAATCATCAAGAATACCCACCTCACTCCGCTTTCAACCATTAAGGGATTATCGCCAGCATTTTCAGAATACCTTCTATCGCGGCTAACAGCCGCGCGAAATCGCGACCAACTTACGACGTCATTCCAGGACCAGGAAGGGGAGGCATCATGAAAACATCCGGCATCAGCCTAGTCGGGGCTACTCTGCTCTTAGGTTCTTTGTCTGCTTGCGGAGCCACTACTGGCGCTCCCCAAGCTTCAGCCAACCAAACCGTCGTCATCGCGGAGGCCCCCCAAAGTTCCCCAAACTGGTTTTTTCCTATCATCGGGAGCACGGCGTCGAGCAATACCAACATCCAGACCGACGCCCTGATGTATAAGCCGCTTTTGTTCATCACGAGTCACGGCACCATAAATTACCACCGTTCTCTAGCGTCTTCGATCCATGCTAACGCCAAGGGCACGGTGTATACGGTTCATCTTAACCCCAAGTGGCACTGGTCTAATGGAAAGAGGGTCAGCGCGAAGGACCTCGTCTTCACGTTCAATCTGTTCAAATATGCTGCAGGCACCAGCACCAGTCTGCCGTGGAGTTATGCCTGGAGTGGCATTGGGGGCTTACCGCAGGATTGGCAAAGCGCTGTGGCCACGGGTCCCGAAACCGTGACAATCACCGTAAGCAAACCGGTTAACCCGGAATGGTTTATGTTAAACGGATTGGGACAAATTAGCCCCGTTCCCGCCTCCGTGTGGAACCAAGGTAGCCTCATCAAAGACATGGCTCTGATCAAATCGGTCTCTAACACCCCGTCCGCTCGGCAATATCGCGTCGTAGATGGACCATACCGATTTCAGTCGATGAAACCCAATCTCGAATGGACCTTTGTCGCCAACAGCCGTTACGACGGACACAAAGCCACTATTCAGAAACTCGTGCTTCAATATGAGACGTCTACCCAAAATGAGTTTCTCGGACTTAAAAATGGTACCGTCCAAGTCGGTTACCTCCCTGCCACCTCGTGGGGTGCCCGCAAGCAACTAACGGGTGACACGCTTTCGACGCCTTATATTCTTGGCTACAATTTTCTGCAGCCCAATTTAAGTCCTCGTGCGCCTGGCGGAGTCGGCACGGCATTTTCCCATGCCTATGTGCGGCAAGCGTTGGAAATGGGTATCAATCAAAAGGGCATCATCAACAGTCTCTTTCATGGCCATGGCGTCGTGGAAGACGCTCCCATCGCCTCCAAACCTCCTACCAAGTTCTACGATCCGGCGCTATCCAAACCTCTCTATCCTTTTAACCCGGCGGCCGGGAAGACACTCCTCGAAAACCACGGATGGCATCTTCAGAATGGGGTCATGAGGAAGAACGGGGTGGCTTTGCAGTTCACCCTGCTGTACATGTCTGGCGACCCTACCCTAACCAACGAGGTCTCCCTCATTAAAAGCAGTTGGGCTCAAGAAGGAATTCAGGTCAATCTTCAGGCAGAAACCTTTTCCAGCGTCATCGGCACCGCGAATCAGTCTGATCCCACCAAGTGGCAAATGGCCTTTTGGGGAGGCGGTTGGACTTATGAACCCGATTTTTATCCTTCGGGGGACGGTCTCTTAAATTCGGGAGCCGGTGCCAACTTCGGAGGTTATGCCAACTCCCACATGGATACGTTGATCAACGCCACGACTAACCTGACGGGCACGTCGGCGCAAGTGACGCAGCGCATGAATGCCTATCTCACCTATGCCGCCCAACAAGTGCCGGTCATTTGGCTCCCGTGGACGTCTTCCAGTTACGTCGGAACAGGATTCCCTGAACACGCCAAAAACTTGCATGGCACCGTATCCACATTCAATCTCGTCACGGATCTCTTTTATCCGAATCGTTGGACACTCCGCGGATCCTGACCCTACGCCTAAATCCCCTGCTTGCTAATAAGATTCACGAAGATGGTCAAAGATATCGATAACGTTCCGTATCCCTCTTAAACCCGGCTCATTCCCATGAGGCCGGGCCGAGAGGGGATCCAAGTTTCGACTTATCTTCCACCCATTGCAACCGAACCCACCATGACGTATAGCCAATCTTCGGACACGCGTGTTCTCTAAGGCCCCGACAGCGTGTGCGTTCTATAATTAGCCAAGTGTGAGTTGTCGGCCCACCCACATATGGGGCGTGCGCATTAAAAGGCGCCGTGATATTCCCGTTTCAAAACGCTCCAAGACGTTAGAACCGCGGCCCACAGATGGTGACTGCGGGGCGCCCTCACGGTCAATGCCTCTCCCCAGGCAGGGATTTTCGATACGAAACGCGAACGTTACCCTAAGTATTCTATTGGATAGGTTTTCCTAAATGTCGAAACCTTTTCGATTTGCCCATCGTTACACTGGTACGAAAGGATGAAAACTCATGCCACGACATTGGCTTCGCAATACCTGGATGAGCACACTCGTTATGACGAGCTCCCTTTTTGCCATGACGAGCTCGGGTACGGTGAACGCCGCGCCCCTAGGATCGGTCCCGCCGCCCCATACGTCTTTAGAGACCGCTTGGCAATCTCTGATCACTCAAAAGAGTCTTCGCAATGATTCCGTATCGGCCTATGCGTACGACCTCACAACTCACCAGGTAATTGCCGCAATCCATCCCACGTGGCGGGTTACCCCGGCCTCGATTACCAAACTCTTTACCTCGGCCGCCGCGTTATCCACCCTAGGTCCCCAATTCACCTATAAGACGGATGTCATGGTGCCGGCCTCGGTCGCCCATGGTCAACCCGGTCCCATCTACCTGGTAGGCGGAGGTGACCCGTGGCTCGAAGCCAACGGAGCCACGGGTCTCCAGACGCTAGCGGCCACCGTGGCTAAACGTATCCCCGCCGCCACGAGCGTTGTTGGCGTAAGCAGCCTCTTTAAACCGCCGGTTTATGGAATGGGATGGCCCCAGAGTGGTATTCCCTATAACTTTTCGGCTGGAACGAGCGCGCTCATGGCCGAGCGCAGTGAAATTTTTGTGAATGTGACCCAAGGTAGTAAAGAAGGCCAGACTCCTGCGGTTTCGCTACAATTTAATAGTAGCCTTAGGGCTCCGGGATACTTTCACATCATTAAT
>JAJYPK010000031.1 GCA_021795465.1 Bacillota bacterium
TTAGTCGCGCGTGATCGCATGCGATCTCTTACGGTGTGCTCTTTTTTTCTTATCCAACCCTCGCGAATGATCCACGAACGCCCGTGCCGGGCGATCGAGAAACATGACATCCAGGGTTTGCGATTGATAGGTGGCGGACTGCGCCGTGGGTTTTTGGGCCAGCGACCCTAGTTCCTCCCATGCGGTCATCGGTATCATCCATACTCTATTCGACACACACGACGGCAACGTAATTTTCTGCCTATTACTCGCAAAACTCTTGTCTTAAATCCTTAAATACCCTAAATTGACATGTGGAACCTGGGATAAAGCCCCTCGGGCTGTCGTTCAGGCCGATCAGTCTTTATCCTCCTACCGTCCGTTTCCTCTAGACACGCAGTCGCAGCCGGATGGTTGGCTGACTCGTGTTTTTCCCGGCATGCGACACTCCCCGTCGGGTTTCCGGTTCGGATAAACCGGGTGAGGATGGGCCATTCCCATATCGAGTCCACTGCCGCGCTACAGGCAGATTTCAGACCAACCTAAGCAACGCCGAACGGCGTTGCTTACAGGCGCACACCTGAGTTATCTATGGATGTTTGAAATTTAGAACTGTGTTGCCCCTCTCTGCCTATCGCAACAAGATAACCAAGCCGATGACGAAAAACATTGCCGAGGCACCACGTGCTATCCAGCTTGAGGCTATCCAACGGCTCAGTTGTTTGCCCGCGTAGGTGGAAAGGCCATTGGCTAAGACCAAGGCAAGCGCTGCAGCCATTCCAACAACAAGGATTTGGTGGGGAAGTCGAGATGCCCATACGGCGGTCGCTATTTGCGTCAAGTCGCCAAATTCCGCCACAAACACCAAGAGAAAGGCACGAGTTATCACAGAACCGCGGGAAATTCTGGAGGCATCCGAGACTTTCTCGTCGGATTCAGGTTTTAACATCCAGAGTGCGAAAGCCCAAAACAAGATGACCTCGACAATTTTTAGTACCGGATGCGGCATCAGGCCTAGTAGGCTCCCCGCAATTAAGGCAATGACCGTTTGAGCCAAAAGGGCCAGGCTAGCACCGACCCACACCGGCAAGGCGCGATAACGACTACTGAGAGTCATCGCCGCCAATGAGGTCTTGTCCGGTAGTTCGGAGAGAAATACCGTGCCGAAAATTAACACAAAAGTGCCCACTACATCCCGTCCCTATCATCGCCACAGGTCGATTTCTGGCCCCAGAATAACTTACCCCCATCGAATCGACAAGCCTCCGGGATGTTGGCACGTTTTGACTAAAGGCATATTTGTTTATATATTGTAATGACGTTGCTTGCAAAGTTTCGCGAATCCCACGATACCTGGCGTCATCCCCAAAAGGACGAGAAGAGTGTATACTGTAAGACTGACGTCTGTTGTGAGATTATCCTAATCGGCCCTGTCGCCTATCACCCTGGGGCCATCATGAGGAGCACTAAACTTGCATGAACCATGAACATGACCATTCCGACTCATCGACTTTTAAGTTAGCCTTTATTGTCACCATCATCCTGGTCATTGCGAAAGCGTGGGGAGGCATCTGGGCCAACAGTCTCGCCCTTGAGGCCGACGCGGTGCATTCTGTCAGCGACGTGGCAGCTCTGGGGTTGGCTTGGTATGCAGATCGGCTTCAACGCCGCCCACCCAGTCAACGGATGTCTTTTGGCTGGGGCCGCACCGAAATTCTCATTGGCCTTTTAAATGCCGTGGTCCTCTGGATATTGGCCGCCTGGTTTCTCTGGCAGGCATGGCATCAATGGATTCACCCCGTCATTACGAATGCTCCCGTCATGGCGGTGACTGCAATTTTGGCCTTAATTACCAATACGATACTCGCGATGGCATTTTCTCATGGAGACGACTTCAACCGTCGCAGCACGTTTTGGCATCTGCTGACGGACGCCGCCGGGTCGGCCGGCGTATTAGTCGCGGCCGGCATTTTAGGCGTATTTGGATGGCTCCCCATTAACTCGGTGATCACCGTCGCTATCGCCATCCTTATGGTGTGGGGTAGCTGGGGCATTATCCGAGACACCTTGCACGTGCTCTTGGAATCCACACCGAAAGACATCTCACTCCAAGCAATTATGGCCAGCCTCGAGGCGGTGCCGGGTGTCGAACGGGTCCATGATCTGCATGCGTGGACAGTGGGAAGCCACCAGTTAGCACTGGCATGCCACGTGACCATGATGCCTACAACGCCCATATCCGATAGCCAAACTCTTCTATGTCAACTTCACGACCTCCTGGCGTCGTATGGGATTCACCATACGACCATCCAAATGGAAACCGCAGATGAAATACACTCGGAACCCGATTGGTAGAGCGGTAAAACATCAAGATCAAGGCCCCTAGTTGGGAGGGGCCTTGATTGATATTCCTGAAGAACGATGCGTCGGGTTACTGTACCATGTTCACCAACGAGGTACGTAACTGTTGGGCAATCGTAATCACCTTGGCGTTGGCTTGGTAGCCCTGTTGCGCAATGATCATGTTGACAAACTCGTTGGCCAAGTTAACATTCGAGCCTTCTAAGACTCCTGCTTGGAGGCTTCCTAGGCTGCCGGTGGCAGGAGTGCCCACCTGGGGTGTCCCAGAGTTACCCGATTGCTGCCATTGCCCATTGCCGACATTTAACAAACCCGCGGGGTTACTAAACCCCGCCATCGCGATCTGCCCGATCTGGGCCGTCAAGCCATTGCTAAAGGTACCCACAATGGCTCCGCTCGATCCGATTGAGAAGTTATCCAAGACGCCTGCTGCAGACCCATCGGCAGTGCCCTGGACCTGACTTTGAGCCGCGTATTCGGTAAGCGCAGAAAGGTTTACCGTGACCGTTTGCGTCGTGCCACCAGGTCCGGTCAGCGTCAGTGTAGGGGTCGTGGTGGATGGGGTCAAGGCTCCGTTGGATCCAAAGGTGAGATTCCCCGACCCAACCGTGGTCTTGGAACTCCCTGAGCCTACGGTGCAGGTCCACGACCAAGCGGGTGGTGTGGCCGTAGAGGGCTTAAAGGTAAAGACGGCATTTTGAGCCGCTCCCAGCGAATTGTAGAGGGTCACGGGGACCGTCACCGCTTGGTTGTTTGAACTTGTTGGGGCAGGAGTTTGACTATTTAAGTTGCCGGTCAGAGTGACCTTGGTCGTTCCGGCAGGCGCGATACTCTGCCCTTGAGAGATTTTGATGTTACTCATCGTGGTTGGCGTGGTGTTGGGCATCGTACCGGGACTGGTGGCGTTCCAGCCTTGGACAAATTCTCCACTGGGGTTGACTAAATTCCCCGCCGCATCCAACGAAAAGTTACCGGCCCGGGTATAGGTGGTGCCCTGAGAAGAATTCATAATAAACATCCCATTTCCCTGAATGGCCAAGTTCGTATTAACACCCGTGGTTTGTAAGGTTCCTTGACCCATATTGACCCCGATGGCTCCCACGTTGACCGCACCACCTGCTGCCACCTGTTGCGGATTAATCCCTCCCAATGTGGCCGTCGGTGCAGAAGCGCCAGCCAACGTTTGTTGGAGTGCCTGGCTAAACGAGACCGAACTAGCTTTATAGCCCACCGTATTCACGTTGGCAATGTTCTCCGAGACAGCGGATAACAAGGCCTGCTCGGCATTGAGGCCCGAGATGGAAGCGTACATACTTCCCGACACTGCTAATCCCTCCTTTATAGTTCTTGTGGGTTAATGAGGCTCCAATGCATAGGTGTTTGCGTGCTTCCTCCGTCTGTCGGTCGGGAGGGAGGGGCTTCCGGGTTCGTCTTATCGGTCCGGCCCACTAGTACCAGCGCGTCGACTTGCGACACTAATTGCATCGGTTGATTCGTGCGATCGATAGCGGTAATAACCGTTCGCGTCGGCGGTGCCACAATAAAGATGCCCTTCGGCATCACGATAGCCGCCTGTTTGGCTCCAGATTTACCCGCAGCATCGGTGGCATCGGCCAACTGCTGCCATTCGGCGGGCGTCAAATGTTGATGGCGTTGCTGTAGACGCGACACCGCATGCCGGCTTACCGTAAGCTGTTGCTCCAATAGCGGGCGGAAACCGGAGTTTTTACCCTCCGATGGCGTTCGAGTTTCGGACCTGACCGTTCCTGGCGCTATCGGCCTGATGTCAGGCCCCATCACGCTAAGACGCCCGTTAACGACGAAAGACTCACGGTGCCAAGACCTTTGACGTCCAGTGTCACCCCACCTGAAGCCGTCGTCACGCCCGTTACCTGTCCTTGTCCTTGTGCGGTGGTCACGGTTTTACCAACCAGTTGGGAAGCCGCCAGGAGAGGATTCTCTCCTTGAATCGCTGACAAAATAGACTTGAGCGTGGCGCCTTCGCTCGTTGTCGCCGAGAGTGTCGAAAACTGTGCCAACTCGCCAATGAATGTTGTGTTGTTCATGGGCTTCAACGGATTTTGGTACTTTAATTCCGCACTCAGGAGCGTCAGAAACGACGATTCGTTAAGACCCCCGGGCAAACTAGTGCTAGTAGTTTGGCTTGAGGCCGATGTCGAGGTAGGCGTCGTGCTTCCCGCCACATTCGTGAGGCTATTAATCGGAGTACTCATTCCCTAGTCACCTCCTATTTACGCGGTATAGTTAATCCCATCCTGTGGATTGCCACTCCGTCGGGCGTCCGAGCTCGCATTGCCGGACCCATAGCCCTGGAATTGGGGTTCGGGTGGAGAATGCCCGCCTTGACCAAAAAGTTGGCCGCCATTCCCTCCTGCAGGCGATTGCCCGAGCCATAAGGAGACTTGCGATAAGTCCCACCCATGTTGACTGAAGCTCTGACTAAGGGGTGTCGTATTGGCTAGCACCCCCGTTAACCAGGCGCCATCTTGATGGTGCGCCTTGACGTCAACTTGCCAGGAGTTGCTGACATTCGCCACCGTAATTTCCAGTGTATGACGGATCCGACCCGGTGGGCTGACCTTCCAACGCGTCGCTATGGCTCCTACTTGATGCCGGACGCTGATAGGCTGGATCCTCCAACCACGCGGCGTCGCGAGCGTTTTCGGCACACCAGCGGTAGCCCCGAAGTTTTTTATGGGAGGCAGAAGGTTCTTGGTCACACGCACCGTTGGAGACGGAGTCGGGCTTGGTAGTGTCACCGCATTGGCGTTGGTTGGTGCTGCCGGAGTCCCCGGCTCAACGGGCGCCAAACCCGACGTTTTCATTCCCACCTTGGGTAGAGTCGAACGGGGTGCACTCCGCACTCCGCGCGTCCTCCCGTGCACCACGACCTGAGACGTCTTTGCCGACTGGGCGTTCGAGACCGGTGTTGATGACTTTTGTCGGGGCACCCCTAACGGAGTGGGTTTTTGCGCGCTAGGATTCACCGCTACCTTGCTAGTCGCCAAGGTTGACGTAAGCTTGGGCGGATTTCGGGGAGGCGATGGGCTGGTTGGCACAGATGCTCCCTTGGTCGTATTCGTCCCCTTGACAGGCCCTCCCGATGTCATCAGGGAGCCCGCCATGATGGACGACCCCGACGTTGACTGGCTCGAGGGCTTGACGGCACCGCTCTTCAACGTCTTGTTCTTGGCCACTTTCTTGCTCGCTAAAGCCTTCTTAAAGGCTGCCTGCTTTAAAGCTAGCGTCTTAGGACTACTTTTGGACGGCATCGTAGCCGGAGTCAGTTGAATGGGCATAATTTTTCTGTTCACCTCCTTTCACTGGGCGTGAGGTCGCGCTGGTGCAAGATCCGTGCCACGAAGTCGTCCACCGCACGTCGGTCGCGAGGAACAATCGATAAAAACTGCACCGCAGTTTCCCAACTTTTGCGCCCGCGAACATCTCGTGCTTTTTGGGACACCCACACCACTTTTGCCAGGATTTTAATCTCTCGGCCTTCGACTCGTAGCGACATGCGGAGTTGAAGACCCGTCCATACTTGGACGGCACATGGAAACCTCAGCCCCGTAGACGACAAGTCGTAAGTCGTTGTCAGAAACATCTCCGAATCCGGTCGAGGTAGGCCATATTCCAAGGGTACCGCAGCCTTAACCCGCAATGCCCCACGGAATTCCACGACGGTCGGATTGCCGATTAAATGCACAACGATAATGGGGACCGGGTCCAAGACATCAACCACATTCGCTTCTTGCGCCCATAAGGTGTCATCACGGACCCACCGGATGCCGATGATTCTTCCCGGTAGCGGCGTCCACTCCAACTCCATCTCCCTCAGCGCATCGATATAGATTTCCTGGCGCACCCGACGGATGACGCGTGAGTCGAGGGTCCGACCATGCGAAAAAAGTTGTACGCTTTGGTTGGCCTCCAACACATTCATCGTCTGTCTTACCCCTTCCCCCGCCATCGCGTCGACGCACCGACCATCTCGGTCAACATCCGTTCTTCTCTGCGTTGTTTCATCTGCCGGGCCAGTTCTTCGCGTCGAGCCAAGAGGATTTCTATGGCTTTCATATTGCGACGAATTTCCACAATATTACTCCGACACCGATCAATTCGCGTTTGGTTCTGAGATTCCTGCTCCTCGAGGCAACTTATTTCGCACGAAATTTTGTCGGGATAGCGCAGATAACCCTGAATCTCTTCAGGAGTGCTTACGGTATCCGACGGCAACATCGGACGCCGTGCCCGCCACGCATCTTGGTCCACCTGTAATTGTCGACGTTGCTGGGCTAACTGATCCATTTCCCCCAACAGACCCTCAAGCTGGGTCGAGAGATGCTCGAGCCATCCTTCAAGATGCATCGCCATCGTCCTCATCTATCGCATCGATGATGTCACGGAGAGAACGTAGTGCCAACTCCGGTTCCACCCACGCATCATCGGGCTGTTGCATCCATTCCCACAATACGGGTTCCAGTCTCAATAGCCGATCCAGTGCTGGATCGTTACCCGCCTGATAAGCCCCAATATCTACCATATCTCGAGAGCGTTCCAAGCGACTTAAGGCCTGGCGGACGCGAGATGCAGTCAGCCGTTGAGGCTCATCCACAAGCATCGGCATCACGCGACTGAGGCTCTTTTTAATGTCTATCGCGGGAAAATGATGGCGTTCAGCCAACTGGCGAGATAAATATAGGTTCCCGTCTAAGATGCCCCGCACGGCATCGCCGACCGGTTCGGTGGGATCATCCCCATCTAGCAACACCGTATAGAGGGCGGTAACCGATCCAGTCCCCACACAACCAGCCCGCTCCAACAGTCTCGGCAGTAACTGAAACACCGAAGGGGTATACCCACGGACCGAAGGAATTTCCCCAGCCTGAAGGCCGACTTCGCGCTGGGCCATGGCAACCCGGGTTAGGGAGTCCACCACCAACACCACGTGCTTTCCCTGTTGCCGAAATTGCTCCGCAATAAAGTTTGCACTCTGGACCGCGGAAAGTCTCATAATGGCCGGCATGTCTGACGTAGCTGCTACAATAACGGTCCGGTTCAAGGCGGCTTTGGGAAGCGTTTGGTAGAACTCGGCCACTTCACGGCCTCGTTCCCCAACCAGTGCCACGACCGCGACGTCCGCTTGGACCCCCGACAACAGCTGCTTTAAGAGCGTGGTTTTCCCGATCCCTGCCCCGGCAAAAATTCCGATGCGTTGCCCCTTACCAAGCGTTAATAGGGTATCGATTACTCGAACGCCGGTAACGAGCCTCTGATCGATGGGTCGTCGCGATAACGGAGGAATCGGGCGTGGATCCACCACGCGCCAGGTGCCACGGATTTCCCCCCATTCATCTAAAGGTCTGCCCATGCCATCGATGACGCGTCCCAACACCAAAGGGCCCGAGGGAACAGTGAGGCGACGACCCATGGCGCGGACCAGTTGACCTGGTTGCAAACCCACGAGCGCTTCATAAGGTGTCAGCAAGACCCGGCCTTGGTCCTCGAATCCCACCACCTCAGCCACAATGGGGTCTGGGCCGCCTTCAATCCAACAGAGTTCGCCCACGGGCACCTTAGGCCCCCGAGATACGACCGTCGTCCCACGAACAGATTCGATCCGCCCTATCTCCGGGAATTTTTTTGCTTTAGCGATCAGCGAATGGACCTTCTCCCAATCCATCAATCACCTCGTTAATTAATGTATGGAGAGTAGTAATCGGGCCGGCTAAGACCCCACCCCGATCCGACTCGAGGCGCCATTCGTCGTCCCCGAGCATACGGTCGACCACCACCGTCAAAGATCCGACGCCTGGGCGAATGTCTTGGACCAAGGACTTCAAGCGAGCCTCCCATCTTGGTGAGACAAAGAGGCGCGCCGCCTCATCATCAAGTTCCATAAGAGCCGCTTCAAGATAACTCGCAAAGCTACTCGGCGCCTGGTCCAAGAGAATGGGAAAACAGCGCACGAGTAGGGCCCCCGCGATACTGAGCACCTCTTCTTGATGCAGCATGTCGGCAAACTGCCCGAGTTTGTTCAAACGCTCTAGCGGATCCGCCATGTGAGTCAAGATAGTCTGCCACTGCTCACGGCTTTGGGCCAACCCTTGTGCCAAGCCTTCTTGGTATCCTCGTTCGCGTGCTTGCTGCGTCTGGTGTCGCGCCTCCTCTTGGGCTTCTTCCAAGATGGCCTCCGCTTCCCGACGGGCTCGGGCAATCATTTGGTCGACACGCTCGGTGATGGTTTCATCTAACCCTGGTTGTTCGGCACCTGCCCGGGGCAAGATCCGATGGGCTTCTTGTCCCATGGCCAATCGATCGGCTTTAACCACCCTAAACGACAAAGTCATCACGTTCCCCTCGGGAAATAACCAATTCGCCTTGATCTTCTAACTGGCGGATTATGTTGACAATTTCACGTTGGGCCTGTTCCACATCGCGAATGCGGACCGGGCCGAGTACCTCGATATCGTCTTTGAGAAGCTCGGCTGCCTTTTGCGACAAATTGCGCATGACTTTGGTAGCAACTTCAGCGGCCGTCCCCTTCAAGGCCATGGCCAGTGTCTTGTTATCTACGCGTCGTAAGACTTTTTGGACCGACTTATCCTCGATTTGGACAATGTTCTCAAAAACAAACATGCGGTTTCTAATTTCATCCGCAAGCTCGGGGTCGAACTCGTCTAAGCGCTCGAGAATCTGACGTTCAGAGGTTCTGTCGGCGTTGTTAAGAATCGGCACGATGGCGTTAATCCCGCCGGCCCCCGACACCTCTTCGGCCGCCATATTGGATAGCTTAGTCTCTAAGAGCGCCTCAATTTCCTTGATGACTTCAGGTGCTGCCCGCCCCATCAACGCAATGCGACGCGCAACATCACTTTGAATGTCCGTTGGCAGTGCCGACAACACTTGAGAGGCTTGCATGGGATCCATGTAGGCCAACATGACGGCCATCGTCTGCGGATGTTCGTTGAGGATTAGGGCGGTGATTTGGTTGGCATCGGCCTTTCTCAACGCGTCAAAGGGGCGCCGTTGCAAAAAGGTGGTCAATCTTCTTAAGATTTCGTTGGCTCGCGCGGGATCAAAGGCGCGCTCCAACATATCCCGTGCTAACTCAATACCACCTTCGGTCATCTCGATTTCCGCCCGGGACATTTGGTAAAACTCATTAAGTACGTCTTGCTGGATCTCCCGATCGACTCGTTTAATGTTGGCAATTTCCACCGTAATTTGCTCAATTTCGGAGTGACGCAAGTGACGCATCAGATCCGCTGCATCTTGCGCCCCTAAGCTCATCAGCAAAATCGCGGCCTTTTTTGCCCCTGGCATCCGCACCATTAGCCCTGTTCCTCCTGGATCCAGGCTCGCAGCATGCGGGCCACCCCTTCGGGATCCGATTTCACCAGTTGGTCCAAGTGCATCTTTGCCGCATCTGCCATGGTGGGTTCTTTGCTTTGACGCATTTCGTTAAGTAAGTCCGCCACGGATAGTCGCGGGCCGTCATCTAGGGAGGGCAGCGAATTACCGGCTGGCGCCAGCGCGGGTCGTAAACTCATCTTTTTGGCCATCCGGCGAATCCACAACAATAAGATAAGGCCCGCCACCACCGCCAGACCCAGTAAGATATAGCGACGTAAGGTTTCAGCGGCTGCCGCTTTATTCATGGCTTGCACGGCAGAATTGACTGCGGCCCGATTAAACGCTTGTCCGGCTACAATGACTTGGTCCCCCCGTGCTGGATTGACCCCGGCCGCGGCCGAGACCAAATTCTTGATGGAGGTAGTCTGGGCCGGAGTCAAGTGCTTGTCCACCACAACCGCGATGGTCAACCGAGTAATACTGCCGGGTTGAACGGTTTGGTTGGTCTTGGTGGTGTTGACTAAATAATGGCTAACCGTGGTCGAACTCGAAGACTTGGAGGGTCCGGCGATACCTCCGGTAGGATACACCGGCGTGTTTCCCCCGGCGCCGGCCTGAGCAGCCGTTCCCGCCGCCTGCGATGTGGTTTTGGTTTGCACTTGTTGCGATGCCAAGGCGTTTTTCCCATAGGTTGTGGTGCGTACTGTCGATTGGTTAAAGTTGAGAGCCGCGTTGACGCGAACCACTGCCGCTCCCGGTCCCAACATTTGTTGCAACATCGTCGTCACATTTTGGCTAATCTGATTGTCAACCGACGTTTGGTCAGCCAGTTCCGCGGCAGTCAAGCCACTAATTTGTCCCGCCGCGGAGCTAGACGATAGTCCCGCAGACAGCACATTGCCAGACTGATCGACGACCGTTACGGAGCTCACGGCCAACCCCGAAACCGAATGCGAAACCAAATTCATGATGCCGCGCACTTGGCCTGGGCTCAACGTATCGCCTGGGATCAACGACACAAACACGGACGCGGTGGGGTGGTTTTGACTCTCGCCAAAGAGACTAGGGGATGGTTCATTGATTAAGACCCGGGAGCTCTTGATACCCTTGATTGTGTTAATCGTCTGTTGCAACGTGGCTTCAATGTTGACCAACTGTGACAGTTGAATCTCCTGATTCGTCTCACCGAGAGAAAACGTCAACGGTTTCGGCAATCCCACCGTTCCCGACGAAGGGATGTTTTGGTCCGCCAAGGTCACCCGAACCTGATTGACATCGGACTTCGGCACCGAGACCGTACGGCCTTGGCTACTTAACTGATAGGGAATCTTCATTTGCGTCAGTTGTGCCGTGATTTGGCCCGCCGCAGCCGGATTCAGGTTGGTGTACAGCGGCTGATAATTGGGATTGGCAATCATGCCCCAGGCCACGCCGACCACCGCCAGCAGCAAGGCTAAGACGACACCGAGGCGAAGCTTTTGGCTCGTTGATGAGGCCTTCCACCAATTCAGTAACCACTGTCGAGTCTTTTGCAATCGATCGTTCATGAGGGTCCCCCGAATTAGTTGATCGGCATGTTCATAATGGATTGATACGCCGAAATCACGTTGTTGTTCACCGCCGTGGCCACATCCAGCGTTGACTGCGCCTCAACCATGGATACCATCGCAGACGTGACGCTCCCTTGCCCTGCCATCGCTTGCTGAATCGAGAGATTGGCATGTTGCTGGCTTGAAGCCACGGAATTAATTGCATGACCGATTAACTGCGTGAACGAAGAGCCTTGCGTGGGCCCGGTCGTGCCAGACGTCGTCAGTTGAATGGGATTCATCAATTTTAAACTAATCGGTGTCATGGTCCTACGCTCCTAGCGTCAAGGCCTTTAAGGCCATCGTTTTATCCGCAGTAAAGGCACTAGAGTTGGCTTGGTATGCACTGGTGGCATCAATCATGTCCACCATTTCCGTGGCCAGATTCACATTAGGATAAAGAACATTGCCCTTGGCATTCGCCAGGGGACTGGTCGGATCATACACGGTCTTGAACGGACTGGGATCTTGTAAGATCGCGGACACGACAACCCCCTGCCCGATATGAGGATTGGCTCCCGTCGGAGATCCCGGCACCGCACTTAATAGCACAAATTCCCGACGATACGGTCCACCTTGGGGCGTTGTCGTGGTGTCGACATTGGCCAAATTGTTCGCAATCACACCGAGCCGGGTCGACTCTGCCGTCAGTCCGCTTGCCGAGATTTTCAATGCATCGAACATTATTGAGGCCTCCCTGAAGTCACAATTTTCACTTCGGTCACCTTGTTATTAAAGGCTTGAACCGCCGTCTGATAGGTCAATTGCGCCTGGGCCAGGTCCGCCATTTGGCCCGTTAAAGACACCGAATTCCCATCGGGTCGCAGCGATCCGGTGAGTGTGGTCACGGTTCCTGACACCGACGCGACCGCATTGGTTCCACGATCCATGGCCTGTTTCAACTGCGATTGAAACGACAGGCCCTGGGCCTTATAGCCCGGCGTGTCGTAGTTGGCTAAATTGTTGGCAATCATGGTTTCCTGTTGACGACTTAACCCTAAGGTCGTCAAGATGGCCTGATTCGTCACGTTATTGAAGAGTCCCATGGAAAATCTTGCCCCCTTATCGGTCATAGTAAGAAACGCCTGCCACCCCTTCGTTACGGGCCTTTGCCAATCGCTACCGCCGCCACATTTTTTCGTAATACCAAGATGTTGACGCGCCGATTTTGCTGTCTGCCGGCGGCCGTCTTATTGGTCGCAATAGGGTGGTATTGCCCAAATCCCGCTAGGGAAAGACGATTCGGCACGATCCCAGGCACACGCGATAACACATAAACCACATTCGCGGCCCGCGAGGCCGACAGTTGCCAGTTGCTCGGGTATAGACTGGTCCGAATCGGGGTCGAATCGGTGTATCCGACCACCTCAATGTCGTTGGGTACGGTTTTCAAGGCGGTTCCAATTAAGTCAAGCAAGTGCACCGCGGTAGGTGCTAGGACTGCGGAACCCGGCGTGAACAGCAACGTGGCATTGAGGCTCACTTCCACTCCCCGCACATTGGTCGACACCGAAACCTGGTTCCCCACGTGAGCCGCGTTGAGAGCCGCCTGAATTTTTGCCTGCAACTGGCTTAAGCTTTTGGCCTCGGCGGCTGACGACTGAACTCCGCTCATCCCCGTGATAATCGAAGGGCCCGGAGAGCTCCCGATGACGCTATTCGAGTCAAAATTTTTTGCCAACGCCTGGGATACCAATGAAAACTTCAGTTGCTCGGTTCGGTTCATGGCATAGAGCACGATGAAGAACGCGAGTAATAACGTGATGAGGTCCGCGTAGGTGATGAGCCAGCGCATCATCCCTCCACCTTCCCCACCGCCTCCTTCGTCCTCAGGCTCCAAACGATGCATCATACGGCTTGGGCCTCCTCGCCGTGTCCAGCGGGAGCATCGGCCACAGCTGGTGCTCCAGACGGTCGGATAAAGCTCATCAGTTTATCTTTAAGGAGGCTCGGGGGCATCCCCTGCTGAATCGATAACAAACCCTCGAGGGCGATTTCTCGCATCAAGAGGTCATGTTTCGATTTATTTTTGAGGTTATTCGCCATGGGCAACCACAAAAGATTGGCAGTTCCGACACCATACAGGGTCGCGATGAACGCCAACCCAATCGCAGCCGCCAGCGCATTCGGATTCCCGGTTAATTCACCCAAGACATGCACCAAACCCATAATAGTTCCCACAATCCCCATCGTAGGCGCGTAACCGCCCGCACTTTCGAAGATACTAGCGCCCATCTTTTGCTGAGACGAGCGCGCATAAATATCTGCCTCCAGCATCTGTCGCAGCAACACCGGATCCGCATTATCGACAATAAGTTGCAATCCTTTTTCTAAGAACTCATCGTGAGCCAACGGAATTTCCGACTCCAAGGCGAGCACCTGCTGTTTGCGCGAGATGTCCGCGTACCTGGCCAACTGATCAATGAGCTTAACCGGGTCGAAACTATGGCGTGTAAAGGCCATTTTCATCAACCGGGGCACCTGTTTCAACTCGTCTACGGAATACGCGATAGCGGTCGCACCGATGGTTCCACCGATCACAATGAGGGCGGCGGTGCCTTGCAACAAGGCACCAGCCCGGCCCCCCTCTAACATAAACCCAGACACCAATGCCAACAGGCCAAAGATGATGCCTCCTAACGCACTCGCATCGAGACGCATAACGCCCCTCCTGACTGGCTACATCCAAATTCCTCGAACCGCGCTTTTAATCGCGCTGTAGCGTACTGCCAACGAGGGATTGGCGTACTGATCGTATTCCTCTGCGGTGGCAAATTCGCGACGAATTACCTCGCGACGTAAGCGAATAGGATCCACCTCAATCCCGTTTAAGTTATCCACCCCAATATAGTTACCCGGCGACAAAATAATCTGGGGCATCCAGGTCGCATCACTCTGAAGGTAATGCGCTTGAATATCAAACATCCGCCGATTGCCGACCACCTCCCAGACCCCGGTCCATGGATGCGGGCCGAGCACCACATGGTACATACTGTCTCGATTGCGTTCGCGGTTGGGCTTTACAAGGTGTTTACAAAAAATCGGACCGCCCAGTGACGGATCAACTTGATAAAGTACGTTATTTAAAATAAAGTGGATAAGTTCATCCCGACTAGGACGTAGCGCCCCATTAGGAAAGCATCGATCGGTCTCGCTACGTCGTCCCCGACGCTTGGTCTTCGGCCAGCCAAAAATTGGCGTCGACATTTCCACAGCCTGGCCATCTTCAAAGAATGCTAGTGTTTTCGTTGACATTTGTTATCCCATCCCCCCCGCTGGAAACAGGTCATTACCTATTTATATATCAAGGTTCGACATATTCCCCCCAGTTCCTGCTTTTATTGACCATAAATACCAAGAACCTACAAACAGGTGAAACCACAAGAAAATAAGAGATTTTCCGGTGTTAACCTAATTTTTGTGGACGTGTTAGGTCTGCTAAGAACGGTCGGAACCTAGCATTTCGGACCACCCTCTTAGAAGTCGTACGCCTCGGGCATCTATACCAGGTTCCAATACCCTGGGAGCCGCACAACATTTGCCCGGGTCGGACCAAAGATATTCATAAGTACTGGTGGCTGGCGGTTGGGCTATCCTCAACTCGCAGCGAGCAACATTTCTTTGGTGTCGGCATTCATTCATGCTTTAACCAGTTCTTCACCTCGGCTTCGACCGGTGTTAGCACGGCTTGCTTGTCGAGATAGTCGAGGATTTGGCGTTTGGAAAGCACCAGGCTAAGTAGCTCCACAATTTCCTCGGGCTCTCCACCGTGCAGCAAATCCAACAATTCGACCCACGCAGACCGGTAGTACGGATATTGTTCCAGAAGACTAAGGTACTCTTTGACGGCTTCCTTATACCGGTGCCGCGCTGCCTCCATGCGTGCCAACCACCGCCAGCAAAGATAGCTGCCGACTCCCGGTTCACTATAGAGCGCATAGTCTTCACCGCGTGCTAGGGTCTCGACAAATCGCAAGTAAGCTTCATCGTAGCGACCCATCCCGGCGAGCACGGTGGCGTCTAAAAACAATAAATCGGTCGAATAGGGATGGTTTCTCAGACTGGACTCCAGGTGTCTTCTGGCCCGTGCAAAATCTTCTTGCTGGGCGGCCAGCCCTGCCTCGATGAATTCTCGTTGGAGCACCCACGGATCCGGGAGTTCCGCAAGACTAGACTCTCGCAACCAATATTGCGCTCGATCCCACTGCTTGGCACCAAAGTACACCATGGCCAACTTCACCCGATTTTCCGGGGCCCGCTCCAGACGAGATTCCCAGTATTTTGCAATAAAGGGCGTCCATTGCCGCCGTTGATCCCGAACCCCATTGCCATAAGGTCGGTGAATACGGATAGGCAGATCTTCAATGGCGTACCCAAATTCCGTAAGGGCTGGCGAAATATTAGGGTGAATCCGGCCATGGAATCGGATCACATGCGAACGTGGGAAAAGACGTACGGGATCCCAATGCGGTTTATGATCGTGCTCTTCATAATCGCCAATCCGTAGCCGAAAGGCTGATCGTTTCAGATCGGCGATGCTTTCCGCTAAGGCACGCATGTCCAGTCGCACTAACTCCTCGTGTCCATAGAGCCAAAGCACCCACGACGTATCTAAGGTGGCCAATAGGCGATTGCGCCAGGCCGAGAAGTCTCCTTGCCACGGAACCGCCGCCCATTCCAACAGTCCATCATCGAATGGTGCTAGGCGGACATCGGCTCCATCGGTACCCAACAAGATGACCCGGCTCGCAACATCCGCGACCGACAACGCGGCGCGTTCAATCTGTTCCGGTTCATAAGGCCAGGTTTCGACCACGACCGTAAGGTCGGTCGATGGTGAGCGCCGCACGCTATGCCCCTCCCCATTCGGTGACCTCAACACCGAATTTGTTTCCGACCAACACCACTTTGCCGCGTCCGACAGATTTCCCATTCAATCGTAACACCAAGGGATCTGTCCAGCGGCTGTTGAGGGGAATTCGCGTACCGATGCCCAGCGAGAGAAAATAGCCTACCGAAAAGCGTCCTTCCCCAATTTCCGCGGTCAATCGCAACCCAATATCTTGCACTCGGCGCAGTTCATCAGGCAAAACAACCTCATTCCGCGGAGCGGCTTCGATTGTACGCACAGACTCCAACGGTTCGGAGTTTGACGCGACTTGCCGAAGGTCTCGCGTCTTCATGAGGAGTTCATCCACTTGTTCTTGCGTGAGCGGTTCATCGTTGATCATGTTGACTCCTTCGTCCCGATATGAGAGTTATCGTTCATATTTTCAGGAATGTCTCGACCGAGCCATTCCGCTTGCACCCAGGTCGTGCGACATTTGGCATCACGAAGATCCAACGAACCTTGGCCACGGCCGGTTAAGATCTGTACCGTAGGTCTCATGGTCCACCCGACAAAGCTCTCCGTCACGACGGCCAACTGCCCGGTTGACAACTGCACCACCGTCCCAATGCGGAATGGATTCAGGACCCGCGAGAGGCGCGTCACCGCTAAAGGGTCGTATCGCGCCCCGGAATCATGGGCGATAGCTTGGAGCGCCTGCCAGGCCGAATGACCACGGCCTCGATATAAGTAGGCCAACGCAGAAGCCACTTGGAGTCCTCGTGCCTGTTCTTGAATTTGATCATGGGATAAAAGCGGCCAGCCACTCCGGTCCCAATAGGCGTGTTGCTGGTCCAAAACCTTTCGTGTTAGACGGGGTAAAAATGCCGTAATCTGCCCTAAGGATTCACCCAGCAATCGCAGGTGCTGAGTAGGATTCGCGGAATAATCTACTACCGTAGCTAATTCGTATCCTCCGTAGTGCCCAGCATCCAACAACAGGCTGGCCAGTCCCAATGCCGTCTGATCTTCAACGGGCAAATCCGTATACATGCGCCACAGCGTCAGGGTGCGTTCGATCGCACAAAGATAGGGCGCCCATTCCGGATTCATGGCCGACAATAATTGCACCGGTTTGCCCGAAAACGACCAAGTATAGAGCCAAATCGACTTCAATAAATGCAACAACATTTCCAGATGTTCGACCGCCAAGTTCGGTGGAAGGTTGGCCAGAATTTTCACCATGCGGGGGACCACCGCTCCCGGAATTATTGGATAGGGGTCGGTCGCTTCGAACCCTGGAAACCGGATCGGCACCTCGTAACAGTCCACCTTGGGTAAGTATCGAATGGTTTTGTCATCGAGTTCGGTATCGACACGCACAATCACGCGGCGGTCTTCGTCAAACACCGTAGCCGCCACGATATCACCGGGTCTCAGGTCATTTACCGCTAAAAGCCGCATTAGCATCCCATCCTAGATAAGGCGGCTTCGAGTCGGGCATCACTAAACGGTTTCACCACAAAATCTCGAACCCCTAACGCCAAAGCTTGTTCGACCACGCTCATTTGGCTAAAGTCACTGACGACCATAGTTGGGGGAGCCGATTCTCCCAAAGTTTCGACGAGATGGGATAGAACGCTAAGACCGTCTAGGTCGCGTAACACAACTTCCAACACAATCGCATCAAAATGGGTTTCCGGATCATCCAACAGTTCAATGGCGCGAGAGCCACTCCCCTCGCTCAACACCTCATGCCCTCGGCGATTCAAAATTTGTACGAGGCGTGGCTGTTCGGCGGTACTATCGAGCAACAGGACATGCACCCCAAATCGCCTCCTGTTCCCTGAAATTCTACAAATGAAGAAGATTCTCCTCTTTCACCGCCAAGAAAATACAGAGAATCTCGTCGACTTCGACATTCCTTGTGGGAGTAAGAAATATCCGCCGACAATCGGTAACAAAGTGGAGCGGTCGATTAGGTATATAATAGAGGTGGAAAACAATAGAAATGTGGAAAGGGAGTCGAAACTTCCGTGAAGCGCCTGATTATCGCCTTGGTATTCGCCCTACTGGCAGGAATTTTTGCCTTACAGAATCAAAAACCGGTTCAGATACACCTGTATTTTTGGACGTTTCCCAGGGTATCCGAATCACTGCTCATCATCGCAAGTCTGCTTCTCGGCGCGGTACTCGGAGTCAGTCTCGCATGGCGCGAACATCTGCGGCGCTCCCATCTCGTGTCCGTCCCAGCAGACACGGGTGCCGTGGATACCCCGTCCTCTCCATCGAAGCCGGAAGGTGACTGACCGGGTCGTCGCGTGTGCTCCAACTTAGGTCCAATAGCGCTCGAAAAACCGACTTGACACCCACCGTACCACAAAACGAGCCACTCCAGCACGGACTCGCGGGATCATAAAGAGTAGCCCAATCAATCCGGTGAGAGGGCCAGGCGTGATCATGAAAGCAATAGCGACGATTAAAATTGCCCCTTCTCCCAACCGATGGACCGGAAAACCCTCTTGGGTCCATTCCGTTCTCACCGTAGCCCACCATTGTTGCCCACTCTTTTTCGCCAAGTAGGCACCAAGAACCGACGACAAGACGGTAATCCCCAAGGTCCATGCCCACCCAAGAAAGTGTGCAATTAAGAAGAGGACACTCAACTCTATGAGGGGAACCAGCAAAAATAGTAGTAGTAGGCGCTTTAGCAAACTCCCCTTCCTCCTTCCGGTCATGACGAATGACGCGGTACCTATCTGTCTTTATTTTGCTCCGTTCGGGCTCAATTCTCAAGTTGTTTACGTCGCTTGGTTTCGCAAAGTCGCGCCATCGGGCCTGCTACCGAGACCTACCAAGTTGGAAAGCGCTATACAGTATGATGGGCGAGGGGCCCTGTTGACGGTCGGCACGTTGGTAAAAAATACGTGGCGTGGCGCAATTTCTCCAAATCCCCGCGAAATCCATCCGTTCCCTGACTAATTCGATAACTTAATCGCCAAAAGCAACCAGGGCTGTAATATCCCATACTTCCCAGCGATACCCGCACGGTGTGTTCCTGGGACTGCCGAGTTATCCCCATCCAAGGCTATCAGATTCCCTATGCCACACGTGATTAGACCCCGATGCACTAGGTCCCATTGGCCTTCGTCCCAAACCATGACTTCTCCTGGACCCATTGGCCCCACCCATTAATGGGCTTTCGGTCCTTCTAAGGCATAAAATTCCGGGAATACTAAAAAAGGAAAATATGAGAGGGTGATCCTTTGAATCCACCGCACACATCCGTTGATCTTCCCGCAATCCACAAGTGGGCCTCAATCGCCAGCTATTTATTGATCTTCTTAATCTTTCTCGGTGGATTCGTCACTTCAAGCGGCTCAGGGCTAGGATGTGGGCCAGAGTGGCCCCAATGCCAACACGCGTGGATTCCTCCCCTGAACTTTCACGCCTGGGTTGAATGGATCCATCGGGTGATTGCGATGGTGGTTAGCGTCATCATTGTCGTATTGGCGGGAAAGATTATTGCGTTACAGAGACAGCATCCCCGCTCCCTGTGGCTTAAGCGCATGGTCATGTTAAGCCTTGTCCTCTTAGTTGGACAAGTTCTTCTCGGGGCCCTCATCGTCACCCACGACCTTCGAGCCTGGATCATCGCGATTCACATGGGGACCGCACTTCTCCTGGCAAACGCCCTTTTGGCCATGGCGGTTCTGTCTCGTTTCACGGTCAATCAGATTCGAGAACAGTCGTCGCCGATTTTGTGGCTGGCCGCCGTGACGTCGTTAGTCACCGCCATGCTCGGTTCGTACATCGCCCATAGCTCGGCCGGTGCCTCTTGCCTAAACTGGTCCGCATGTTTCAGCATCTCCAGTTGGCACCACGGCCTTGCCTGGTTCTTGGCCCATGTTTTTGCCGCACTGACCCTGGGTGTCATTGTCGTCGTCTTCTTACGAGCTTCTCTCAATGCTTCCGCTCGTTTTCCGGGACGCTATTTCTTCTTGGGCACCGCACTGTATGGGCTTCAAATCGGACTCGGTTTACTCCTCCTCACGAGTCATCTGAACGCTACGGTTCTCGCCCTTCATGAAGGGGTCGGTTCGCTGGTGCAGGTGTCATTTTTCATGGCCGCCTTGACGCCGCTACCCTTAGCCAAGGCGTTTCCCAAGAAACATAGCTTTTAGACCAACGAAAAACCTTTCGACAGCGTCAAGTTCACACAGAGGACGAATGACGTAGTTTTCCCTTGTTTATTTTCCCCGCGCTCGTCATAGGAAGCATATCAACAAATTTAATGGTATCCGGAACCCAGAATCGTGGAATGCGCCCTTGCAATACCGCTTGGTTCAAGACATCCCGCACCATTTCGGCATCAACCCCAGGCGCCTCCGTGATTATTGCCTGGGGCCGCTCGCCCCAACGAGGGTCAGGCACACCAATGACGGCCACTCCCGAAACTCCTGGAATTTCTGAAATTATCGATTCAATGGCACTTCCGGTAATCCATTCCCCCCCACTCTTTATGGCGTCTGTGATTCGATCCATGATCGCGAAATGACCATCAGGATATCTGACCGCAAGGTCTCCGGTACGAAACCAACCGCTTTGGTAAGCGCTAGATGACGCTTCGTCATTGTTGACATATCCTTCGGGAAGCCAGGGACTTTGAACCCACACTTCGCCTAAAGTCGTTCCGTCTTGCGGTACGTTCGATCCAGACTCATCGCGAACCTCGAGGCGCACCATAGGGAAAGGTGTGAGATGGGAACTCAGTTCCCGGATCGCTTGTGGTCCCGACAGTCCCGGCGCGGTGGAGATAGCGCTCCCCAATTGATCGGTTCCCCCGTAAATCAGTGAAAAACGAATCCCCACGTTACTGGCTTGTTGAGCTAGTCCTGATGTTAACGGGCTTCCTCCGGTAAGTATTTTTAATGGAAGTGGGCCTGGGTCCGCGGCGAGCAGCATCAGAAGTTGGGTGGGAACCATATTGGCCCAAGTGACCTGGTGGCGCCGGATGAGATCGCGCTGTCCCACAGGGTCTCGACGTTCCGGCAACACCAGTGACGCCCCAATATAGGGGGCTACGAACGGTATGCCCCATCCATGAATATGAAAAAACGGAATCAGTGGCATGATCACATCATGGGCCATAAGCCTTGCACCGGTATCGTGAAGAGCTAAGTGGTGGGCAATTTGTAAAGCCCCGGACAACATTTGCTGGTGGGTGTATCGAATTCCCTTGGGCCGTCCGGTGGTGCCCGTGGTATAAAACATGGTGTAAATATCTTGCGGCACCACAGTTTGGGCAACCTCGGGCACCTGGAAGGTTCCAGCTCTCACGAGTGCTTCATAGTCGAGACCGGGGGAGGCGGGATCACCGCCACCCATCCAGACCACGTGATGAACCAAGGGCACCATTTTCGGGGTCAATTCATCAAATCCGCTCCCCAGGAAGAGCCATTCATCCTGGGCATCTTGAATAGTCCATAGAATATCTTCTGGAGCCAGGCGGAAATTGATCGGATGAATGATCGCTCCGACCAATGAAAGGGCATAATGTAATTCAAAATACTGATGATTATTCACCGCCATCACACCCACAACCGTTCCAGGTCGAATGCCAAGCCCGATGAAGCTTTGGGCCAGTCGCACCGTCCGCTCAAAGATGGCTTCGTAGGTGAGAATGGTGCCACCACTGACCACCGGGGTCGCAGCGTGTTGGTAGGCGGCATCTTGCAAAATTTGATGGACGACCATCTTTTTCATTCGACGACCCCTTCCCAGATCGTAGGATCTTGGTCCACATCGTACGGGTATTCCTCATGATGAAGGAAGTGGCGTGCGTAAAGTTCCGCAAGCCGTGCATAGCGATCTCCCTGGTCTGTAGCCATATCATAGAGAAGCGCCACTTGAGTGGCATCCGCAATACGGGTTAAGGTTTGTTTGGCATGCCATTCGGCTTCCCGCCCGTGTAGCCGGCTTAAGTCTTCTAAGGTTTTTTCCAGGACGGTGCGTGCAACATGCGCATCTGGGGTGGCCGCGTGTTCTAACATAGGAACCATTTCTGTCAAAAATGCCTCATGAGCGTGGTGCCGACTGATCGTTTCCAAGAAGTCCAGCGCTTGAATGTTGCTGGGCCCCTCCCAGATGGGAGTAATGAGGGCTTCCCGATGCCAACGTGCGACCCCGTATTCTTCGAGAAAACCGAGACCCCCAAACAATTCCATAGCCATGGCGGTCATCGCCGCACCGTGCTCGGCGGTCCGACTTTTGGCTAAGTGAGTCACGAGGCGGGTCAGATGATAGCGCTTCGGATATGGGGGGCGATCCTCGAAAGAGGCGTCGAATTTTTGGGCACCGTAAAAGGTTAGGGCTAATCCGGCTGCCGATCGCACTGCCAAATCCGTCAAATCGCGGCGGATTAGCGGGTGGTGTTGTAACGGATGGCCGAAACTTTGCCGGTGGATGACCCGACTTAGCACTTCCAAATGGGCCTTTTTCCCGATACCCATGGCTACCACTGAATTAGCCAAGCGGGACTCCGTGAGATTTTCTAACGTGTAGTAAATCCCCAGGTTCGCTTCGCCAAGGAGATAGGCTTCGCTTTGATTGAGTTCCACTTCGCCCGAAGGAACCGCCCGGGTAGCACTCTTGTCCTTTAGCCGGCGTACGTGATAGTTTAGGGTGCCCTGCCGGTTTAGCCGCGGCAAGAGAAAGAGAGCCAATCCTTTGGGGCCCGCAGGTGCCCCTTGGGGTCTAGCGGTGGTAATCGCATAGTCTGTCAGGCCCGCGCCACTCGCAAAATATTTGTCCCCCGTGAGATGCCATACGTCACCTACCGGTTGGGCCGAGGTTTCGTTGGCTCCGAGGTCGCTTCCCCCTTGGGATTCTGTCATCCAAGTCCCTCCCCACGCGCGGCCGGTGAGCAGAGACTCTTTGATACCTGCGGCGTTAGGAATGTGCTCGTTGGCATATTTGTGTAACGCCAGTGCGGTCTGTGTAGTAATGGTGAGTACACATCCCAGACCGGGGTCCGCTAAGAGATACAGGAGAGCATAATGGTATAGCCAACTGTCATTATGGTAAGGAGGGGAGAGGATCCATGCGGTATCGGCGAGTGCTTGTCGCTCGGTCGGACTCAGTCGAACGCGATCGACACGTTCACCGTCCAAGTTGTGAGCCACCAACACTGGGGGAGCTTCGTGGTCAATGTGGTAGGCGGCTTCATAAAGTTCCTTCCCGGCCAGCGCTCCGAACTGACTGAGGTGCGCCCAGTGGGTCGAATGCTCCGGCCAAAAATGCTTGAGTGCGGCTTGAAGTTCTGGGTCAGACTCAAAGTGATTGGTACCGTATGCGTAGGAGAGATGCTCCATGGCTAGTCCTCCTGTCTAAGGATTTGATCGAGGCGGTGTTGCATCGTGGCTCGTAGTTCCGTAATTTCCTCGATAAGGGTTTTGAGCTCTTCAACTTGATCATGCAATTCTTGGAGTTTGGCATCGCCGCGACGGATAGTGTGGCGTAATTGGGTCACTTCCGTGGGATCGGCATCATACAAGTCCAGCATTTCTTGAATTTCGGGGAGTCCAAAACCTAATCGACGCCCCCGTAATATGAGTTGCAATCGTACCCGATCGCGTTCGCGATACAAGCGTTGTGTTCCTTTTCGTAAAGGTGATAGGAGGCCAACATCTTCATAGTGTCGTAAGGTTCGGGGGGTCACATCATAGGACCGACTGAGCTCATTAATGGTCCAGTAGATTCTTGCCGGTTGGGTTCTCTTGGAACTCATGATAAAGCCTCCTGACTCAGGATACATCTAATTTACGTTAACGTAAATTAGATGGCAACTTTTTAATTCGCATCATCTACGTGGTTCGTATGCGACCATTGAGCAAGAAGTAGCGTTGCGCACCTAGGGGCACCGCACAATATCACCGTCCTCCACCCTTATCCAGACCGCGGCGGAAGACTGTCGAGGGATCAAGAACGTGCCGGTCGCAATCATTACGTTAAGTACCCAAATTTAACGGTAGTGGATTGACCAAAATTTCCATCCTATTTACATGATCCCATGTCAATCGCCATTTTCTTATGCAGCCATCACCCACTTATGGTGGTGTGCGATGCAATTGGGACATAATACCCCACACCCGCCACAAATCTTGCATCAAACAGACCGTTTCTGGGGTGAGTGGGCTAAGCGCTTGAAAGAGTTGTTCGTGGTCACGCGTCGGTCCAACGACACAGTTGCCGGCAAAAAATAGCGTAATGCCTTCCGGCGTAACGTCAAAACGCCAGGGTAACACTGTTTCGGGGAACAACGTACGCTCGCCTCGAGACGCATCTATTCGCAACGGCTTGTCCTTCACGGCATTCGGCCACCTCTCACACTGGCTCTAAATAGAACGCCGTGCGTCTTAATAAGGTTTCATCAGCCCGCCCTCGAAAGCCACCTCTGTAGGCGACGGCTTAGCGCGTTTGGGAGAGGCTCAGACGCATTTCTCGACCTTCCCTGGTCCATGGTTATTTGAAAGTGCCGATGGCATTACGGCACGGGAGAGCCTGCAATTGGCGATGATGTTGGGACATTATGCGATCTATGGTGATTACCCGCAATATCTATCGACGTTGCCCGCCGATCGGACGTTATCGGGGCAAACCTGTAGCACCACGGACTGCACGGGAACCTCAACCAACGGGTGCCCTAGTGGGCACAGAGTAACTATTGGATCAGTGGTGACTCTCCAAATACAGCCGGTACCATCCTGATGAATTGGGGATCACTCCCTCCCTCCGTTTTCCTTATGGACAATGGACGGGCACTTGTCAATGAATTATCACACTGGTCGAGATGACTTTCGCCACATTTTTCGGAGCGACCGCATCAATTTCCACGCCCAAAGGGTTTGGACGGGTAATGACCTCGGCATAGCCATAGGCCACATATTTATTGAGATTCGTGTAACTGCTGATGGGATTAGCAATTCCACCGATCGGAATGGTGAATTGGCCCGAGAGTTTATTCGACGGAACAAAACGCCATTGTACGCCGGGGTTATTAACATAACTGGTCACGTCATAGTGACCTTTATTGTTTTGAAGTCCTCCAACATTGCCACTAAATATCAACCTCACCCATTCCGTGGAATTCAATGGGTTAACCCATACGAAGCCCGCGGAATCTCCCGCATTCCAGCTTTGTTTTTTCCAACCCGATGGCACCTCTAATTGTACGGTAATCTTACTTGGACTTGGTTGAATCGTTACCCGTTCTGTCTGGAATGTACTCGATGCAGGGGCTGAGCTAGATAGCCCACCAGGGGTAGACGAGGACACAGGACCTGATGACGGCGTTGTCGATGATGTCGAAGGGGATGCGGAAGTCGTTGAACTGACCGCCTGAGAATGATGACGAGGAGCACTGGCTATGGGATGTCCGCTAGTGCCACAACCCGCGAGAACAATACCGCCCAAAAGAATGGCCGAGCCGAATACCCAATATTTTAGTTTTATCATGTGATGATGCCCCCGTGGGTTTGAAAAAGTTTGTGGTGATCCTCATGCGCGACTGTTGCGATTGAACCTCCCCGCCCTAAAGGGCGGAGATTCTGGGGGAACCACCATGGCTGCGTCGCGGGTCGAGAGACCCTCGGAGTGACCCTCCTGACTCGCCACCGCTTATCCCGCCAGCAACATGCCG
>JAJYPK010000190.1 GCA_021795465.1 Bacillota bacterium
CTGCAACGACAGGGCCAACGAGACGCCCCGCGTTGGCTGATACCGTAAATGCCGCGTTCCATCGTTCGTTGCTACCGCCCCGGATGAGGGCTGGTAGGATGGAGTAATCACTCACCGTATTGGTCATGACACCAATGGCCTGAACAACAAATGTGGTGAGATAGATATCCCATAGCGGGACCGTGGTGATAGCCGCGCACACGGGTAGCCCTATGAGCAGGATTGCCTTCAGCAATTGGCCCGCGACAAAAGTCGCGCGTCGGTTGCGACCGTCGATCAGTTGGCCAATCCAAGGACTGAGGATGTAGGCAAACGTCTGGCAAAAGCCCTCAATCCCCATCTTGAATGCGGAATGGGTTAGGTGTAACACAAACAGCGGCATGACTACGTAGAAGATTTGATTGCCTAACTTCGATAAGCTCGAGACGATGGCATACAATTCAAACATCCCAACCGCGTGAAATGGGGGCTTGCTGTGGGCTACCGTATCCCTCACAGCCCGGCCGCTTCCACGTATTGCTGCCGCGCCAGGGGCATAATGTGGTCTCCCATGTCCTCCATGTGTGATCCGATAGCCTGCAGGTCGACGGCCGTGACCAGTACGCGCTCACGGGAACCCGCATCGTCAGGCCTGTGGTAATAATAGGTCACGAATGGAATCGTTTCGACCGCCGCCCAGCTGAGGCCTTGCACAGGGATTTCAGCGGTCAACTTGTAGTCGAGCTTGCGGGTGTCAGTCGCCCACGTGCCGTCGGCCATGTGCACCATTTCCTCGACCGCATTCAGCCCCGAGGACGCAATCATGCGCGAGACCCCTGATAATCGACTGTTCATTTCCGTGACCACAAAGTCCGTGGCACTCTGGACGATGAACTCGATTTCCAAAATGCAGTCCAGATCAAGCGCGTCCGCAATACGCCCCGCGGTGGCCATCAACGTATCGTTGACGGTGGGATTCCATGGATTGGGGAAGATCCGTAGTTTCTTAAGCGGGTGGATCATCTCAAGCGACGTGCGTCCCTTGTAGACAGGAGGCGTAACAATCATGCGTCCCGCATGGCGTAGCACCTGAACGGACATCTCCACTCCCTCAACGTATTGCTCAACAAGAAATGAATCCGACAGCGTGTTAAAGAACTCTGGACACGATGCAGGATCGGAAATGGCCTGTACCCCGGTGCCGCCCCATGCGGATACCGGTTTAACGATGACCGGTTGGTGCCCATCGGGACGACCATCCGGCGGGGTGGGCACGCTGAAGGTTGCGAGCCACTGCTTTGTGGCCCTTTTGTCAAGGCAGAGCGCGGTGATCTTGGGAGAATTGCCAATCACGACGATATTGCGCCCCTCAATTATCGCTTTGAGGTTGGACTCTTTCACGCAATCCACATCATGCGGCGCGGTGAGGATAACAGCGTCCGGCTTGGCATGGTCTACGGTGGCCAAGAGACATTTTAATCGAGTCTCGGGCGTGACCCAAAACACCGAATCTGCGGCGGCAAGATCTTCCGCCAACGCATCCGCATAGGCCAAGCATTGAATGGTGTGGGGGCTTCGGCTCAGAAACGATAGCCGGTAACTGTGTGAAAAGACGATGTTCACTGGACATCCTCCCATTCGGTCGCTTCATCGGTCCATTCGGCTACGGTTACGAGACGTTCCTCGACTTCCGCCGGACTAGACCCGGTGACGATATAGGACACAAAGTGGTCAACAGAACGGCGGGCGCCCCCGAATGTGTCTCCGGCAGTCGCATTGGTGAGGTACTCGATAACAAAGTCGAAGGGGGCTTCCGCCGGAAGCGAAACCAGTGTGCCCGGGCGTGGTGGCATTAAGGCAAATCCGGCATAAACCGTCGGCCGGGGTATCTCGATTCGCGTCAATGGCTGTCCCACCTGTCCGAGAACCGAGTGTTCTAACAGATTGTACCTGTAAGCATGATGGATGGTGGGTATGACCCGGCCACCTCCGGTACGTGAGGCGATCTCACACAAGGTGAGGCGGCCTCGGTCATCGACAAAAATTTCGCAATGAAAGGCACAGGCAACGGGATCAGGCAACGCCCCAAGGATGTGTTCGGTCATATCCCGCAGCGCTTGGCTCAGAGCCATGGTAGGGTCAAGGAGCAGGCTGCCAAGGAATTGGCCGTCCTGGTACGCAAGACAGCCATTGAGGTATTTCGAGGTGGCCCAAAACTTGATTTCATGCTCGGCCCACACCCCGTCAACGTGATACATCTGGCCGTCTACGAAGGTCTCCACCTCATAATCCTGAAATGCTGTGACAGCCAGTGCACGCTCTAAATCTTCGGGCGTTTCGACCACGAATGTGTTCTCGGACCCCATGCCCATCCGGGGTTTCAAAACAAATGGGAACCCCTGTTCATCACGAAACGTAATGACATCCCATGGGTTGGTCACCGGGCGGAACGTCGGTACAGAGACACCCACTCGTTGCAGATGGGACTTCATCGAGACTTTGTCACGAAAGGCGAGGGCACTCGCCGACAATTGACCGGGCAAGTGCAACTGTTCGCGCAACTGCGCTGCACGGACGATATCGGATTCGGAGTTGGCCACAATGGCCGTAAAGTGGTACTGGGAATGAAGTTCGTGGGCGCGGCGCTCGATGTTCCCGTTTTGTTTCCAGTCATCGAAAAACTCGACATGGTCGTAACGCTCATCGACTCGCCCCCGGCGGACTGAATCACAGAGCAAGACCAGGGGTACCGCTTGTTCATGAAGCCACTCGTAATAGGGTGCGGTGTTATTGGATACCCGGTTAAGAATCAGAATGCTCACGATATCCTCCTTCAATATCCTGTGACGTTAGGCGCAGGCCGTCATAAGCCAGTTCGACGCCCGGGGGCAACAAAGGCGTATGGGCCTCCCAGTCGATTGAGTGGGCGAGATGCGTTAACACGAAGCGCTTGGGCTGGAGGGTATGTCGCAAGGCAAGGGCCTCCTGCACGTCGTAGACGGAGCGATGGGATCGTACCGCCGCGGACTCATCCCAATGGGTCGCCGCCATCACGAGCACATCCGCGCCCATCAGGGGTTGTAGGTCCGGTAAGGGGACGTCAAAGGCATCGACAGCGTAGCACCAACGCTGGCCGGGTTTCTGGAGGACGATGGCATACGAGAAACCATTATATCCGTGATTGGTGCGATGGAAGGTCACGTGCCAGGCTCCCAACTGATAATCCGTCGCGCTGACAAATTCGATGCCCCGACGCCGCTTTAAATAGGGGTAGCGGTCTTGCACTAGTTCCATAACCTCCGGGGCTGCGACAACGAGAACGTTTAAGGCGTTCCAAAAGCAATAATCCCCGAAGTCGCCCAGTCCCCCCATGTGGTCGTTGTGTGCGTGGGTGAGAAACACCACGTCAGGAACCACGCCATTGCGATATATGAGGTATTGCGACCGGATATCCGGTGAGACATCGATCAGTGCGTGGTGACCATCGGCGGTCAGCCAAACGCTGGAGCGTGAGCGACGATTGTGATTGTCCAGCGACGCCCCGCGACAGACCGCACACTCGCAGGCCATGCGTGGTACACCCTGAGCATCGCTGCATCCCAAAAACGTCAGTTCCATCCATGGTCCTCCTTGACTTAGGCACTTATCGCCCGAAAGCCTTTGGGCATTTCCGGCGCATCGATAAGCACGCGCAGCATGGAGCGAGACCCGACAAATGCCGTACGTCCATGCAACCAGCGGTCATTCTGCACGATATAACCGGATCCGGGGTTCAATCGAAAGCCGATGAGGTGCGCATTCACCGCCTCCCACCAATGCGGCAGGGCCTCCACGACATCGGGTGCGAAATAGCCGTAGCTGTCATAGCGAAACCGCAGGGCCACCCGCCCAGGGCCGCCAACCGGCTCGAACACGGCACCGCGATAGGGTTCATCGCCTCCAAAGAAAATCGCGGAGTGGGCCCGTTGGAGGGCGTCCAACGTCTGCCCATCAAGCGTGGCATGGACGCGGGCACCGTCGGTAAATGTTGATAATCCGCCATCCTCAGCCTTATGCTCGCAATAGAGGATGATAAGACCCGGAGGGGCGGCGACACCGCTACGGTCGGTATGCAGGGTGAGAGCGCTGTTTGTCAAACCAAGGTAACCGTCACCTTGAGCGGCTTGGTCGGCCACAACGGTGACGCCATCGCCTTGCGAGTCGCGGTGCTGGTAAATCGTGCCCAAAGTACGCGCGAACTCAACCAATTCCTGGCGCGAAGCGAGTCCGTTGAAGGTGACCAGTCCATGATCAGCGAGACGCGCCAGGATGACAGCGGGGCCGCGCCCAATGTTGACGTGAAATCGATCCAAATCATATAGTTCCACAGCACGACCTCCCGTTTATTAGCTGGGCGACCCGGGGTCGGTGACACTGGTCTGCCCGTTCGTGATGGAGGACGACGCTTGGTAGTGCGAAACATATCCGATGCTGGGCGCCGCCAGTAAAATGGATGCTAGAACTACTAAAAAGCCAAGTTTGTTCACAAGACGCTTCATTCCGTAACCTCCTAGATAGTTGCAAGAGTCTGGTATTATTGTGGTAGGGGATTGGCATTCACGCGGTGATATTTTCCAGCATGTGTGAATGAAGGGGGCGCTCTACTATGACCGTCGGAAAAATAATCCGCAATGCGCGTCTGCGGCAACACATGCGCCAAGAAGACTTAGCGGAAGGATTCTGCGACCGCTCGTACATCAGCTTATTGGAAAACGACCGGACGACGCCCTCCCTCGAGGTGCTCAAGCTGATCTTTGGTAGGCTAGACCTGGACATCACCTTGGCAATGCCGGGGTTGGTATCCCCCAATCACCGCAACCTTCTATCCCAAGTACGGTGGCATATCCGGCGCAACGAAATCTCCGTGGCCTACAATTTGTCCTCGGCCTTATGGTTCGACTCTGCTGTACCCGTGCAAGACGGATTGTTGCGGAACCTAGTCGAAGCGTGGGAAATTCCCTGCAAGCTATACACGCTGGAGGATTATTCCCTCTTTCAGACCTTGTTTTACCATGCGTTGCATCATCATTCGGCCGATATCGTCGTCCGGGTGGGTACCATGTTGCAAAACCAAATGTTTAGGGCCAATCGATTTTCAGAGGCGGTGTCACTCGGACAGTTTTTACTGACCTTGTCCGAAGGCAATCCCGAACAACGGGTCAGAATCGCTGTGACGAACGGTTCGGGCGCGTTGCGGCAACACAAATTTGAACTGGCGCTCGAGCTTTACGATCAATCCCATGGCGGGACTATGCTCTTGTTGTGGACGGGGTGGGTAAGTCACGGAAAGAGCGCAGCACACATCTTTCTCCAAGACTGGAACAGAGCGCTGGTCGAGGTGGATCGCGCGATTGCGGCTTATGGGCTGGCCGATGCAGAGAAATGCATGGATGCCACGCAGAACAAGGCCATTATTTTACGGTCCCTGGGCCGGTTCGACGAAAGTCGACGGCTATTCTTCCGCGCGCTAGAATATTGGGAACATAAAGATGCCGCCAAGTCCATGGATATTTTGGACGATATGCGAGTTCTCGAACAGGTCTGCGACAACCCTATTGGGCTACAGTGGGTCGCCGGGATGATCGCAAGAGTTCGCAATGCGTCCATCGGCGAGTGAAGTACCCGGTAAGTGGCCTAACACTGTAAGTCTTGCATCACACTTTCGAACCCACACCAACAAGAACCGTTGGCTACCCCATCGCTACGCGGCCATTCACGCCTGCGCCTATTTGTCACGCCGTGAGTGGTACGAGGCGTTCTACACTAAACGTGTTTCACCAGGATGTGGATGCGTGCGGTCGGCGTTTCCGGCATGCAAGGGGCAGTGATTGGCGGACTCCCTGCGTCGTCCGCCGTACGAGTGCCGCTCGAACTCCCCACCGTCTAACATGCTTGGCTATCCTACCCAGCCTCGGTTGCGACATTCAGGGGCCCTCCCGTGCCAATCGATGGGCTTCTCCCATAGGCGCTAACTTTAAACAAAATTGTTTGTACGTAAAGGATTTTTACCCAAGAGTCGCGAAGTAGGACGGGAAGAAAATCCCATCCTATGGAGATGAATCGATATGATGTCAGGGGAAATGA
>JAJYPK010000032.1 GCA_021795465.1 Bacillota bacterium
TATCCCACACCCTCAAAGCATCTGAAGCAGCGACATAAAATTCGAAACCGTCTTCACCGGTGTAACCGGTGCGAGATAGAAGTCCTGTTACACCGGCGATGGTCACTCTCGGTGCAAAATGATAATACGAAAGGGAGCCCAAATCGAAGCTCGTGAGTTCCTGCAAAAGTTCCTCGGATTTAGGTCCTTGAATGGCCAGGAGCGCGATTTGGTCCGACTCATTGACGAGGCTCACGTTCGGCCAGGCTTGGGCTTCGCTGGTAATCCAGTTCCAATCCTTCTCAATATTCGCAGCGTTCACCACCAGCATGAAATGCTGATCGTCGATCCGATAAATCAAAAGGTCGTCTACCGTGCCTCCGTCCTCATTGCACATTGGCGTATAAAGAGCTTGATGAATGGCCATGGTAGACACATGATTGGTCACTAAATGGTCTAAAAACTCCACCGCTTGGGAGCCCGTCACATCAAATTCTCCCATGTGTGAAACATCGAAGATTCCCACCGTACTTCGTACCGCTTCGTGTTCTTCCATGATCGAACCATAGTCGATCGGCATGGAGTAGCCCCCAAACTCGACCAACTTCCCCCCGTGTTCCTCATGCCAATGAGTTAATGGCGTTTGTTTCACTCCGAACCTCCTTCCTTCCTTAAATGTGCTCAAATATCTAGTTTGATTCGCCACTAAATGATACCTTCTCTGTTATCCCTCCGCTAGACTGAATCGCTATCATCCAGCACCTTCGTTAACGTGTCTCGAACCAGGTCAGGCTCCAGACCCTTTTGGACCATGGGTTTCCCGATCTGCTCCAACAGTATCCATCGTTGACCGCCCGCTTGTGCCTTTTTGTCTTGACCGATGGCAAGCAGAACGCGATCCCAGTCGACTCCCGATAGGGTCATGGGCAATTGCCAGAGTCGCATCCAGGACTCAACCTGGGTACGGACCCGAGGGTCCAGACCCAAAGTAGTCTCGGATAGGGCCAAGGCAACGCGGCAGCCTAGGCCCACCGCGGCTCCGTGGGTAAGGGTTCCATAACCTAATGCCTGTTCTAAACCGTGCGCTACGGTGTGACCAAAATTGAGGTATAATCGTGCCCCAGACTCTTCGAGGTCCTGATTCACAATGTTGACTTTATAGCGGATAGTCTCGGCAATAAGATTTGCCCAAACCGGATCCCCGAATCGGACCGGCGGCCCGTTCAAACGCTTGAACAGCGTGCCACCGGCAATCAGGGCGGTTTTCATCACCTCGCCCACCCCGGCCTGCCATTGGACTAGGGGCAACGTTTTTAACACATCCGGATCGACATAGACCGCACGCGGCAGATGAAATGCCCCTGCCAAGTTTTTCCCATGCGGTAGGTTGACAGCGACCTTACCGCCAATCGCCGCATCAACCTGACCTAATAGCGTGGTGGGGATCGCGACCCAGGCAATCCCTCTGAGATAGGTGGCCGCAGCAAACCCGACAGTGTCCGTTAACACACCGCCGCCTAACGCCACCACAAGAGAGTCCCTACGCACTAGATGATCCCCGAACCAGTCATAAAGCTGACTCACGGTGTTAAGATTTTTGTCGTGCTCATCAATCGTCCAGGCTTTGGTCGTCACGGTTCTCCCGTCGCTTAAAAGGCGTTCTGCTAAAATGCGGGCATGTTCTGCCACTAAAGGGTCATGGATCAATAAAATTTGCGGCGCGGCCAGTGCTTTTGCCGTTAAGACGCCGTGACTGAGCACGCCCGGCTCACACACAATTTCGCTGATTCGCTCAAACCTCACCTGAATCGTCCAGTGTTCTCGCATGTCCGCCACCTCCTTAGGACCGCCTAAGATTTGGGTTGGTCTCGTATCTCACTATCTGATCCACAATATCCTCGGGCACTCTCGTTGTGACATCAATCCGGAACGCTGCGAGCTCTCGGAATAAGGGCTCGCGGCGTCGATAGCGCTCTAAGAAGTTCGCCAATCCCGCATGCGCCAAGGGACGGTCGGGGCCCTTCGCTCTCTTATATAGGATCTCCGGGTCAGCATCGATCCAAATCAGATGCTGACCCCGAAGCACATCGCGGTTCGCCTGGCGCTCCACCGTCCCACCTCCCAGCGCCAAAACAGTGGGTGTCGACGGTGTCAGGCTTTCGAATAAACAGGTCTCTTCATAGAGCCGAAAGCGTTCTTCACCATGTCGAGCAAAAATCTCGGCAATCGAAAGCCCTACCCGCTCTACAATCATGGCATCAAGGTCTACGAATACCCAGCCCAGACGGGCCGCCAAGAGCGATCCTACCGTCGATTTTCCCGCACCCATCATGCCGAGAAGCACGATCAAAGAGGGTCCCCTAAAAACGACGCACCTCCGAGCCCCATTGAGCTACACGGTCTTTTATCTCCTGAATACTATCTCCCCCAAACTTATCGAGGATCGCTCCCGCCAATACATGAAGGACCATCGCCTCTCCAATCGTGACGGCCGCAGGAACCGCTGTCACATCGGATCGTTCGACTTGGGCTAAGAACGGCTCTTTGGACTCAATATCGAACGATCCCAAAGGAGACATTAAAGTGGATAGCGGTTTCATGCCCACCCGTACGGTTAATGGCATCCCGGTGGTAATTCCTCCTTCCAAACCCCCGGCCCGATTACTGCGGCGACTAAATCCCGCGTCTCGATCCCACCAGATCGCATCATGCACTGCGGAACCCGACTGGTTCGCCTGTTGAAAACCGGTCCCCACCTCCACGGCTTTCATAGCGGGAATGGACAGCAGGGCGCGACCGAGGTCCGCTTCGAGTCTCCGATCCCATTGCACGTAGCTACCGAGTCCTACCGGTAACCCAAACGCCACAATCTCAAAGCTGCCCCCGAGTGTGTCGCCTGCCTCTTTCGCTTCGTCGATACGCTCCATCATGGCCTCTTCCGCACGCTTATCAATGACGCGCACCGGGGAGAACTCAGCCTCAGCGAAATCGGCTTCGGTCCAGTTCTGTGGCGTCACTTCAACCGATCCAATGGAAACCACGTGACCCACCACGGTAATTCCCAGTTCCTTTAAGAAGCTTCGAGCCACCGCGCCTAAAGCTACTCGCATGGTGGTCTCTCGTGCCGAGGCGCGTTCCAAGACGTTACGGAGATCACGATGTCCATATTTGATACCACCGACCAAATCCGCATGACCGGGCCGAGGTCGCGTCACAACGCGGTCGGTAGGAGCGGGGTCCACAGACATGGTGTCAGACCAGTTTGCAAAGTCACGATTCTTTACCAAAAGCGCCACCGGGCTGCCCAGTGTATAACCGTGACGCACTCCCCCATAGATCTCGACCTGGTCGCGTTCAATCGCCATCCGCCCCCCACGACCATATCCCTGCTGGCGGCGCGCCAAGTCACTATTGATCATGTCCCGCGTTAAAGAGACTCCGGATGGAACTCCTTCCACGAGTCCCATAAGACCTGGGCCATGCGATTCGCCCGCAGTCAACCACCGCCACTTCGCCATTCGTATTCTCCCCTTCTGTCGACAGGCACAAGATGTGCTTGCGCCTATCCCTCCCTTGTCTAGTGACCGATGGTCCCTACCAACCCTAATATTGCACCAAAAACTAAAAATGGTCCCAAAGGAATGCTATCGTGACGCTTTACGGCCCGCATCAGCAACAAGACCAAGGCATAGATACCACCGGTCCAGATCCCCAGCACCAAGGCCACCAAACCCAGAGGCCATCCTAGGGCCAACCCGACAGCTCCGCTATATTTAACGTCGCCCATGCCAATTCCTCCGCGGGTCAGAAAGTGTATCAGCAAAAAGGTGAGCAGCAGGCCTGCTCCGCACCCTACCGAAGCCGTCACTGGTCGTGCCGCCCACACAAAGGTGACGAGACTCCAAAGCACCGATAGAGCCACCAACCGATTGGGAATGATGCGTTCGTTGGCGTCGATGACCGCCACGAGTAACCAGATCCCAATGTACCCGGCATCTACCCAAGAATTTTGCCTCCATATCCACCACAGCGATGCTAGTAAGGCTCCCGTAGCCACAGCGATGAGCCAGTGAGGAACCATTCGCTGGGCACCCCACCACCGACTGGGCATAAACCAAAATACGAGAACCCAGATTCCCGCTACGACAGCGGCTGCCATGATATAGCCTCTTCCAAGACGTCTGGTGGCGCGGGTTGACCAAACCATAGCTGCCAGGCCCATCGCGCTTGGGCCACCAACAACGAAAGACCGTCCACAACGGCCCTAGCCGATTGGCTCTTCCCCCAAGACAAAAATGGTGTCAGTTGTGGAGAATATACCCAGTCTACAACAATGGGCTCTGAACTTAAATTAGGGAGCGTGAGAACATCCCAGGACGGTTCCCCAGCTTGCCCCAACGGCGTCGCATTGACAATCACCGCATAGGAATTATCCAATCGCTGCAAATCCCAGCCGTGGGCCGTAGGCCCAGGCCAGATTCTATCGGGATTCCGCGTCATCACGTGCACTTCGTACCCGCAGTCGGTTAATGCGACCCAACTCGCGCGCGCCGCACCACCTCCCCCAAGAATGAGGGCCTTGGAACCCACGTTGGCTGGCATCCAATCGGACAACGCCATGACGTCGGTGTTTTCACCCACCCAACCCTCGCTGGTCCAGAGGATCGTGTTGGCAGCACCAGCCCGCCGTACCGCGTCGGAAAAGCCAACCAACTGAGGCATTATCAAGGACTTTAGAGGACGCGTTAAATTCGCCCCACGCCCCCCGATCTCATGAAACGCGGAGAGTTGTTGCATGAACCTATCCGCCTTGGACTCAATCGGAATGTAGTAGGACCCGGGTCTATGCTTTAAGAACGCGTGATTATGCATCCGCGGCGAGAGCGAATGCCTAATCGGGGAACCAAACACTGCAAAAAGCTCTATTCCCCTAGAAATGTCGCATCCTCCTTAAGCAGCACAGTTAAATCCCGACGACGCAATAACCTAAAACCCCTTGGCTGTTCTTACCCTTGAGACACATGACGCCGGACCACTTGATGCTCTAATTTGCGAACTAACCGCGTCGTCCAAAATTCCTCTGTTGCGAGGGGATGGACTAAGATGGTATAGAGTTGCAAGCGATTTCCGCCCAAGATATCGGTGAATACCTGGTCCCCGATCACAGCCGTGGTCTCCGCATATGTACCCATTTTTCGCATGGCTTGCCGAAACGCCCGACGACGCGGCTTAGCCGCCTTGGCTATAAAAGATACGCCAATTTTGGTCGAGAACTCCTCCACGCGTTGGCTCAGATTGTTAGACACAATGCACATTTCAATATTACGATGGCTCACATCTTTAAGCCAAAGTTTTAGGGTCTTGGGCACTTCGGGATGATTCCATGCTACTAACGTGTTGTCTAAATCCATTATGAGACCCCGGTAGCCGCGGTTTACCAAGTCATCAAGGTCCACATCGAAGACCGATGACACCGACAACCTCGGTTGGAGCAGTCGAATCATGGGACACCTCCCCTACTAGTGTAGCTTATTATACCAAACCAAGGTCAGCTAATTCTGGAAGAGCTTAAAGGAGACTACGGGAAGGATGGTCGGAGAGATGGCTATTTTTGAGATTGGAGTGGGTAAATTCCATGAAATTCTCCTCCATAGCTCTCTGTTTCCACCGCACCATCCGCATATGAATCCGGCCGTTTCTTCGGGATTTCCGTTCCGCCCGGTTGACATTTACTTTGACTGGGTTACACTAGGACTAGGAAAACTGAGTGTTTTACTCAGAAATGAACCGTAAGGAGCGACTAGCGATGTCGACACCCATTTTAGCGATAAAGAATTTACACGTCGAAATTGAGGGCAAACCCATCTTAAAAGGCTTGACGCTTACCGTCAAAGGCGGTGAGGTCCATGCCATTATGGGGCCTAACGGCACCGGCAAGACCTCTTTGGCTCAAACCCTCATGGGACACCCCCACTACACCGTAACCTCCGGCCAAGTAACCCTTGATGGCCAAGATGTTCTCGCGATGCGAACCGACCAAAGGGCGCGAGCGGGGTTGTTTCTGGCGATGCAATATCCCAGCGAGATTTCTGGTGTGACCACGGCCAACTTTTTGCGTACCGCCATCAATTCGTTGCGCGGGGAAGGCCACCAGATTCCCCTTAAGGAATTTCGCGATCGTCTTGATGAAACCATGCAGTTTTTAGAGATGGACCCCAAGTTTTCGAATCGGTATTTGAACGAAGGTTTCTCCGGCGGCGAAAAGAAACGCAACGAAATTCTTCAGATGTTGATGTTAAGACCCCGTATCGCGGTATTGGACGAAATTGATTCCGGTCTTGACATCGATGCGATTAAAGTCGTGGCCAAGGGGGTGCAGTCTCTAAACGGTCCAGAATTTGGCTCGCTCGTCATCACACACTATCAACGAATTTTATCGTATCTCAAACCCGATTTTGTCCACATTATGATGGACGGTCGTGTCGTTAAATCCGGTGACTATCAACTGGCCGAAGAACTCGAATCTAAAGGCTATGAATGGGTTCGTGCCGAATATTCAACGCCACTCTAATTCCCGACAGAAAGGAGGCCTGTTCATGGATACGATCGCAGAAGCGAGCACATTGGCTCCTATGGAACAATTCATCCTGGACCACCATGGCTCAGAGCCAGGCTGGCTCTTAGCCCGTCGCCGTCAGTATGCTGCTCGGTACCTGGAGTTACCCTTACCGGTGCGCCAACGTACTCCTTTAAAGAACCGTAAGTTAGAACGCATCCCGATCTTCGTTCCGACACCAACCACGCAATTATCGCCTGTCCTAGAGTCTCGGCATACCCTATTCAACTTAATCACCGTGAATGGACGTTCTGTTCACGCGAACCTTCCGAAGTCCGCCCAGAATGAGGGCGTCGTATTGTTATCCTTACGTGACGCCTTAATCCAGAGTCCTGAACTGGTGCAAGAAACATTGGGTTCGGTCATCGACGATGCCGTGGACAAGTTTCAGGCACTAAACGCGGCCTTATGGCAAGACGGACTGTTCTTATATGTACCGCCTCGCGTCACTCTCACCGAACCGATTACTATTCAGCATTATGGGACGGATGGAGCCAGCGCCATTTTCCCCCGTACTGTGATCGTTCTCGACAGGGAAAGCGTTGTCACCGTCAATGAACAATATGTGTCGGAGTCGGGCAATGAAAAAAGCCTCTGGTCGTGCGCCACGGAAATAGTGTTGCGGGATGGGGCCGTTTGCCACTATGGCGCTATTCAACAACTGGCATCGTCAGCCGACGCCTTCGTGCGGCGCGCGGCGCGGGTTGGGCGCGATGCACGTATCAATTGGAATGTTGGGGAATTTGGTGCTGGGATGGTCGTGTCCGAACATCTTAGCCTCTTGGACCAACCCGGCGGCCAGGCGTATAGCACCACCGTGTTTTTCGGCAGTCGATCTCAGCACCAAGACTACACGGCAACTGCCCGCCACGTGGCACCGCACACCGCGAGCAACATGGTTGCCAGGGGGGTCATGAAGGACTCTGCGCGTAGCGTCTTCACCGGAGTGACCGACATCAAAAAAGGCGCCACCGGATCTGATGGCCGCCAAAAGGAGAAGATTCTGATGCTGTCGGATACCTCGCGCGCCGATGCGATACCCTCCTTGCTCATTGAAGAAAATGATGTATTTGCGGCACACGCCGCCAGTGCCGGACCGGTTGATCCGCATGCGATTTTTTACCTGATGGGTCGCGGTTTAACCGAGATTGAGGCAACCCGGCTTATCGTTCACGGATTTTTGGCCCCGGTTATCGATTCCATTCCGGTCGGGGATCTCAGGGACGAGGTCTGGGCCCAGGTAGAAAGGAAGATTCTAGAATGATGGACGTCACTCTGGTCGACCTTAAAAAAGACTTTCCGATTCTGGCTCGTCCCATAAACGGGCATCGGCTGGTGTATTTGGATTCGGCGGCCACAACCCAAAAACCCCAGGTAGTGATCGATGCGGAGGTCGATTTTTATACCCAACACAACGCTAACGTGCTACGAAGCGTACATACCTTGGCGGAGGAGGCGACCACCCTATTCCAAAACGCTCGGCACACGGTGGCGACATTTGTTGGGGCAACCCGCCCCGAGGAAATTGTGTTTACCAGGGGTACTACGGAAAGCTTGAACCTCGTGGCCCGCGGGTTTGCCGACAAATTTTTGAAACCCGGCGACGAGATCGTCGTCTCCCCCATGGAACATCATTCCAATCTCATCCCTTGGCAACAGGCGGCCAAACGCACTGGGGCAAAACTCCGTTACATTGAACTTTCTCCCGACGGCCAAATAACTTTGGAGGCCGCTCAAGCGGCCATTGGGGACCATACCCGAATGGTTGCCGTCTCTCACGTCTCCAATGTTCTCGGGACGATCAATCCGGTCGCAGAGATTGCCGAGTTGGCACACCGGGTCAACGCGGTTTTGGTGGTCGATGCGGCGCAATCGGTTCCTCACCAACCCATTGATGTCAGTCAGCTAGGTGCAGATTTTCTTGCCTTTTCAGGCCACAAAATGTGTGGTCCCACCGGGATCGGTGTCTTATGGGGCCGATATCCGTTGCTCGTCGAGAGCGACCCCGTCATTTACGGAGGGGAAATGATCACTTACGTGGATCGCGAAACGGCTACCTGGGCCGACCTGCCCGAAAAATTTGAGGGGGGTACCCCCAATATTGCGGGGGCAGTCGGGCTAGCGGCTGCGATACACTACCTGGAAGGCGTTGGCATGGAACGGATCCAAAGCCACACCCAGGAGCTTGGGGAAATGGCCTTCGATCGCCTCCAAGCCATACCTGGTGTGACGGTGTATGGGCCCAAGCGTCCTCACAGCGCGGTCGTCGCATTTAACGTCAACCGAGTCCACCCCCATGATGTCGCCCAAGTCTTTGATTCCCTAGGCGTAGCGATCCGAGCCGGACACCACTGTGCCCAGCCATTAATGCAGTGGCTCGGGGTGGGTTCGACGGCACGCGCAAGCTTTTACTTATATAACGACCACCAAGACATCGAGGCACTAGCACATGCCATCGAAGAAACCAAGAGGTATTTCCGCCAATGAATCTCGACGACATGTACCGTGAAACCATTTTAGACCACAACCAAAACCCCAGAAATCGGGGTCATCTAGAAAATCCGACAAAGACGGTCGGATTATTGAATCCCACGTGTGGCGACGAAATTGCCCTCGAGTTGGAACTAGACGGTGAAAAAGTTTCCGATGTTCGCTTCAGTGGCCAAGGCTGTTCAATAAGCATGGCGTCTGCTTCGATGCTTACCGAAGCCGTGAAAGGCAAAAGTGCCGAACAAGCCTTGGCCCTGGCAAAAAACTTTAAGGAGTTCTTGACCGGCAGCCAAAACCCCGAAAATCTGGGAGATTTAGAAGCACTGCACGGAGTCTCCCAATTTCCGAGTCGAGTCAAATGTGCCACGTTAGCACATAATGCCTTAGAGAAAGCTTTAAGTGACAAAGAATCCTAACGTTGGATCAAGGGCAATCTTAAAGGAGGGACTTATTGATGGCGACTACTAAACCACAGATGTTAGTCAACGACGAGTACCAATACGGATTCAACGACGGAGACGTCGGGGTCCTCAAATTTAGTCGAGGGTTGACGCGTCAAACTGTTGAAGAAATCTCAAGGATTAAAAAAGAGCCGAAGTGGATGCTAGATTTCCGACTCCATGCGCTTGATGTGTTTTTTAAAAAGCCGATGCCTCGTTGGGGTGGAGACTTAGGTCGGCTGAATTTTGACGATATCGTCTATTATGTAAGACCTTCAGAAAATCAGGGACGTACCTGGGAAGAGGTGCCACAAGCCATTAAAGACACCTTCGAGCGACTCGGTATTCCCGAAGCCGAGCGGAAGTTCCTAGCTGGCGTATCGGCGCAATACGAATCTGAAGTCGTGTATCATAGTATTCGAAAGGACCTCGAAGAGAAAGGGATCATATTTACCGACACGGACACCGCTCTGCGGGAATATCCCGAGCTTTTGCGGGAGTACTTTGGAACCATCATCCCGCCCGAAGATAACAAGTTTGCGGCATTAAATTCTGCCGTCTGGTCCGGCGGTTCTTTCGTGTACATTCCCAAAGGGGTCACGTGCGACATTCCCATGCAGGCATACTTCCGCATCAACTCAGAAAACATGGGACAGTTCGAGCGAACCCTTATCATCGCGGACACGGGCTCGTTTGGCCACTACGTAGAAGGTTGCACGGCGCCGAGCTACAATAGTGAATCGCTACACTCGGCAGTCGTTGAGATCATCGTCAAAGATGATGCGAGAATGCGGTACACCACCGTTCAAAACTGGGCGTCTAACGTCTATAACTTGGTTACCAAGCGAGCGGCCGCCTACAAGAATGCCACGATGGAATGGGTTGATGGTAACATCGGGTCCAAGCTTACGATGAAGTACCCTGCCGTGTATTTGTTGGGTGAAGGGGCTCGGGGCATGGTCCTGTCGATTGCCGTGGCAGGAAAAGGTCAGCACCAAGATACCGGTGCCAAAATGATCCATGCGGCCCCGAACACCACCTCGACCATTCTGTCGAAGTCGATTAGCCAACATGGGGGCAAGACCACATATCGCGGCTTGGTCCACTTTGCACCGGGTGCTGAGAATAGCAAGTCTAACGTCAAGTGCGACACGCTCATCATGGACAACGACTCGACGTCAGATACCGTCCCATACAGCGAGGTGGCGGATAGTAACGTGGCGATGGAACACGAGGCTACGGTAACTAAAGTCAGCGAGGAGCAACTGTTTTATCTCACGAGCCGAGGTCTCTCGGAAGAGGAAGCTACCCGACTCATCGTCATGGGATTTATTGAACCCTTTACCCGAGAATTACCGATGGAGTTCGCCGTAGAGATGAATCGACTGATTAAGTTTGAGATGGAAGGAGCCATCGGCTAACGTGGCAGATTGGAAACGGGTCGCAGCGGCGTCAGAGGTTTTGGAAGGGGCGCCGTTGCTCGTGGTCGTCGAAGGGGAAGATATTGCCTTGTTTCGGGTAAAGAATGATGTCTTTGCGACCGATGACTTGTGTACCCACGCAGAAGCGTCATTGGTGGAAGGTGACCAAGAGGGTTTCATCATCACCTGCCCTCGACACGGGGGTCAATTTGACATTCGGACGGGTGCCCCTAAACATTTCCCGGTGTTCTCCCCCATCCGCACCTACCTCGTGCGGGTAGAGGACAATGACGTTTACATTAACGTGTAGGAGCTTTTAGTAAAAAGGTGACCCGCCCGGGGTCGCCTTTTTTATTGGACCGCGTTCAAAATGTCTTGCGTAAGGTCCTCTGGGTCTTCTAGTCCCACTGCAATCCGCACTGTTCCCTCGGTTATCCCCATGAGTGCACGTTCTTCGGGGGTTTGGTTCCGATGAGAGGCAATCACCGGGTACAAACAGAGCGTGTAGACGTCGCCCAAGGTTGTAGCCGACCCCACCAATTTCAATCGCTTGATAAAGGAATATGCGGCATCTTTTCCCCCCTTTAGTTCCATGGTTACGATGGCTCCGCCTATTGTCCCAAATAATTGGCGGGCAATAGCACTGGTGGGATGATTGGGCAACAGCGGATAGTAGACCTTATCAAAGTGACCGGAGTGTAAAAGATTGCCGGCCAACTCGAGGGCGTTAGCCGATTGTCGCTCAAACCGTACCGATAACGTCTTCAATCCACGATGCAATAGCCAGGCCTCGAATGGCCCCAGAACGCTCCCCCGAAGTTTTAAGTATTGATGTAAACGGTCGTGATAGCGATCCTTGCCCACCACCACGCCCCCCATTGCATCTCCGTGGCCCCCAATGTATTTGGTTGCGCTGTGAACCACCAAGTCCGCTCCTAGGACTAGTGGTTGTACCATCAATGGGGTTGTAAAGGTATTATCGACGATAACCTGGGTGCCTGCTTTTTCAGCCATCTCGATAAGCCGAGGAAAATCCACGACCTTTAACAAGGGATTGGAGATCATCTCGAGCAACAATGCCTTGGGGTGTTGTGCTTCGAGAATTTCTTGCAAAGCATCCAGGTCACAAAAATCTGCGGTCAACACCCGAATACCCGTATTCCCCCAGACCGTGGAGGCCAAATTTAACGACGCTCCGTAAAGGTCGCGGCTTAACAAGAGAAGATCCGAAGGTCCCAAATCGCATGCATAGAACGCGGCATCAATCGCGGCCATTCCGGAACCCGTCGCAATACCGGTTTCGGCTTCTTCAAGACGCATCATCGCCGCCACAAAAGCAGCCACGGTAGGGTTTCCGTGCCGCGCATAAGAGTATCCCGCAACCTTTCCCGACATCACTTGGTCCAGCAATTCGGGACTCTCCACCTGAAAACTCGTACTGGTATAAAGAGGCAACGCCGTCGGATGATGGGGTCCTGCCGTGACAACGTCATTTCCTGCATGTATTAAAAGGGTTTCCATCGACCAACGGGAATCCATTGGTGACACACCCCCTTTCTCCGGTTTATAGCGGCTACTTTGATTCTCAAGAATGTACCACACTTGTCATTTTCCGGCAATCAGCAATCAACGTCGTCCCTCATGTCGACTAAAGTCGTCGCTCAATTCATTGAGTATTTTTTCCACAGCATGTTTTTCAATACGAGACACATAACTCCTGGAGATCTTAAGCCGACTCGCAATTTCTCGTTGAGTGATGCGCGTCCCACTATTCCTGAGCCCAAAACGCAAGTCAAGCACTAGACGCTCTTTAGCAGTCAAGGTCTTGACGAATTCGGTAACCCATTGCATGACCATTTTCACCTCAACCGTATCGGGTACCTCATCGCCCGAGGCCAGGACGTCCATCAGCATGATTTCATTGCCTTCTCGGTCAACCCCTATCGGGGTATAAAGACTTACTTCTCGCGTGATCTTTTTCATGTTTCTGAGATGCATCAGCACCTCGTTATCGATGCAGCGGGCACAATAGGTAGCCAGCCGTGTTCCTTTTGAGGCATCGAAGGTATCTACGCCTTTGATGAGACCCACAGTCCCGATGCTAATCAGGTCATCGGACTCTACCCCCTTATTCCCATACTTCTTCACGACATGGGCCACCAATCGGAGGTTATGTTCGATCAAACGCCGTCTCGCGTCTCGATCGCCGGTCTCCATGGCCAACAAAGCGGCGTGTTCCTCCGAGTCGTTCAGAGGTTGGGGAAAAGCGTTACCTCCGATGTATCCGGCAAGCCAGAGCGCTCCTTGAACGCCACCCGCTAGTGCCAGCAACCATAAGCCGAGACTCATTAGCATACCGCTACCTCCCTTGACTCTACGCACGACCGTATCGCTCCTCATTCTATGCAGGATAAGTTCACGGGGTGCATGACCCAGAGATGAACGGTCAAGATTTGGCCGTACCCCTCGAGAGGATTGGCTGCTGAGGCTTATGTGTCAGTCCTTAGTCGACTCGACGGGTATAGCCTCGATTGTGTCCTGTTGAGGCAAATCATTTCAGAACGATTATGCGCAATGGGTTAGGTAGGGAAAGCTACGCTGGGAACCCCGGGTCATCGATTTTGCATAACCCGGGGCACCTGCCTGTCGTTAGCCTTTTTCGGCACAACCGTTCGCGATAAGAGGAATATCATAAGTGGGTGGAGAAGGCGGAAGATACCCAGTACCCGGGTTCGGATAATGAACAATCCATTGCATGATGACGGCCCGTCCGCTGTCGGCCGTGCGTCCTGCCAACACCAAGGCAGAGCCGGCAAGGATCGGTCCCGTAACCGATCCCTCGGGGCCCATCATCCATAGGGCTTGCCGGCTGGGGGTCAAGCTCCCCCCAAGCCAGAAGGCGCCACCCGTCAGAGGGCCGATCGCATTGACAGACGCGCGCCGATAGTTTATTACCCGATGGGTCGGAAGATCGGCGACTGCCAGGGAAACTGTTCCTTCGATTGCGACCGCTCGGCCTGACCAAACCGCGTTGGTATAAGAACCGACCGGCAACGATACGTCCCGGGTGAGTGTATCCCCGTGACGGGTGACATTAAGCGACCAGATACCATTCGCCCCGCCCGCCTTAATAAGTAGGAGATGGCGACCACATGGCGACAAATAGGCCTGGGCGTTCTTAGGCACGTGCATCGGCAGGTAGTGGCCGCCCGTATCGGGGTGATAGAACCAAAGTCGCCCGGACATATTGAATAGCAGGGCACCGTGAAGACTCGTGGTGGCCGGCCCTTGGAAAACGATGGGGGTATAGACTCGCTTGAGATGTCCCCCCACACTTGGGACCACCTGGGGACGGGGACCTTTGGTCTGGAATCCCAACTGGTAGAGGCTCATCCCTCCCCAGACGTATCGTCCAGCTGGCAACGGGACGGTCACGGTTCCCAGGTGAAGAACTGGCTGGGCCCGGCCCAGGGCTACCCAATCTCTCCGGTCAACAGGCGAAACCAGGCGCAACACATCCGATGCCGCCAGAGTCTCTACTGGGCCAATCTTAACACACGACCCGACTTTTCGGGTCAGACCGACCTGAGGCTTGGAGGCTACTGTGCCCACGGGAAATCGGTGGGTCGTAACGTGCCACGCAGCGGGAGCTGTGGTTACGGGGGGGTTCGATGGGGAAGAAGTGGCCGTTGATCGGGGTGCATTCGCCGATGCCGGATGTAGGATCGCTCCACATCCGGCCAACAAGAGACTACCCACAATCAGACCGGATGCTACTACAACAAAATGTTTAGCCACGTTCTGAATCCTCCGCTTCGCTGTCATGGTTCCCATTCCACAACGATGACGCGGATGCCCAAGTTACAGAGATATTAAGGTGGTCGCTCTATATTCTTGCGACTTTTTCAGTCTCTTGTGGGTTCAGTTGCGGCCTATCAACAAGGACATCACACACCGCCACTACCTATGATCCAGTCCTCTCACACGAACGGCCCTGTGTGATGCCGTTGATCGGGCAAAGGATGTGTCTGGCTTAAGCGGAAGCTAATCGCATAGATGCAATGACGTACCGCGTCGTGTTGTTTGCAACCCCAACCCTGCAACGCCGTCATGTGCCTAGCGATTCCATTTCCGACGACTTCTTTTCCCGTGGCGTATATCTGACTCTTTCCTCAGCGGCGTGTCTCGGGACTTCTACTTGGATCATCGCACAGCCTTCATTGATTGGGCAGATAATACATAACGGCTTTCTGGCCGTGCACACAAGAGCTCCCATGTCCATTAGGGCTTGGTTAAATTCTGCGCCTTTGCCTGGTGGGATGATAGCTTCCGCCAGTGCCCATAATTCGTGGCGCGTCTGTGCATGATTATCCTTATAGTCGATGCTAAAGAACCGACCCAACAAGCGATTAACATTCGTATCGAGAATCGGAGCATCCTCTTCAAACGCAAACGACAGAATCGCCCCCGCCGTATATCGCCCCACCCCGGGGAGTGCCAGTAGTCCCTCGACCGTATCAGGGAACACACCCTCACACTGTTCCATCACGGTAGACGCAATCTTATAGAGCCAGGATCCCCGCACTTTATATCCTAGCGGATCAGTAATCTCTTTGATGGCGGATAGTGGTCCCTCGGCACACAACTCTACTGTGGGGAATCGCTCTAAAAAATCGCGGTAGACGGGAAGGACCGACCGCACGGTGGTTTGGTGTAAGAGTATTTCCGAGACCAATATCTTATAGGGATTCCGGGTGTGGCGCCAGGGAAGGTCTCGACCCTCTTTCCGATACCACTCCAAAATTCCGCTACGAAATATGGTCAGAGTCGAGTTAGCCACCGATGCCTGGTATTTAAGGCGTTTCATAAAAGATTCTCCAAAGTATCCGTCGTCATTTGCACGCCTCTCCCAGGGGCGTCTATCTATTGTAACAAGCGCTACCCCAATCGGCCACCATCCTAAACGGACGGATGAGTAAGCCGACATGTACCACCAGAAAGTCAGCAAACACAATCACCCCAAGGCCAACGATTTCTTGAGGGAGCCCTCGACCCACCGCGGCAAAACTTTAGCCACCATGGCATCAAGCGAATCTTCTTCCCCAACAAACCTTTGTCTTGAACACTGTGTATGACGTGATGCCATCCCAGTGCCAAAGACAGACCTCATGTGCCACCCGCCAAGGCAATGATACGTGGCTCAGAACACATGAGTAACGCATTTTCGGCAATTACCTCGCGTTTCCCTGCTTTTTAGCGACAGGGCTTTGGTGCATCCACCCAGCCAACACATGCACGAGGTCCACAATGGACTGAGTTGCGGGTCCTGCGGTGACCAACACTACGCCTCCGTCGTCTTGAGTAAACGCCACAGCATAATTGCCATCGGGCCTCCACACGAAAAATTTTACACCATCGACCATGACCATTGGTAGCACCGAAGCCACTTGGTTTAAGTCAACTGCAGCTGACACCAGAGGCACCCCGTGTACCCGAAGAGGAGAGGGCACCGCGCTCGCCGTCAATTGCGGTAAGAGACCCTGTCGGATAAAGGGTAAGTAGGCTCGGCCTATCTCTAAGGGTGTCGCCCATAAGGCCCGACCTTGACTCATCACCGACGTTGACGGCCTAGGCAATGGAGGATTCTTGACGGGTTGTCCGATGAGAGTGGTCTTAGACCCTAGCCCCAGGCGTTTAAGGCCTTGACTAATGTGGCGAGATCCCCAGGCACCTGCGAGTTGACCCAACAAATCCCCTGTTCCCTTTATCTTCAGTAATATTCCCTGGCTTCCTAAGGCTTCTGCCGTAAGGGGTGGAACCAATCCAAGGCCCACTGGACGTGGCTCCCAAGCGATGCCCCGATGATTAGGGCTCGCTAACAAAGTCCGTATCCTCCCGGACCCATCGATGACTGCCAGAGATCCGCCACTCTTGACCAACGGCAACAGCTGTTGACTAAGCCTGGTGCTCCACGCAAGGCGCGCGGCATGAACCGGGACGGTGGACCGAAAGACTCCATTGCGCGGCATCACTGGTCCTGTCGAATAGTCTCCGCGACTCTTGCCCCAGGCTTCAATAAGTTGCGAAGAGACTCCGGTTACGGGAACCCATGCCAAAAGGGTTACGGGATACAGTCCCGAGACGGACCATTTCCGCGCCTTTGCAAAGAGGGATGAACTACCATCCCACAAAAGTTGTTTTTGTTTCATGAGAGATGGGGTGACCTGATCCTTCAAATCTTGCTGCGCCCATTTCGGCAATTGCCCGGGCACTACAACGAGGGCCGGAATCCGACGTTGGGTCACTAGTGGTTGACCATCGAACCCTAACAACGGTTGATCCAAAATTGGGTGGACTAAGGTAGTTGGCGATAGACTAAATGTCTTGCTGGGCGGTGCTAGGTGCGCCATGTACCACGCTCCCACGGCCAGCATAGCGACGATCCCGGCACCCGACGATACCAATTGAACACGACGATCCCATACCATACGATGGGCCCTCCTTTAATCAAACCTTAGAGCTTGACTAAAGAAAGTATTTCCCATATTATGGGATTTTAATCATCGTCACGGATGACTATTGGCATAGGCGATATTTGCCAAGTGTTGTTGATAGGTCGTAGCAAACAGATCCCGCCCGTTCCGCAATCCCAAGAAATATAAATACGGCACTGGCGCCGGATGGAGCGCTGCCTTCAGTGCAACGAGACCCGGGTTCGTAATGGGGCCTGGCGGGAAACCATGATGCCGGTAGGTATTATAGGGAGAGGACACTTGTAAATCGGAATAGGTCAACCCGCTTGCTGCCTTCCGATGAAGAGCGTAGCGAACTGTGGCATCCGACTGAAAAGGCATGTGGGCCTTTAATCGATTGAGGAATACGGCAGCGATTTTCGCCGCATCTTGAGGGACTTGGTCCTCCTGTTGAACGATAGATGCGAGCGTAATCCACTGGGTGTAACTCAACGTCGCGTGCGATTTTTTATACCATCCTACGGTCTTCGATTGAAAGGTTTTCCACATGGTGTCCAATGCTTGGCGTGGTGTCACACCATAGGGAAAGGAATATGTCGCTGGGTATAAAAAACCTTCTAACGGGTCTCGCACCCCCTGGGCCGGGTTGGGCATACCCGGTAACGGGCGAGCCTCGAGGCGGCGATATTGCGCCATCGACCCAATATGGTCCGCTACCAGTCGCGCAGTGATTTGGCTAACCGTAAACCCCTCGGGAATAGCAACTTTGATGACGACGACGTTCCCGTCCTTCATCACTTGAAGGATCCTAGTCAAACTTTCGCTGGGGGATAGACGATACACGCCACTTTTTAGCGTCCGTGACAAATGGTCCAAGCGACTTACCACGCGAAAAGCTAGGCTGGATCGAATAATTCCGCGCTTTTGAAGCATGCTCCCAATGTTGTCCGCACTTTGTCCCGGAGTCACCGAAAGATACTGGTATCGCGTGCTGTGAATCGCTACCGGTTGAAACACGTACCAGGCATACCCTACAACAAAAAGGACGGCAGCCAATGCCACCGCCCCGATCCAACGCCATTTCAAGCGACGCGGTTTCCGTCCGGGTTGAAATTCTGACATTATCACACCCCAGCGCTCCTTTGATGCTATTCTTCTGGTTCTTCTTCAAGAAGATCTTCATAGGCCTGCGCCACTTTTTCCCACTCGTCTTCCGCTTCAATATCGACCAAAATGTCGTCTCCGTCGGCATCCTTTTCCAAACGGAGGATCACGGCTTCCGCCTCTTCATCATCTTCGGTATCGATCGGAAGCAAGATGGCGTACTCCAGGCTTTCTACTTCGATCACGTCGACCACAACAAACTCGTGCTCGTTGCCATCCTCATCAGTGAGGGTAATGATCTCGTCTTCGTCATCACCCATTGGGGCCATTAAATCGTTATCGTTATCAGCCATCTCGGTCTCCTCTGAACCATATTTTAGTGCCTGGTGTCCCGCATTCACGGAATTCCGGCGAGAATTCAAATACGTCTCTAAAATCAACGCAGCGGCCACCCCATCGACCATGGTTTTCCGTCGGTCGCGTCGAACATCTCTTTCCACTAATAGTCTTTCTGCCTGCTTGGTCGTTAACCGCTCGTCCCACGTCCTTACAGGGCGTGTGGTGGCGTCTTGTAGTGCGGCGACAAAAGCCAACGTACGCTCTGCTTGCGGCCCAATGCTTGCATTCATGTTCAATGGCAATCCTACCACAATTTCACTGACATTCCACTCGGTAGCCCATATCAATAGGGTTTTTATATCGTCGCCAAGCCTGGTCCGTGTGAGCGCCGGTTTCGTAGAGACTAAGATCTGGAGTTCGTCACTAAGAGCCACCCCTATCCATTTATCCCCAACGTCCAGTGCCATTATGCGTTCAGGCATCTCGGGACTGCCGTTCTAGTTGATTCACATACTGCCGCAGCAACTCTTCTAACAACTCATCGCGTTCAACACGACGGATAAGGTTGCGGGCCCCTTGGTGACTAGTGATATAGGCGGGGTCCCCCGACAATAAATATCCCACGAGTTGGCTCGTCGGGTTATACCCTTTATCTTTCAACGCACTATAGACCTCGCGCAAGATTGCATCCGCCTGATTAAGAGCTTCCTGGTGCCCCCACAACCGCCGAGTTTCGTCCGATGGTTCCATGCGTATACCCCTTTCTTGGTCTCTAACGGTCGCTACTGATCATAAGGTGCTCTTGAAGCAATGCCCGCGCCGTGTCCAAAAGTGCGGGAATCCCCTCGGGCAACTTTCCCCCGGCCTGAGCCAAATCTTTTTTCCCGCCACCCCCTCCCCCAATTAGGGGGGCGAGGCGCTTGACAACACTTCCCGCATCGAGGCCGTGCTCCCTGACACTGCTCCCTAAATATACAACGAACGAAGCGCGCTCGCCATGCCTTGCGACCAGAACCACAGCGTCAAGCCGATCTTTTGCACCATCCAAGACCTGTCGGAGCTCTTCTAGGGAATCCGCGACCACCTCTGCGACCACAGTCTTGAGGTTCCCTAACACCAACGCCTTATCCACCAAGTGACGGCCCTGAGCATGGCGCTGTTGTCGGCGCAGGTCCAAAAGTTCTGCCTCCTGGATTTTCAAAGATTCGCCCAGTTCCAGAGCGCGTTGGGGCAAGGAATCCGGGGTGGCCCCTCGAAACACCTCCTGCAAGGCCGATACGATTTGGCGCTGAGACCGTAGATATTGCAGGGCGTTCCACCCAGTGACGGCTTCGAGTCGCCGAGAGCCCGCTCCTACGCTGGATTCCGACACCACCGCAAGGAGTCCGATTTGACCGGTCCGTGCGCAATGGGTGCCCCCGCAGAGTTCCTTTGAGGCTCCTTTGACTGTCACCACGCGTACCAGGTCCCCGTATTTATCTCCGAAAAACGCCAATGCTCCCGCTTCGGTCGCCGTTTCACGAGGCATCTGTTGAGTATCTACCACATGGTCCTCTAAAATCCAGCCATTGACCAAATCCTCAATCGCAATGAGTTCACTCTCACTAACCGCACGCGGAAACGAAAAGTCAAAACGGAGGCGATCCGAAGCAACCAGGGAGCCTGTCTGATGTACGCCATCCCCTAGCACGTGACGCAAGGCAGCATGAAGTAAATGGGTGCCGGTGTGGTTACGCATCGCCCCGAGTCGTCGCGCGATGTCTATCCTAAGGTCTACCGATTCCCCGGTCTCTAGATGTCCATCTTGCACTTCGAGTAGATGCCAAATGTCGGTTCCAGAACGCACCACATCCAGAACCCGCCCAGAACCGTGAGGACCCGTAATGTGTCCGATATCGGCAACCTGTCCCCCGCCCTCGGGGTAAAAAGGCGTCCGCGGACATGACGCCCACCCCACTTCTCCGGTCACGAGTCGAGTCACCCGATCCTCACCAATGTAGAGTGCTCTTAAGGGTTCTTGAATAACCTCATAAGCCTCATATCCTAAAAACGCTGCATGGTCATGATGGGGAAGACTATGAGACACTTTGGACCGCCCTTGTCGCGCTCTTTCGCGTTGCGCGTGCAGAAGACCGGCAAATTCTTCATGGTCCACTTGGATTCCGCGTTCCAGCGCGGCGTCTACGGTCAGGTCCAAAGGAAATCCATAGGTATCCGCTAACAGAAACGCGGAAGCCCCATCTAGTGTGTCCCCCGGCACTAGGTCCGACAACTTTTCATCCAACACCTTCATGCCCGATTTTAATGTCATCCGAAATCGCTCTTCTTCGTCACGAATATGTTCTTGTATGATATGGGCTCCCCGAACCACTTCCGGATAAGCCTCCCCCATCACTGCGCCCACCACCGGAACCAGTTTATATAAGAATGCATCCTCGAATCCTAATACTAGGCCATAGCGCACTGCGCGGCGTAAAATACGGCGCATCACATAGCCACGGTCAGAGTTGCTAAAGGACACGCCCTCGGCCAACAAAAAGGTCACCGAACGGATATGATCGGCGATCACCCGATGAGGTAGCCCTTGACGTCCCGGGTGGTAGGGGTGTTTGGAGATTTCAGCCACGCGGTCAATGAGCGGGCGAATCAGGTCGGTATCGAAATTGTTGTCCACGCCTTGCAAATAAGCAGCTAGACGCTCTAAGCCCATCCCCGTATCAATGCTGGGCGTCGGCAAGGGGGTAAGAGAGCCGTCCGATCCCCGATTATACTGCATGAATACCAAGTTCCAGATTTCCTGCAGCCGGTCGCAATCACATCGTCCAAGTCCACAATCTGGTCCGCAGGCATACGCGGGCCCACGGTCGACAAAGATTTCGCTCGATGGACCACAGGGTCCAGTGTCCCCCATCGCCCAAAAATTGTCTTCCCCTAGACGCACGATCCGATCGCTACTAACCCCCGCGATCACTTCCCACAGATGGGCGGCTTCATCATCGGTATCATGCACCGTGACCCAGAGCACCTCGCGCTTAAGGTTCAGTTCACGAGTCAAAAAATCCCAAGCCATTCGTATCGCGTCGGCTTTAAAGTAGTCTCCAAATGAGAAATTCCCTAACATTTCAAAGAACGTTTGATGCCGCGCCGTTTTGCCGACTTGTTCCAGATCATTGTGCTTGCCGCCGGCCCGCATACACTTCTGCACAGAAACCGCACGTCGATAAGGACGTGTCTCTTTGCCCATAAACACGTCTTTAAATTGCACCATGCCGGAATTGGTGAAGAGCAACGTTGGGTCCCCTGCGGGTACCAGCGGCGAGCTGGGCACCCGGTGGTGACCATTTTCTTCAAAATACTGAATAAATCGATGACGAATCTCTGTGGAACGCATGATGACCCCCACTCTTTGACCTGTCGGGTAGCTTACTGGTCAGATGTTTCCTTAATTGTTTTATTGTACCGATCCCAATCGAACGTGGTCAAGACAGGATCCTGGGGAATTGTCAGTCGTCGGTACAGATGGCCTAGCAGGACTTTCAACACCGCGGCGGTCGGTACGGCAATAAGAAGGCCCACCACCCCTCCTAATTCGCCTCCTGCGAGTATAGCAAACACCACGACTAAGGGGTGCAGGCCGACAGACTCCCCCATGACCTGGGGTGCGATCACCGCTCCCTCTAGTTGATGCACCGCGACAAATCCAATTATCGTATAGAAGGCCATCAGCGGTGAAATATTGAGCGCCAGCAGCACGGCTGGGAGCGCACCGGCGATCGGCCCCACATAGGGAATCACATCGGTCAGGGTCACGACCACGCCAATGAGTATGGGGAAAGGAATCCCGAGTAAGAAAACCCAAAACGCCGACAAGAAACCCACCACGATTGCCACGGTCAGCTGGCCCCGGATAAAACCGTTTAGGGTACGGTCAACGTCAAAGCCCAACTTAAACATGGAGCTACGCCATTCGACCGGCACGACATCCCAAAACCGCATCCGAATCCGCTCTAAGTCCTTTAATAAATAAAATCCCAAAACCGGTGCCACCACCAGGCTCAAAACGCCAGGCACTAGGCCAAACATCGTGCCAACCAGGTTTTTGAGGACCCCTAGTAATTGGCCTTGGAGGTGGAGTCCGGTCGCGGTAATCGCGGATCTAAGCGAGCCCGGGATCGGGGCCTGATGCAAACGACGAAGCCATAGATCCCAGGTACCTTGAGCACCAGACACGAAGCTCGGGACCATGTGTATCACGTGTACGCTTTCTTGTACCAGTAAGGGAATCATGTAGATGACAGCGGACGCCAGGATGATGCCTAATAAAGCATAGACCAAAAGAATCGCCCAGATCCGATGAATCCCATGGCGCACAAAGGATTCCACAAGAGGTGCCAGTAAGTATGATAAGACCAAGGCAAATAAAAACGGCATTAAGACCGCCCGGGTGAACCACAAAAGTCCAATCCCACCGGCCATAACGACAAATAAAAGCCCCCAGCGGTACCATCGCAAGGGGCTTTGAGCCAGCCGCGACCCGATTTCCACTTAAGATGTCCCCGCCAAATACTTAACCGAGACGGCGTCTAGCCATGTTTACCAAACGCCCGCCGTTTTTTGCTACCCGAAATGCCTTGGGCCCTACGCGGCGAGCGCTCCGCAAGGCCATCCGAGCTAAACTTGGCCGCGGTCGGTTCAGTAGCCAAACCCCGGTCATGACCGCCCCTACCAATGCCCCGGTCACGATGCCATTCATATATCTCTTCATGATGTGACCCCCTCTATCCCCGTATCGGTGTCAATCTTGGATAGCTCGCCATCGGACTCCACGCGGTACATCCTGACTCCTCGATGACTAACCTGAAACTCAATAAAACACTCCCAACAGTAAAACTGACCAGTGCCCACTTTCCCTACATTCCGCCCCTGACACAAGGGGCACATCGGATCCACGACCACGTAATTGACGCCTCACTTTAGAGTTTCTTCCCGCTCACCTTTAGCGTACCCACGCTCGTAAATTTTAGTCTCTTTCGAAGCATCGTCGCTAACGGCTAGTGTGTCCAATGGCAAGCGCAAACTACCCTTTATTAAATCCGCGAGGAGGCCTTGGGAGATCACTAAATCTTTAACTAGGCCTGAATGCTCATCGATGACGGCGTCGTTTAATATTCCCAATAACTGACCATGGGCGTTATGGACCGGGATGCGCCGCGTGATCCAGTCCAACTGCAACGTCTGTTTAACCCACTTTCGCGGCCTCGGCTCGATGAGCCCGCGGTGTGCCAATTCGACTCCCCTTGGCGTGATCGCGACACCCGGGCACAGGGGTAAAAACCGGCTCCGAAATACGTTCGAGTGCAGGATAAACCCCGTCACCTGACCCGAAGGCCATTCAATGACGACGTCTTTGATAACCGTCCCGTGACGAGAATGACCTCGAAGGCGGACCGGTAAGTTAATCAGATGCCAACGGGTCACCATTATCCAACCCTCCTAATGATGGGGAGTTCGGATAATTTTTCCTCCTCCCAGCAAGACCTCACCCCGATACAGGGCGGCCACTTGGCCCGGCGACGAAGCCCATTGCGGTTCATCAAACGCCAGATTAGCCTGGGCATCGGGGCCGATCTCCCATGACGCCTCGCGCGGGTCCATATTGTAACGAATCTTGGCAGCGCCCTGGAGGACCGTTGCCACATCCGGCGTTTCTCCGACATAGCGGGTATCCTCAACCACGATCCGTAACGTCTCCACGTCTTCGCGGAGTCCTACCACGACACGGTTTTGTTGGGCATCCAAGGCCACCACATAGTGTGGCTCGGCAAAAGCGACGCCAATCCCTCGGCGCTGACCTATCGTGTAAAACGCGATGCCTTCATGCTGCCCCACAACACGACCAGCGGTATCCACAATCTCTCCCGTTTTCAAAGCTTCTGGTCGGTGCGCCTTCAAATAGCCCTGATAGTCGTTCTTAGGCACAAAGCAAAGTTCCTGGCTGTCGGGCTTGTGTGCGGTGACAAGCCCATAGTCCTCCGCGATGGCACGCGCCTCTTGTTTTGAGTATTCCCCAACGGGAAACACCAAATGCTCGAGGTCGGCTTGATTTAATGTATACATCAAGTAACTCTGGTCCTTGGCGTGATCGCGGCCTCGTAGCAGTTGATAACCCGCCTCTGCTTCTCGGACCCGAACGTAATGACCAGTGGCTAGATAATCTGCGCCGCGACTCTTGGACCAATCCCACATGGCACCGAACTTAATATTACGGTTACACAAAGCGCATGGATTAGGTGTGGTGCCGGCCAAGTACCCTTCCTCGAATGGTTGAATGACCTTTTCAAAAAATGGTTGTTCCACGTCGACCAGATAGTGCGGGATCCCCAATTTCTTTGCGACCCGTCGCGCATCCACTATCGCCTCCAATGAACAACAGCTATTAGTGGTCTCCGCAGGCAAGTGCCGCATGGTGACCCCAATCACGTCGTAACCTTGTTGTTGCAGCAAAACGGCGGCTGCCGAGGAATCGACGCCGCCGCTTAACCCCACCACTACGGTCTTTGGCACGTTATCCTCGTCCCCCTATCAGTTGCGCCAGGCGGCGTTTGGTTTCGCCCCGTTGCAAGGCTAGCAACATTTCAAAAGACATTCCTGCCATGGTGTCAATTACCGCCTCTTGAACCCGACTCCACACATCAGGACCAACACAACTGTCCATGTCGGCGCAACCCAAGCTGTCTTCCGAGCTACAGTCGGTCAACGAAATCGGTCCTTCTACAGCACTCACGACGTCGCTCACCGAAATCTCTCGTGGCTCTTTTGCGAGCATA
>JAJYPK010000033.1 GCA_021795465.1 Bacillota bacterium
GCCCACGCAAAGACCAGCCACAGGCGGTCCCAGCGTTCGGCGGTCCCCAATTTCACACAATCGAGATGGAATCCTGCTCCTGGATCATTTTTTTGATCTTTGTAAGACTCCTCGCAGGTAAACCGTGGCCCATATCCGGCCACGATGTCTCCCCAGGCCAGGTCGGTCAATCCGGCCGACACCATGAGAAACCAGGGATCTGCGTGAGCGGTGTCCGTATAGACGACCAGTCGGCCCCTGCCGCAGCCTTTTTCCCATACCGGACGCTCCCGTCTAAGTGGAGCGGCGTGACTTTCCCAGCCCACTTAGGAGGAGCCACTGCACGCCCCCATTGCCCTGGCTACGAATAATCCAGTCCCAACCGAGACCGTCCAAAAAGCGAAAGAATCGGACCGTGGATTTGCCACGGTCCGCGAGCAAAATGGGATGACACCGATGACACCCATGAGGTAACCGACGGGGCGACGCGCGCACCATAACGTTTCTTCATAAGCCCGCATGTGGTCTTTCAGATTGACTTTGGCTACCGTCATCCAGGCAATCGGCATCGCACGCCCATGGGCACGCACATTACTACTGAGGGTTTAAAAGCGCCCATCTTTGGTTTTGGGATCGGCCCAATCCAAGGTGAGAAAAGCGCGCTCGGCCGCGCCGATGACCCCCATCGAGGGTTCCTAGATGCGCTTCACACTTGATGAAAATATGCCCGTGAGTTTGGTGCGCACCGTAAAACGCGGAGGTACGACGTGGAAACGGTTTACACTGAATCTCTCGCCGGAAGTCGCGATAGCATTCTCCTTGACGTCTGCCGCTTGGAGAAGCGGATTTTGATAACACTGGATCTTGATTTTGCCAACATGATGAATTTCCCGCCCGGAACGCATGTGGGAATTGTGGTGCTCCGCCTCAGCAAACGGGGCCGACAGCCACAGCCGTTGCTGTGCGGCGATGGCTTCTAGCCATCCGTAATACACCCATGCAACTTGGCAGTCTTTGGATCGTCGATGAAAATCGTATCCGAATCTGTCTGCCCATAGACCGCGATGATGCTGACTGATAGAAAGCCGAGATTGTGGCGATTGACTTGATTGCGAGGCGTGTTTGCGTGTGTGTTACACGAACCTCAGTCAATGTAATTTATACTCCTTACGTCTAACCATTGATGATTCATGCCGCCGACTTGACGACTGGGAAATTAAGCGTCAACAGGGTGCTGAGCTTTGCAAGATAGCGATCAAAGGCGTCGGCCAAGCCATCGACGATCGCCCGATCGCCAGTATGAACGGCGCAAACTTCCCGAGCCGTTCGATAAGGCGGAGATTAGTGGAATACGTCGGCAACCAGAGCAACGCAATCTTGAGGCGTTCCACCTCGGCCATTACGTAGGCATTGCGTGAATAACGGGCGTTGTCTAGAACCCGGGTGATGGGCAGGGTGGTGAACGGTGCTGTAAGTTTATGGAGGAGTGTCACTACGCTCTCGCTATTGATGGAGGTGTCGTTGGTGACCGTGACTACTTCGTGTGTGATGGCGTGCAATGCGTCACGCCCATTAAATCGTTGACGCCCGGAGGGTGTAGGAAAGAGAGTTCTTGTCGAGAACCGACTCGTACTCCGTAATCAGGATTCATTTTCTGTGCGTGGATCCCCGTATTCGAGAGTCCGTCGGGATGATATCTCGGGAACACCAAAGCCAGTGCGAGCGACGCCTATCGGTTGGCGCTAATGCTAAGTTGCCATCGCCTCGATTAACATGATTTTTAGTGGCCCGCGGACGGCGGACTGATTTGGGGAGAGCACCAAGTCTTTCACATCCGTTCCCCAACCCATTCCGGAAGTCACGCCCACAACACACTTAGTCGAATCTTTACAAACAGGTGACCAAAAACATGATTGGGGCAGGGTCTTTGGTCAGCGTTTGCTCAAACAACGACTGGCCACACCCGGTAACAACACCTACCCAGGAATTCCACATATTCGACTGAAGTCGTTTTTGCAATGAGGCTAGACTTGCGCCATCCACCCCGGGAAATCGTCCACATGACGCCGACGAAAATTCGGCGATGGTACTATGCTTGGGTTGCGTTAACCGAGCCAGCCACATCATCGCCAAGTCCTCCCGACAGGCCTCGCTTATCCGCCGGGAACTGAACCGTTGCATGAGATATTCATAGGTGATCAGCTTCAGTAGCATTTGCGGGTGATAGGCCGGGGCGCCCGCCCCGCTGACGTGCACGGCGGCTTCCACCGCTTCATCAATGATCGGGGCCATATGTCCCCGCGTAATCCATTCGTCGACAGAGGGCGGGAGGAGAAACTCCTGATCCCGGGACCGATGGGCACGAAACTGCATGAGGCACTGCCGTCAGTCAATGGCATTGGTTGGGCCAATGTCCTGATGGCAAGCGTACAGTCAGCAGAATCCCGGATCACGTTGCTACGCAACGCAAGGGTGGCTCTGCCGTAACATGAGTTATTTGGGAAGGTATGACGACGCCCCATCCTGGAGGCCGGGGCTCCCGTCCTGTGGTTTTTGGTGGTAAATGTCAATGCTATAATATCTGCAAACGGCCAATACTCCTCGATGCGACAGTCATTGGCACTCAGGAGATGTGACAAACACTGTCGCATCCTCCAACGGGGGACGGCTGGCAGATTACTCAACGACGCAAAAGCGTCTAACGAAAGGAGGAAGGAACGGCTCCTCCCCGGCCTAAACGCCGAGGGTTCCGCCGCGCCGTTATCTGATGAAAGCAACCCTTGCTATACTGAATGAGTTAGAAGCTCATGGAATCTTTCGTCGGTATGCCATTGGCGGTGCCATGGGTGCGCTATTTTATGCTGAGCCTGTGGTCACTTATGACTTGGATGTTTTTGTGGTACTGCCTGTAAGCCGGGGCGGATTACTGACGCTCACACCGATCTACGATGCGCTGCGGCAACGAGGATACGAGCCAAAGGATGAGCAGGTCATCATCGAAGGAATACCTGTTCAGTTCTTGCCTGCATACAATCCTTTATTGGAAGAGGCTTTAGAATATGCCCACACCATGCAGGTCGAAGAAGTATCCACTCGTGTTCTTCAGATTGAGCACCTGATCTGTATATCTGTTCATACCGGGCGCCTTAAGGATCGAGAGCGCGTCCGTCTGCTGATGGAAGAAGGTCATCCCAACAATACTTTCCTTGCGGAGATTTGTGCTCGTCACCACCTTACCTTGTCAACCATGAGAGGCGAATTCTCATGAATACCCTGCCCCCTGGAATGGAGACTGCGATCGCAGCAAAACAGAAGCATCGGCGCGAACTCGCAGCGTTGTCGTATGAAGAGAAATTGCGCATCCTTTTGCGTTTACAACGGATAAGTGATGCGATCCGTCAAACTCGCGGCGAACCGGCCCGCGCCTGGCCGCTTGACGACAAAACGCTCCTGCCGATGTCGCCGGTCCCCCCGCGTATCTCGGACTGAATAACCCGGGGAGGCTTCGAGCCCGGCCGGCTCTACAAATTCAGTCCCAGATACACTTTATCCCGATCCTCACGGCGAATGCCGATGTAGGCTAGAATCGTGCCTGTGGACTACTATGATTGAGCAAGTCTTGGATGATCGCCAAAGCTACTCCCGTTTGATAAGCCCAATACCCGAATGTCTTGCGCAATGTGTGGGTGCCAATGGCATCCGTCACTCTGGCGTGGCGAGCCGCCCGATGCAAAATGGCCCAGGCCTGGCCGCGTTGGAGGCGACTGCCACCGGATCGCGACGGTAACAACGGATCGCTCAGTGCAGCTTCTGAACGTGTCGAGAGATACATGCCTAAAGTCTGTTTTACGCTCGGACCGAGCGGGGAGGCCGAAGCCCCGCGTTAACTTTCGTTGGTGGACACCCACGCATTAATCCAATGTACAAATCCTCAACAAAAAGTGGAAGTTACGGCCATCTTGCAAGCAGGTTTAGGTCTGATTAAGGTCATCCAGAGTTAGACTCGTGGATTGCAGGATGCTTTTTAACGTGCCGATCGGAATGCTACTATTGCCGTGCAAGGGAATAACAGCACATCGAGAGGAATCCGTCGCATGTTGCACAAACACATGACTGCCACGTTGCCGGATGATCACAAAGACCATTCGCTTCAGTTTGCTGAGCAATTGACGGGCTGTGACATTCGGAGGCATTATGATTTAGAGACGACCACACGATAGTGGGTGGGGAGCGTTTTTTTCGTTTCGCGAATGGTATCGAGCATCAATTGCAGAGCTTGAGACACGTTTTGCAACGCTTCTTCTTTAGTGGAACCGACACTCACACAGCCTGGAAGAGCGGGAATAAACGCCCAAATTTCGGTGCCATCACTGCTGGGATCTAAAACCACGTCGTAAGTCTCTATGCCCATATTTAGCCGTCCCTCCTGATCCAGAAACCGTGTACACATTTTACCCGGTTGAGGAAATATTGTAAGCAGTCTAGAGAAATTCACGGCTCGTCCGCAGTTTTTGTGTAGGTGGGGCTTAGATAGGTTTTCCACTGATACGTGGCAGCTTTTCTGACGGCAAATCCCGACGAATAGCGCGCTCTTTCGATGGCATGATTATCAGAAAGTCCCAGTCGCTATCAGGACGAGCATCACGCCGTGCACGTGATCCAAAGAGGATAATTCGTTCGACTTCAGGGACATGGGCCACAACAGGGCCAACGACCTGATCTTCAATGGCTGTCGTGTTCACGGCTACGCCACCTTATATATGTAGTATACCTCTTGAGGTTGAAATGTTTCATACATCCGGATTAAGTTAGAGAGGTGTGGTATCAGTGACCTCTACAAAATCAGCCCCAGATACACCGCGTCCCGGTCCTCGTGGCGAATGCCGATGTAGGCTAGAGTCGTGCCGGCACTACTAGGATTGAGTAAGTCTGAGATTAATTGGTCCCGATAATCATATTTCCTTACTACCGTCAATACACAGATCCTCGAATTTAAAACAGAGACCGGGCATCTATCTCGCGAATGAAGATGTCTTTGGAGCCGGTATCATCAGTGAGGGCTTCTTCTGCTTGCTTCTCGAGCAACTCACAGATGATGAAGAATTCGATAATATCTGGGTCAAAAAACTTCTCTGGGACATAGCATGGCCGCCTGCATCCAGGCGCAACCACATCCGTAGGGGACCTGAGCGATTCCTCACGACCTATTAGCGCTGTGCGAAATCGCGCGTGGCCCAAGGTTTCCGGGCCCGGACTGAAAGATATTTCCCCCAGGATTTTACGAAGTCATGCGGGTTTGCGGGAGGGCCTGAAGCTTTTGCGTGGGCATTGACCCCACCATATCGCAATGAGGGCAGTTTTGTGCTCCTTGGCCATTGGCGCACCTAGAATTCCGGCATGGTCTTACTGTTTCCGCGTGGGTCTACTCTAGTAGCGGGCTTCTCTCTCTTGATAACGCGAAGGTGCGGAACCAAGATCCAGTTATGGCATCTGGAGGCGACGGCCGTGGGTTTTTGGGATGACCTCCCAATATGTCGAAAGACATCGAACGATGGCCCTATAACCAACCTAGGCTATTTCGGGAAGCAACGAAAGGAAGAATCGGACAGGATTACTGTCGCTGCCACTTGTTATGCTGAGGACCCAAGACCCAGAAGAAAACTTAGTGTTTAGGGGTCCCGTTAGAGGATTTATACCCCAAGGAGGCAGTCCGTCATGGCAAAACCCTATGTATGGCACTTGGACGACAAAGAGCCTTCCCGTGCTCAAGAGACGCCCAATGAACGAGGGCAACTGATTCAGCAATGGCAGACAGACGTTGAAGCCCGCTATCCAGAGTTGGTGGGTCACCTCGTATGGGACCGGGATCGCCTAATAGCGCTTGAACAGGCGGTGGACCAGGTCATGACGACGACCCAGGATGTACCGGGAATCGGAATCTTGCGGCGTTCGGTACTGAATCGCCTAACCGGACTAGGTCCGCTCGACGAATTGCTGACCGACGACCGCAATAGTGAAATTATGGTTAATGGTCCCGAGGCTGTATTCTGTGAACAAGAGGGACGAATTGTCCCGGTCGCCCTGCAATTTGCGGATAACGACGAAGTCGCCCTCTTAGCCCAACGTTTGGCACATCGGGCTGGGCGCGAACTAACTACGGAGCATCCCTGGTGTGATGCACGATTAGCGGATGGGTCACGGATTCATTGCGTGCTCCCACCCGTGGCCGAGAGGCCCACAATAACCATTCGGAGAGCTCCGCGCCAACCCATGGCTCTGGCGGATTTTCTTCGCGCTGGATTTTTGTCTCCAGAGATTTGGCAGGACCTGGTCCGCTGGGTTAGAGAGCGCCGTAATGTCGTCGTGGCGGGTGGCGCGGGTTCCGGTAAAACCAGCCTGCTCCGTGTGTTAGCGGAACATATTAGGTCCGAAGAACGACTGATCACGATAGAAGATGTCCGTGAACTTAACCTTGGGCATGACCATGTCGTAAGCTTAGAAACCCATCGCCACCATACATTACATGCCCTCTTGGTTAATGCGCTACGGATGCGACCGGACCGCATTATTGTGGGAGAGGTCCGAGGCGACGAAGCCATGGATCTCATAGAAGCCATGCAAACGGGACATCCGGGAAGCCTGTCCACGGTGCATAGCCAAGCCGGGGATATGAGCACCATCTATCGCTTGGCCCGAATGTGCGTCAGAGGGTCTACGGGTATCCCCTTTGAGGCTTTGGTTGACCAAATTCTATCGACGATCGGCATTATCGTGTATGTACGACGCTTTCCCGATGGTAGTCGGCGCATCGATACCGTGAACCGCGTCTCGACGGAGGGTCTTCGCGTGCTTTGGCAATATGATGGGACGGAATGGCGCCGGATTGGGGACGACAACGATGGATAAAGTTGTGGTGGCGGTAATGGGTGGTCTTCTGGTGTTCTACTGGACCACGGAATCATCCGATTGGGTGCTTCCCATCGGACTCGGGGTGGGCGCGCTCGCCGGATCTGCGGTGCTCATTCTGTCGTTAGGGGCGATGCTCATTGGGTTAGAGATGTATCTCGCGGCTACACGATTCGAAACGAGGCGAGATCGGCAGGAGCAAGAGGCCGAAGTGTTTTTGCAACGACTGGCTCAGTTGTTGCAAACGCATGGGACCCTGAGTTTAGCGCTACAGGATTTGGGATATCGCGAGCGTACGACGGGGCGCGAACCAAATCCCGAGCACATCTTAAAAGACCTCTTTCACCGCTGGAATGTTGGCGTGGTGGGAATGGTGGCCTCGGCATCGCAGGCGGTGGTTAGACATGGAGGTGCGTTGGAACCCGTGGTCGAGCAAGCCGCCAAAAAAATTAGTCGAGATCGTGAACGTCGGTTTCAGCGACAACTGGATGAGGCGGCAAAACGAACGACCATGGTGGTTTTAGCCGTGGCACCTTACGGAGTCCTTGGGGTCCTCAGAGAAATGGTGCCATCAATGTATGCCGCGCTTGTCACCCGGGGGGTTGGCCAACTGACGGTTCTTGGGGTGGGGTTGGTGAGTGGTGGAGTGCTGACCATCTTGGCACTGTATGTGAGGAAGGACGGGGCTTCGCGATGACCATGCTAGCGTCTCTGTGTTTTGGGTTCGGCCTCTACTTCTTAATCGATGGAGCCACCCCAGGGCTGGCCTGGATTGGCCTAGCTCTGGTTCCGGGTTTCGCACTTCGCCCCTCATGGTTGGGAGCCGGCGGAATTGGTCTGGGTCCGCTACTGATGTATGCCCTGAATAGTCGTCACCATTCGGCTCGAGAAATCCGTCGTCAACGAGAAGAAATTGTGCGATGGTGGCGAGCCACGAGTGTGTACCTGTCAGCGGGCCTGACCTTTTGGCAGTCGGCGGAGGAAGCCTTGCAACAGGTTCCAAGCCTGACCGATGATGTGCGAAGGCTGGCCACAACGCTCTCACATCGGGGTTCCAGTCAGGAGGCGATCGAGGCGTTTTGTGCACGGCATCGAGGACCCGAAGCCATCATCGTGGGTGGAATGATGGTGCATGGATACTACCACGGCATACAAGCGTTCCTGGTCTCCCAACAAGCCGAGCAGATGGAGAACCGACTCGGGTTTGAGCGGGAACTCGAAAAACGTCGTGATCCGATTTGGATGACGATTCTCCCTGCGGTTCTTCTTCTTAACGTCATCGCTATGTTGTTTGTGCCGATGATGAGCATGATGGTGAAGAGTTGGAAGGGTTTGTAGACCCAAAAAACGGTTGACTTTTCCATTCCTGGAAGTACTTTTCGTAGGGCAAACGGTAGACAGCGCCTAGGGTTTCCTGTCATGATTTGCGGTGGGAAATTAGATTACCGACCTCGTGTGACCTTCCGAGTCTCGGTGACGTTGTGTGTCTAGAGTGGGACTAGGGAGGGATTTTTTTGTTTGGGGGTATTCGCGCATCGGTCGTGGCCAGCGTAATCGCCATCGTGATTGTAATGTTGGGAGTCATCCAATTCGTTCGACCCATACCGAAGGTAGCGGTCAACGTGAGTGTAGGTTCGACCCGAGCCATTGCAGGAACTCCTGCGACACTACCATGGCCGAATGGGGTTCAGGCCACATTAGACATTCCGGGAATCGGAAGTTTTGGAGAAAAGGGTCCTATTACACCGGCCCCAATTGGCAGTGTGGCCAAAATGATGACCGCGTACTTGGTATTAAAAGCGCATCCTTTGGGTCTTTACAACCAAGGTCCGAGTCTTACGGTGACGCCTCAGGATGTGGTGATGTACCAAAAAGATGTGCAATCGCAGCAATCCGTGATGCCTGTGGTAGCTGGAGAAAAATTGACTGAGCGTAAAATGTTAGAAGGTCTACTGATTGCTTCCGGAAACAATGTGGCAACCATGCTGGCGGACTGGATCGGCGGGAGTACGTCGCATTTTGTTGCCACGATGAATCACACCGCGCAGAGTCTTGGTTTGAACCATACGCATTATGTGGGCCCCAGTGGCTTAAATCCCGGTACCGTCAGCACCGCACCCGACCAGGTCAAACTCGCGGAGTTGCTGATGAAAACGCCTGTATTTGCTGAATTAGTTGCCATGCCCCAGATGTCGGTGCCGGGGCAATCTCACTTGGATTACAATTATAATTATCTCGTCGGTCATGACGGAATTATTGGCATTAAAACTGGATCCACGGTGGAATCTGGAGGCGTCTTCATCTTTGCCGGCAATCGTATCTTAGGGAATCAACGGCTAACCGTCTATGGTGGCGTTGTGGGACAACCCGGGACTAAGACGGCAAGCCAACTCGTGGCGAGCCTCACCGATGGGAAGCGCTTACTGGATGCGGTGACTGGCGACGTGAGTCGCCACACCGTGATGACTTCCGGGACCACCGTCGGTAAGGTCGCTGCACCCTGGCAACATGCGGTGGGGCTGGTTACTACCAAACCTATCGTGTTATTGGGTTGGCCGGGACTCACTTACCATGTGTCACTGCACCTTAAATCGATAAATTCTCACGTGATTGCCGCCCACACCGTCGTGGGCACCTTGACGGCAACGACCGGATCGGAGGCGGTAACGGTCCCCGTTGCAACGAGCGGTGCCTTGAAAGGTCCTTCGCTGAAATGGCGACTGACTAGGCTTTAAGCATAAGGACATATGATCAGAGGTGAGGCAGGGTGGCTACGAGAAGCCCTGCCTCACATTCTGGTATGATTTTCAAGGGGTTGTTGCAGGCTAGAGCCAGGACGGTGGCAAGCGTGGCGACGATAGGTACCGACTATGGTTGGCTGGGTCTGTGGCACCCGGAGGTATTGGCGTGCATCGGAATTATCGCATACCTATATCAGAAAATGGCGCGTTCGGTGACGTTTGGCCAACGCATCTTATTTTGGGCGATGCTCATGGTGCTTTATGTGGCGATGGGAACGCCGATGAAACTGATTGCAGACGACTATCTCTTGACGGCGCATATGGTTCAATACGTGTTGATGTCGATGGTGGTTCCACCGCTGCTCATATTGGGGATTCCGGGGGTAGCCTGGCGGCGTCTTTGGACTATCACCGGGTTGTCCAAGATTTGGCGATGGCTGTCTTATCCTCCCGTGGCCTTGATTGGATTTAATGTCGCGTTCTCGGTGCTACAATACCCCCCTATTTTGGATATGTCCCTTCGCAATACATGGGCCTATCTTGTGTTACCCTATGTGATATTGATCCTCTCTATCGCTATGTGGTGGCCCATGTTGAGTCCGCTCGAGGAATTCCCGCGGTTATCTCGGGGAGCCCAGCTCATTTATCTGTTTTTTAATGTGGATTTTATGATGCCATCATCGGTTTATATCGTGGACACAAGTCGCGCCGAATATCGTGTGTATCAAGAAGCTCCGCGACTGTTTCACTTGTCCGCGTTAGCCGACCAGCAACTCGGGGGGGTGGTGATGGGCGTGGGGATGTTTTTGGCCTATGCCGTGGCATTCGGGATTATTTATGCGGGGTATGATGAAGGACACTGGTATGATTAAGCATTAAGGGGGCTTAGTGATTGGTTAGAGCAATTGGACTCGGAATTCTCGCCTCCTTCTTCTTCGCATCAACCTTTGTCTTAAATCGCGTAATGCGGCTTGACGGATCGAGTATCTGGTGGATTAGCTCGCTTCGTTATTTTTTTACCGTACCGTTCTTAGCTGTCCTGGTGTGGCGACGTGGTGGACTACGGGTTTTGTGGGATGAGGTCTTGGGTCATCCAGGCCCCTGGATCTTATGGGGCAGCGTGGGATTTGGCTTATTCTATCTCCCGCTCACGTGGGTAGCGGGTTGGGCTCCAGCCTGGTTGGTAGCCAGTAGTTGGCAACTCACCATTATCGCCGGGAGTCTTTTGGTCCCATTGATTGGGGGCACGGGACCTAATGATCGGCACCTTCCGTTCTCATCACTAACGCCTTCGATCGTGATTTTATTCGGGGTGGGTCTTTCTGAGTGGTCGGCATCCCAGGGGGCAAGTCCGCGCGTGTGGTGGGCCTTGATACCCATTTTGGTGGCAGCGTTTGCCTATCCCTTGGGCAATCGACAGATGATGCGTTATTGCCGACGACATGGCCGGTTGGATGTCTATCAACGCACACTCGGGATGACACTGGGAAGCCTCCCCTTATGGCTCGGGGTTGCCGGGGTGGGGGCATGGCGGTCTGGTGTACCGACCCAGTCCGAGCTCTTAGATACGTTATTGGTAGCTGTGCTCTCGGGGTTGGTTGCCACCTTGCTGTTTTTTGCCGCCACGGATCAAGCTCAGGGTCGGGTGGTATGGCTCGCCCGGATAGAAGCCACACAATCGATGGAGATTGTCTTTACGGTACTTTTGGCGAGTCTTCTCTTCGGCGCGGCGTGGCCCAGCCCACTGGGATTTCTAGGGCTCGGACTCATCGTGGTGGGGATGGTGTGGCATAGTGGACTCCATCGGAAGGGAAAACCTCCCGTGAGAGCGAATATGTCTCTGTAAGGACTTTTTTGGGTAGGATTCCGCTGACGAAGGAGCAAATTTGGTGTTTACGTGGCAAATCGACGAAAAAATCCACTTAGGGCTTTTGGAGCCGCGGCATGCCCCAGAATTGGCCCAATTGGTACGGGCCAACGCGCAATTTTTCGGACGATGGTTGCCATTTGCGACCGAAGAGTATGGCGAGGGTGAGGCGCTCGAGTTCATTCAGCGATCGCTCCGCCAGTTTGCCGCCAATATGGGTGTGCAAGCAGCCATCCTGTTAGATCACCGTGTGGTGGGCATGGTGGGACTCCACCTCGTTGACTGGGGCAATCGGTCATCCAGTCTTGGCTATTGGTTGGATAGGAAGGCGAACGGCCAGGGCATCATGACTCGAGCGGCCGAGGCTATCGTGCACTATGCGTTTAGGCAATTACAATTGCACCGGCTCGAGATACGGACCCAAGAGGACAACCTGAGAAGTCAACGGGTGGCGGAGCGCCTTGGATTTGTGCGTGAAGGTGTTCTGGTCGACGTGGCGCGTCACAACAACCGTTATGTCAATTTCGTTATTTTTGCTAGAGTAAGTAAGGAAGACCACATGAGTCGCGGTCAGGAGGTATCAGATGGGTAACGAAGAAGGGACCCAGATAGAGATTGCACTGAAGGTGGATGCATCTGGGTTGAAGGGTCCAATGCCGGTGATTCGAGCCAGGAAGGGCATCAGCAGTGTGGCCGTGGGCCAATCCATAGAACTGTTGGCGACAGATCCTGGAGCCATGGAGGATTTTAAAGCATGGACGCACTCCACAGGGAATGAACTCCTGGTTGCCGAACAAAATGGAGAGGTTTTACGATTCGTGATTCGTCGTCTAAAGTAGGAGTCTAATAGATGAGCGCCATCCAATATCCGGTGGCTTATATTGGTTTGATGCCTCAGACAATCCCAACGGTGACAAAGATTGCAGGGAGTGGCTGTAACATTTACGTAACGAAATTAGTGTATAGTATCTTTTTGGACAGGAGATACCAGTGCGAACGACGATGAAAGGAACGGTGTGACGAGATGAAAACAAAGAACATGGGGATGGCGATTGGCGCCGTGGGCCTGATGACTGTCATTGCGGGATGTGGTACCCCGACCAAGGCCGCCAGCGGCAAACCAGTGGCCACCGTTCAAAATGTACCGATTACCAATACACAATTAGCGAATTTTGTTGCGGTGACCGAGTTTTTCCAAGGATCCACGTTACCCAACACGGCCCAGGAAAAATCTTTAGAGGTCAAGGCGTTGGTTCAACAAACCGCTGTGAACCGGTGGGCATTATCCCATCATCTAATTACGCAAAAAAAGGCTGCAAGTCAGGCTAAGTCGCTGATTTCGAGCCGAATTGAACCACAAGTAGGCGGCGCTAAGGGACTCGCTGGCCTTTTGAAATCCAAAAAACTGAAGATGAGTACCTTAGACACGTATGTGAGTAACCAGATGATCACGCAGAGTGCCTTCGCCTACGCGACCAAATCGGTCAAGTCACCGACCACGTCGCAAGAACAAAGCTATTACACGAAGAACAAATCCAGTTTCGCCAACCCGCCACAGGACGAAATTAATGACATTGTGGTGAAGACCCAGACCCAAGCGCAATCAATTTTGAGCCAATTATCGCATGGCGGAAATTTTGCTCAGTTAGCCAAGAAGGACTCCACCTCGTCTACGGCCAAGAATGGTGGAAGTCTTGGATATCTTCCGGTAAGCCCAACGGGGGGAATGTCCCAAGGAATGTACTCGGCCGTTCAATCCATGAAACCGGGGCAGTACAAGAGTTACAAAGGGTCGCAAGGATATCACGTGATTGAATTAGTCGCGACCAAACCAGCCTCGACACCGACATTCTCCAAGGTGCAGAGTCAGATCAAACAGACCTTGTTGACCCAGACCCAAGATTCGGCGTATCAGGCATTTGCCGCCAAGATTCAAAAGTCGATGAAGGTAACCATCGGCAAATAGGGTTTCGATTATAAACACCATCTTTTGGGTTTCTCCATTAGCGGCTATACTTAGGAGAAATTCTGGCATAAGGGATGGGAGATCTATGGTGGAGGAATGGAATCAACGGAGTCGACGTGTTACAAGTGGACCCGAACGCTCACCAAATCGTGCGATGTTGCGAGCGATCGGTTTTGAGGATCAAGATTTTACAAAACCCATTATTGGTATTGCTAACGGGTACAGCACGATTACGCCGTGCAACATGAGTTTGGGGGCATTGGCTCTGGAGGCCGAACGGATGGTTCGGAGTTCCGGTGCCATGCCCCAAACTTTTGGCACCATTACGGTGAGTGATGGGATTTCCATGGGAACCGTGGGCATGCGCTACTCGCTGGTTTCCCGGGAAGTGATTGCTGACTCGATCGAGACCGTAGCCCAAGCGGCCGCCGTGGATGGCGTGATGGCCATTGGAGGCTGCGACAAAAATATGCCGGGTGCCATGATTGCCCTGGCTCGCTTGAATATTCCGGCGATCTTTGTCTATGGCGGGACCATTAAACCAGGACATTATAAAGGCCAAGACTTGACGATCGTGAGTAGTTTCGAAGCCGTGGGTGCTCATGCCGCGGGAACCATGACGGACGAAGAGCTCTATGAGGTGGAACGTCATTCGTGTCCAGGGGCGGGGTCTTGCGGTGGAATGTATACAGCCAATACCATGTCGTCCGTGATTGAGGCGATGGGAATGAGCCTTCCTTATTCGTCGACTATGGCGGCGGAAGACAGCGAGAAGCTTCAGAATGCGGGAGAATCGGCCGAAGTGTTGGTCGATGCCGTGAAGCGTGGACTGAAACCTCGAGATATCATGACCAAGGCGGCGTTTGAAAACGCCATGGCAATCGTGATGGCGCTTGGAGGTTCCACAAATGCGGTACTGCATCTTTTGGCGATTGCGCACGCGGCAGACGTGCCTCTGACGATTGAGGAATTTGAAGACATGCGAGCGAAAGTCCCTGTCCTATGCGACCTAAAGCCCTCCGGTCGATTTGTCGCTACCGACTTGCATCGGGTAGGTGGGGTACCTTTGGTCATGAAGATGCTTCTGTCGCACGGCCTGCTACAGGGAGATTGTGTCACCATAAATGGACACACGGTTGAAGAAAATCTGAAAGAGGTTCCCGATCATCCCAGTGCTGATCAAGAAGTGGTGCGACCATGGAGCCATCCGGTGCACGAAACCGGCCATCTGGCCATTCTAAAAGGGAATTTGGCCGAAGAAGGTGCGGTGGCCAAGATTACGGGCATTAAGTCTTCGGCGATTACGGGACCAGCCCGGGTGTTTGACTCCGAAGAGAAAGCCATGGCGGCTATTCTTAACCGGCAAATTCAGCCCGGGGATGTCATCGTGATTCGATATGAAGGTCCCAAGGGGGCTCCTGGTATGCCAGAGATGCTGTCCCCGACCTCGGCCTTAATTGGTTTGGGTTTAGGAGATCGCGTGGGGTTGATTACCGATGGTCGGTTCTCCGGAGGCACCTATGGGATGGTTGTTGGGCATGTGGCTCCGGAAGCTTTTGTGGGCGGCACTATTGCTTTAGTAAAAGAAGGCGATTCGATCACGATTGACGCAGAAGCGCGACTCTTGCAACTGAACCTGTCGGATGCGGAAATTGCGGCGCGGCGAGCCGTCTGGGCTCCGCCCGAGCCACGGGCCACCCGGGGGGTTTTGGCCAAGTACGCCAAACTGGTATCCAGCAGCAGTCTCGGTGCGGTGACGGATTAATCCCAAGCCTTATGCATCTCTGTTAGGGCGATAGAGTCCAACGGCGCCTGCCTGGTTTGTAAGAATTGGCTCAGGACCTCTCTTTGTTCGGGGCTACGGTTCTGAGCCAATTTAAATTTTGCTTCCCAAGATACGATTTCGAGACGAGCCACGCCAAGCCTGGAAAGATCCCGGGCATAAAAGGCTTGGTCGGTCACCGGATGAAACGAGGCGTTGGGTTCATAGTGGTGCACCAAGCTATCGAGGATGCGAGCAATCTCTGTGGGATCCGTGGAAACTGTCGCCAGACACTGAAAACGCACCGCACGAAAGTGTAATGTCGCCATCCCAGCATAGACGGGATCGACCACGTGGTGTGGTGTGAAGGCTAAAGGTTGGTCGATCAAGAAAGCACATCGGGGATTGGTTTTTAAGGATTCAAAGGTGCGATCGGCTTGGACCAGGTGCAAATCGAACCATCCTTTAGGCGTGTCTGGAGTGGGCTCGTGGTACTCAAAGGGTAAGAGACTGACCTCAGGAAATCCATCCGTATTGATAGCAATACATTTACCGTGAAAATTCTCTTGGGTAAAAGCTAGGACGGCTTCTTCACTGACCTCGGGATACGAGCCACTTTGATACATGCTGGGCACCTCCGCTACTATTGGATAAATTTGAGTATACCGGATCTGGTCCCTTAACGGGTAAGAATCCTCGGGAGTACTGCTATAGTAGACACAAGGGGGAAAAGCCTACGCTAAAGGAACCCGAAGCGAAGACGGAACAATATAACCAACGCATCAATACTTGGAATGGCATTTTTAAGGCCATGGCCCTACGGTTGGTCAATCCGTTTTTGGGAATCAATTTGATTCGGCTCGGCGCACCAAACTTGTATCTCGGTATTCTCGACGCAGTGCCATCGATTGCGGGTGGGATTGTCGCGCTATTGGGGACTCCCTGGCTCTCGCGACGCAAAAACCCTCACCGAACCACGATGTATCTCTTTGTGATTGCCCGCGCCTTTTTTCTGGTGTTTGCAGCCATCGATGTCTTTGCCCATGGGCCAGGCATCGCGGCGACCTGGCTGTTGCTGGCGATTGTGGCGATGGATATGCCGGCGGCCTTGGCGACACTCTCCTGGCAAAGCTTAACGACCCAAATGTTTTCCGCTCGTAACCGGGTCACGGTGGTTATGTGGCGGCAATGGGGCATGAATTTAGTGGGACTGGTCACGGTGATTATAGGAGGCATTGCGATCTCCACGGACCCTAGTGTGCACGGCTATATTGTGCTCTATACCGTCGCCGCAATCTTTGGATTTGTGGAAGTGACCATATACCGGAGATTTCAGGTCTCCGGTGTGCCGCCGGTGGTGGCGGGCAATTGGGCCGAAGCGGTACCCCGTCTCATGAAATTGGCCCCGTTTCGACGCTTCGTCATTTCTGGAATTCTATTTTATTTCGGGTGGCTGATGCTGTGGCCGGTGGCCTTGCGCTATCAGGTGTCCGATGTGCACGCCACCAATGGGTGGATGGCTATTTTTTCTGCGACCAACGCGATTTGCACCATGGTAGCGTTGCCGCTTTGGCGCAAGTTCAGTCAAAAGGTTCCACCGGGTCAACTTTTAGCGCTCGCGGCTTTTTTAATGGCCGTAACCCCGTCCATTTATGCGTTTTCACCCTCGCTATGGGGAATTGTACTGGCCAACGTTACTGGTGGAATGGCTGGGGCCGGGTTAAACCTGCTTCTCTTTGTGCGGCTCATGGAGGTGGTGCCGGAAAATGATCGGTTGTTAGCAGTGGGCGCCAATACGGCTATGACCGGATTAGCTGGGGCGACGGGTGCAATAGCTGGGGTTGCCCTCTTGGCGTTCGGGCCCGTGACGCTTCCGGCTGTGGTTTCAACCATCCTCAGGATCGGGGGAGCAGGGCTCTTCTTATGGAGCTTTTCGGTTCCCGGTCGGACCTGGTTGGGACGACAGATGTCTGGCTAACGAGGTAACAGAAACCCGACATCTTTTAGTAAGCTTTTAAGGCCGAGCCCCTCCCCAGTGCCGGGCTCGGTAGGTGCCGTGCATTGTGATGTCGAGCGTTCTGGACATTCGGTGGGGTCTGGCACAAGGTGACACGGTTCTGCATGGCGATACTAGGGCCCTCACTCACGGCTCAACGTGTACCAGCCACCGAAAGACATCGCATGTGTACCCGTCGCAGTCAAAAAACCGACGTGACTCGGAAGAAATTTCATGCCCTCAAGAAGGGTTTTCCCTTAAAATATCCTCGGATGTGCCTCTGCTATTAGGACTTACAACGCTGCGCGATTCTCTGAACCCACGGCTAAAGAGCTCCGTGCGGGAAATCCGCATGCTGGCTTCCAGGGGAGGTTAGGCTCCTCAAGATGAGTCGTTCTATTCTTTGCCGGGGCTCGAAAGAACCCCTCTTTCTCTATCCCTAGGCGTCTTTAATGCCCTCGCTACAGTATGCTCAATGCGAAAATATGCTATAAAAAAAGTGCGACAGGTGTGATGTGACACCTCGTCGTAAGTCATATTCGACTGGAGTGGTGTTATGTACAGTGACCTAGAAGGCCGTGTGGCAATCGTAACGGGCGCTGCTCGGGGCATCGGTCGTGCAGAAGCCAGACGTCTCGCACAAGAGGGTGTTCGGGTGGCCGTCGCCGATCTTAATCGCGACGAGGCGGAGGAGACGGCACGCGAGATTGCCAAGGCGGGAGGCACGGCTGAGGCCTACGGCGTTGACGTGACCGACGGCGACGCGGTGCAAGCTTTGATGAAGGATGTGGCCTCACGGTGGGGATCTCTCGAAATACTCGTCAATAACGCGGGTCTTACGCGCGATAATCTTCTTTTTAAGATGGGCGAAGATGATTGGGATCTGGTTATAGGGACGCATTTGAAGGGAAGTTTTCTTTGTGCCCGAGCGGCTCAACGCTATATGGTCGAGAAAAAATGGGGGCGGATCATCAATACCTCATCGACATCGGCACTGGGGAACCGGGGACAGGCTAATTACTCCGCGGCTAAGGCGGGACTGCAAGGATTCACCAAGACGTTGGCTATCGAACTGGGACCGTTTCACGTTAACGTGAATGCAGTAGCCCCGGGCTTTATCGACACCGAGATGACACGGGCTACCGCGTTGCGAATGGGCCTGGACCCCGAACAATTCAAAACCGCAGCGGCGTCCGAGATTCCGCTACGCCGCGTCGGGGTGCCAGAAGACATCGCTAACCTGGTCGCATTTTTGTGCTCGGACCAGGCGTCTTTTATTTCCGGTCAGGTGATCTATGTGCGAGGAGGGCCCAACGAATAGGGATTCATAGGGACCGGAGGCATGACTCATGGAGACTTTGATGTTGGAGGATGACATCTTGCGCTTGGAGCCCCTAGATGCTTCACACCGCTTGCCGTTATTCAGGGCGGCTCAACAGGTCTCCGATTGGCGCTGGATGTTTTGGGACTTACGCGATGAGGCCCAGTTCGCCCAGTTTATGAAGTCCGCGATGGCTCGACAGCAAGAGGGTGTGGATCGGGTGTTCGTTATCTTTGAACGAAAGACCCATCGGGTTTTGGGTAGTAGTCGCTTTATCGACATTGATGAGGCCAACCGGGGCGTGGAAGTGGGGTGGACCTGGCTCATTGAAGACGTGTGGGGAGGGGTGGCGAATCCGCATTGCAAGCGTCTTATGCTGGGGTATGCATTTGACACCTGGGGCGCTGAGCGCGTCATGTTGAAGACCGATTCCAAGAATCTACATTCCCAGGCTGCCATCCGAAAACTCGGGGCCGCCTATGAGGGCACCTTGCGCCATCATCGCGTACGTCGGGACGGAACCTGGCGCGATACGGTGGTGTTTAGCGTCTTGCGCGAGGAATGGCCTGGGGTCAAATCTGGGCTCGACAATCGGATCCAGGAATTTTAAGGGCATCCGCCGGGTTGGATGACCTGGGCTGTGCTGGAGCTAGACCCCGGCGCCAAGGCGTTCGCAGGCTCCGGGGTTTGCACCATCATGGTGTAGGATTGGTGAAGGAGGAGGTGGGCAGGTAACAGGCCGGGAAGCGGAATGACGGGATGATACGGGTAGTTTACCGTTACGGTGACATATTCTTCTGCCGGGTCTTGAGGATCGATGGTTTCGATCACAGAGCTCGAGGGGGGACTGCTCCCCGGGATTGTTAAGACTGGGTAGGCAGAACCGTTTTGCATCACAGACATATTAAAGCCGAGATTGATCTGATCGTCGACGAGTCCATAGATGGTGAGGGGATTGCCTTTTAGTTGCTGCTCATTGGCTGAATCTCCGGGGCAACCGAGAGCGTTTCCCAAAGCCGCACTGCGGGCGCCGATCCGGGCGGCCTGTTGCACCGTAACATCGGCGTTAATGTAGAGCCCATAACTAATGATGCCCAGTAACAGGAGGAGCAGCAACGGTAAAACCAATGCAAATTCCACAAGAGCTTGCCCACTTCGTGCTTTCATTGGATGAGAGTGGGCTGGTGTACCGGAATGTGCGTAATTGTCGCGTTGCTGTAATTCACCGCACAAGAGCCCGTGATGACGTCTTGGTAGCCAATGACTTGCCCTTTGACTTTGACATTGCCATTTATGGTGATTGTCCCATTTGGTGCATAAAGGGTACCCGTCACCCGGCCATTACCGTTGACGATAATGGAGTCTACGGCTGAATGGAATCCCCCGCTTGAGCTTAAGGCGGCTAGCGCCATGCCTTGGCCGGGTGTGTTGGTGCTACTCCTGACATCACCATTTAATGTAATGGAGCCGTTAAAGGCGGTAATAGAACCGCCAGCACCGCTAACCCCGCCGTGTCCATTGAGGGTCACGTTGCCATACACCAGGTAGTTGCCGCTTATTGTGGCTCCGCCGGTAACGCTAAGATTGCCATAAACCACGGCATTCCCACTCGTGTCGTTTTGCGCGGTGAGAGTCAATCCCGTAGGGTTCGAGGGTGAGCCATAGGTGGTGGCGTTGGCAGGCGTAGCTTCTTGGGGTGTCCATTGCGGCATCGGGACTTCTGGGGCATTTTGGATAAAGCCTCTTCCACATGCCCCGTTTCCCGTACTAGTGACGGTCGGATTCCCTCCGCATGAACCCGAGATATTTAGGTTGCCGATAAGATTGAGGTTGTTGTTCGAGTGCACACTCCCGATGACAGCATCGTTGCCATTTATCGTGAGGCTGGGATCCGAGGCATGTGGGTCCCCCTGAAAGATTGCATAGTTAAAGGCAGGACCCGGGCCATAGGAGGCCACAGCCCTGGAGCGGGCCGTAAAGTGCTTAATGCCTATGAGAGTGGCAAAGGTTCCCGGCACCGTCACCGAGCCTTGGGCGGAGACGACCCGTTGCTCGGATTCTATCGAAAGCTTCCCGGTGGCACCGGGCATCTCCTGGGAAATTAATCGCGCTTCGGCTGTGGCGAAAGCTGTTTGGCCCGGTGACCCGGCCACCTGGGCACCAGCTAAAGCGGCTGCATCGACCGCGTTTTGCAAGCGAGATTTGGCCAGGTATACGGTGCCCACCGTAATGCTGGCAGCGACCATGGTGATGAGGACACCCAGACCCGCCACCATGAGCACGAGAGCCTGGCCGTGTTGTTGGTGCCACCGTCGTATAGACATCGGAATCCCCACCTAAACTGTTATTCATCGTACAGATCGAGATTCGCGGAGGAATCTCTGAATCCTCTTTTTTGAAGCGACATTTTACGGAACAAAAAAGACAGACCCCAATGGTCTGCCTATAAATGGTCGGACTGGCGGGATTCGAACCCACGACCTCTACCACCCCAAGGTAGCGCGCTACCAAGCTGCGCCACAGCCCGATGACTTTACAAGTATAGCACTTTGCCCGAATAAATTCAATCAAAAAGTGGCGCCGCGACAGCTTATTGTCAAGGCACGGCGCCGGAATGGGGTCTTTGGAAAAGTTTTAGCTATAGGTGATCCGGGGGTCCACCAATCCGTAAAGCAGGTCGGCTAATAAGTTGCCTGCAACCGTCAGGACCCCAACCATCATGACCGTGCCCAAAATGATGGGATAGTCGCGTTGGAACGCGGCATTCCATGTCAAGAGGCCGATCCCGGGATAGTTAAAGATTAGTTCCACGACTAAGGCTCCGCCAAAGAGTGTGGGGATAGACAGGCCGAACAAGGTGATGATAGGAAGGAGGGAGTTGCGTAGTGCGTGTTTAAATAGCACCATGAACTCACTAAGACCTTTGGATCGTGCGGTCCGGACGTAGTCTTGCACCATGGCATCCATGATCGACGACCGCATAAATCGAGCCCAAGAGGCTAGGGTAGACAACATCAGGACCAGGATGGGCAGTGTCGCATGGGAGACGTAACTGGCAAATCCACCGGGGAATTCTGGATTGGTGATGCCTCCCGATGGAAACCAGCCCAAGTTGATGGAAAAAATCATGACTACCAGAATTCCCAGCCAGAATACTGGCATCGACCAAAGGAAAAAGGTGAGGGTCGTAATGACGTGGTCAAACCAGCGTCCCTGGTAGTAGCCCTGTACCGTGCCCATGAAAACCGACAAGATATGGGCTAGGATGACCGCCACGGTAACAATTTCTAACGTGTGTGGCAGGTAGATCATAATGACGTGCATAACCGGCTGGCTGTAACTGTATGAGTAGCCGAAATTCCCGTGCAAGAGGTGCCAAAACCAGATGCCAAATTGCACGGGGAGCGGCTTATTCAGCCCTAGCGATCGATCAATGGCGGCAATCCGGGCCGGGGTTGAATGTTGACCCAGAAGCGACTGAGCAGGACCTCCGGGCACAATGTGCAACAAGATGAAGCTGATGATCGCAATAAAGATCAATGAGGGGATGGCTTGTAATAGTCGTCTCAAGGTGAAAACTAACATAACGCACAGCGCTCCTTTCGTTACATTCGACTGTCCACGGCCCCTCGGAGGGCCTCCGAAACAAAGTTAATCGATAGTACGGTCCACAGGAGGGCGAGTCCCGGCGGATAGATCAGCCACCAACTGTTGTCATACATGTAGGACATGGAGTTGGAGAGCATGGTACCCCAATTGGGTTCCGGCGGTGGTAAGCCTAAGCCTAAAAAGCTTAAGGTGGCGATGGTGAGAATAGCCCCCGCAATTTGAAAGGTGGTGGCCACCATGACCGTGCCCAAAACGTTAGGTAAGAGCTCCTTCATCATTATATGCAGATTCCTGGCGCCAAACGCACGGGAAGCTTCGACGTAGTCGCGCTGCTTGATGGAGAGGACTTCGGAACGCACCAACCGAGGTACGCCAATCCACGAGGTCAGGGCGAGAATAATGACCAACACCAAAGGACTGGGCTGGAACGCTACATCGAGGAACAGCAGCAGAAAGAGGGTGGGAATCGACAACAAGACATCAATGGCGCGCATCATGAGGACGTCAATCCAGCCACCTAAAAGTCCACTAATGAGGCCGTAGGAGACGCCGATAATCATGGACGCGATGGCCGCTGAAAACCCCACGATGAGGGATAACTGACCGCCCCACATCATCCGGCTTAAGTAATCTCGCCCGAGATCATCCGTGCCCAAGAGGTGCTTGGCCGTTGGAGGCGACATCAAATTCTTCACATTAGTCGCCAAAGGATTGACATGGTAAAATACTGGTCCTAAGAACGAAAACGCAACGATGAGCAGAAGGCCGCCGAGGCCAATCCACGCCATCGGGTTGCGAAAAAAGATCCGAACACCACGGGAAGGTCCTTTAGGCATCGTCGAGGTGTCGTCAGCCATGATAATTGCACTCGGTTGCACTGCCATAACATCACCCTTTAGAGAGCTAAGGCAGGCCCAACCCTTTCGGGCTAGGCCCCCCTTAAACGGATTTTAGAAGTTAGTTCTTCGATTCCCACCAGTATTGTGGCGAGATCCCTTGGGTAAAGGGGTTCGAATACTTCATGACGTTATGCACGTTATTAGCGTTCAAAGCGTAACCGGCGCCATAGGGGACGAAGAGAATCGGAAGGTCCTTACTAACATACGCCTGGAAGTTGTAGAGTGCTTTCAACGATTGAGCCTGGGTCGCATATGGCTGGTGCGTGGCATTAATAAGCTTGGTCATCGTCTTCGAACTATAACCTTGACTGTCGAGGCCGACGCCCGGTGTGCCAAATAGACCACCGCCGGTTGGGTACGAACCACTCCAGCTAATACCACCATAATCTTCCATCTGCCATTGGTTATTGGTCAGTCCGACGATGGTAGAAAACGGTTGCGGAATCAGCTTGACTTGGATCCCTTCTTTAGCCCAGCCTTCTTGCATCAAGGTGACCTCTTGCACGGTCGACTTGGACCCCGAAGAGTAGTCGAGCGTGAAGCTCATCTTTTGCCCGTTTTTTTGCATTACGCCGCCCACTTCGCTCCACCCGTGAGCTTTCAACAACGCCTTGCCTTTGGCGGGGTTGTACGGGTAATTCATTTTCAAGTTGGGGTTATAAAAAATGGTGCGGGGCTTGGATAACACAATGCCGTTCTCGACAATACCGTTGCCCTGGTAAGCGGCCGTGTTGATGGCGGGTTGGTTGATCCCATATTGCAGCGCTTGACGCACGTAAAGATGGTTGAAAATGGATGCCACGCCATTCGGTGCGTTGTTACTGGATTTGCTATGGCCCGTATTCATGTTGACGATGGTATCGTCATACCCCAGCGCATAGCTCACGGCAAACTTATAGCCCTTGACCGAGTTGCGCTGCTTGTACAGGGAACTCGGGAGGTATCCCGCTTGCACGGTGCCCGTCTTCAACGCGGCAAATTCGGCTTGACTGGTGGTCTCAAACTGGAAGATTAATTTCGAGAGGTAGGGCTTGTGGCCTTTATACGCAGGGTTGGGCTTAAACACCCAATTTTGGCTCGGGGTAGCGCTGACCAATTTAAAGGGCCCATCCACCACCTGATAGGCGGGACTGGTGGGTTTAGTGGCGATCTGACCCAACCAGGTGAGCTCGTTCTTCATGCCAGCGGCGGTGCCGAGCTGCCCTTGGTAATGATCAAACACCGATTTCGGAAGTGGTATGAAGTCAGTCAAACCATTATAGATGAACCACTCTTGGTTGGCGGGCTGTTTTAAGGTAACGGTAAACGAATGTTGCCCATTGGCGACGACGCTTTGGACCCCGGTCGGAATGTCTCCGGTACCGGCTCCTACATAGGGCCACGGGGTCGGAGCGGTTGAGGCCGACGCACCCTGAATAATCTTCCAAGTAAAGAGTACGTCTTGTGCGGTGACTGGGTGGCCGTTAGACCACTGATATTTGGGATTCATGGTTACGGTGAATTGGGTACCGGCGGCATTTGGTGTAATTTTGGAGGCAATGGAACGCGAGTAGTTAATCGAACCGTTAGCGTTCAGGGTGAGGAGCGGCTTGTACATCATGTTTTGTACCCATGCGTTGTATAAGCTGTCATCAAGACCGTTCATGAGCGGGAAATACCAGTTAATATTGGTGGCGGGGGGCAGTGCCATCACCAGGGTGCCGCCATACTGAGGCTTTCCGACGGATCCCGTGGTGGTGCTTGGTGAACTGCCGCAACCGGCTAAAGCTAGGCTTGAGGCTATGAGTAAGCCCGAAGCCAAAGCCACTTTGTTGCGCTTCAAGAAATCTCCTCCTTAGATAGGAACCTAATTAACATCTTAAGGCGTTTAACCTCGATTTATAATTCGACATCGCGAAAATAATTCCTGCAAAAATTATTGGGATGACGAATAAGTGTCAACATAATTTTTACTGAAATTTTCTTGATGGAAGAATCTCAGGTTTGATGGATATCGGTGACGACGGCATCGGTCAAGCGTTGAAGGTCCTGGGGGTTGCACAAAAACACGGCGTGGGGGTGTCCCGCGGCTGCCCACAATTCGGAGTAATGAAAGAGTTCTTCATCCATCAGGGTACGGATGGGGACAGCGTGTGCGATCGGCGGAATCCCACCAATCGCAAACCCGGTTAAAGATTTCACCCAGTCGGGGTCGGCTCGCTGGACGGGTTCCCCCAAGACCGATGCCACTTTTGTCAGGTCTACGCGGTTGTTCCCGCCAAGCAACAAAAGGTAGGGAGCTTGGCTACGAACCCCTTGGAATATCAAGGATTTCACAATTTGCGCGATCTCACAATGGAGCGCTGATGCGGCTTGGGCCGCAGTGTGGGCGTTTTCAAGAAGTTCTCGAACGCGTCCCGGATGATTCTCTCTGGTTAGT
>JAJYPK010000191.1 GCA_021795465.1 Bacillota bacterium
GATTTCTGGTTATTAGGGTCGCCCATCCACGGGGGGGAATTGCAAGAAAGTCTATTAAGGGGCGACTCCTTCGAAGACGTCTCCCAATTGGCGGATTTCTATGACTATTGGGAAGTCACGCCACCCGACGGCCTGACGTCGCTACAACAAGAAGAACACTTAGGTTCCGAAAGTCTCGTCCGTGCGTACATCGAGGATCTCATCGCATTGGGTAAGCACCACCAAAAGCCGGTTCCAGCTGTGTCCGACGCCCATTATTTGCGGCCCCAGGACAAAATTTTTCGCGATATCTTGGCTGCCACGGCGAAGGGTGAGCTCCATAACGCAGCCGATAACCTCCATTTTCGTCATGGGGATGAGATGTTGGATGCGTTTTTATGGCTCGATGATGCCAGTCGCGCTTTTGTTTTGGAAGATTCCCCTGTTCAGGTCTATCAGTCAATCGATCCTATTAAGCCGGTACCGGATGGGCTCTTCGCACCGACCTTGGATGAATCGGTCAGCGTTATTGAAACCGCCCCGAGAAATAGGGCCATGGCACTCTATCAGGACCCGCTACCCGAATTGATCCAAGCCCGCCTAGATAAGGAAATTCGTTCGATAACGGTCAACGGGTTTTCCAGCATTTACTACATCGCTCATCGGCTGGTTAAAAAATCCTTGGATGATGGCTACTTGGTGGGCTCGCGGGGTTCGGTAGGATCATCCCTAGTCGCCACGTTATTAGACATTACGGAAGTCAATCCGCTTCCTCCACATTATCGGTGTCCTCACTGTCGCTATACCGAATTTGTGTCGGATGAAAAATTTCAATCGGGTTTTGACCTGCCCGCTAAAACTTGTCCTGTGTGTAACACAGCGTTGATAGGAGACGGCCAGGATATACCCTTTGAAACCTTTCTCGGATTCGAAGGGGACAAAGTGCCAGATATTGATCTGAATTTTTCCGGCGAATATCAACCCCAAATCCATCGCTACACCGAAGAACTTTTCGGCCAAGGGCATGTATTTCGGGCGGGTACCATAGCCACCGTGGCACAGAAAACGGCGTACGGCTTAGTACGGGCTTGGTCGCGCGATGTCGGTCGAGACCTGAGTCCTGCCGAATTGGATTGGCTCGCGAGTGGTCTTACGGGAGTTAAGCGCACCACGGGTCAGCATCCGGGAGGGCTTATGGTAGTTCCTCAAGACGAGAGCATCTATCGTTTTACCCCCGTTCAACATCCCGCTGACGACCGCGCTTCGGACGTCGTCACGACACACTTTGATTACCACGCCATTGAAGGGAGACTTTTGAAGTTAGATCTGCTTGGGCACGATGATCCCACGGCCATTCGAATGCTCGAAGACTTGACCGGGGTCTCGGCGCGCAGCATCCCGTTCCAGGATGAGCCCACAATGAGTCTCTTTCGAGACACCTCGGCACTCCAGGTGAAGCCCGACAGCATCGGATCTCCCGTGGGTAGCCTGGGTATTCCTGAGTTTGGCACTCCCTTTGTGCGGCGTATGCTGATCGACACAAGACCCAGTACTTTTGCCGAATTAATTCGAATTTCCGGCTTGTCGCATGGTACTGAGGTGTGGAATAACAACGCGCAGGACCTCATCCGACAAAAATTAGCGACCCTTTCCAATGTCATCGCAACCCGTGACGATATCATGATGTATCTCTTAAATCGGGGGATCGCCCCCAAAAGTGCCTTCGCCATTTCCGAGGCGGTACGTAAGGGAAAAGAACTCAAACCCGAACAAGAATCCCTCATGCGCCAGCATGATGTGCCGGATTGGTACATCGGCTCGTGTCATAAGATCTCGTATCTTTTTCCCAAAGCCCACGCTGCAGCCTATGTCATGATGGGGTGGCGCATCGCCTGGTTCAAGGTACACTATCCGCTCGCGTACTACGCCACCTATTTCTCACGACACTTGGACGATTTCAACCCGACGGTGGTCCTGCAAGGATTAAAACGGGTGAATCAAACCATGAAAGACATCGAAGAAATGGGCAATGAAGCGAGCCCTAAGGATAAGGGCCAAGTTTCGGGGTTAGAACTCACACGGGAAATGTTAGCACGAGGTTACCGGTTCTTGCCCGTCAACCTCGACCATTCTCATTCCTCTCGCTTCACGATTGATGATGGGGGACTTCGTATTCCGTTCGCGGCATTGCCGGGATTAGGGGTGGCGGCCGCCGATAACATTATCGCCGCCAGACAACAAGCCCCGTTCTTATCGATTGACGATCTACGTCAACGGGCCAAATTGTCCAAGAGTGTGATTGAATTACTGAGAGGGCAAGGAGCGTTAGACGATCTTGGTGAAACCAGCCAATTGGCCTTTTTTTAAAGACATTCCGTCATGAGGACTTCCGCCCCCTCCTCGGCTCACCAAAGTTGGCCGCGGGGGCTCTGGGTGCTCTGTATTGCCACTTTAATTATCCAAACCGGATATGGCACCATTTTGCCATTGCTACCCTTGTACGCCGAACATCGTGGCTTCTCATTGCCGTGGATTGGGGCGATGGCTGCGTTATACGCGTTGGCCTCGTTCGCGGGCCAATGGGTTTTAGGTAAACGGTCCGATGTGATAGGTCGACGCTTGTTACTGATCATTGGAGCCGGGATCACCGCTGTCGCCACGGCTTTGTTCGTCCTGCGGGTACCCGCTCCACTCTACTTAGGGTTCCGGGTTCTGCAAGGTCTTGGCGCCGCTGCTTTTTTGCCGGCAGCCAACGCCCTCGTAGGGGATCTGGTACCCGATGCCCAAAGAGGTTCGGCCTACGGATATCTGTCATCGGCATCAATGGCCGGATTTGCTCTGGGGCCTTTAGTGGGCGGAGTCCTCAGCAGTGTGTGGGGGTTGTCCGCACCCTTTGTATTCGGTTCCGTGTTGGCGGGCATAGCCATGTTTGGTGTCATGCGCGGCCTCCCGCAAGGAGAAGGGGGCTTAGGGTACGACATTGATCGAGAGGTGCCTAAGTCACCATCACTCAGCCGTGCCCTTTGGCCCCTATTCATCGTCAACTTCGGTTGGACGGGATTAATTGGGATGTACGATACGGTATGGAGCCTTTACATGAAGTTTCTAGGAGCGTCTAACGTCGTCATCGGGCTATCATTCACGTTCTTTGCGGTTCCTCTGTTGTTGACCAATTTCCTCGGGGGTCGACTTGCCAACGCGCGATCCCGCCGCAAGGCTTTAATTCTCGGCGGTAGCCTCCTTAATGTCGCTACCGTATTCCTATATATTGCGTCTCGCAGTGTCTGGCTGTCGATTGTCGTGTCTATGGTGGAAGCCATCTCCATGAGCTTTATCGGACCCGCCCTGCAGGCCCAATTAATGCACGCCATTCCTCGACACCTGCGCGGCACGATCCAAGGCAGGTTTCAAGCGATGGGCACCCTGGGTGCCTTGGTCATGTCCATCACGAGTGGGATACTGATGATTCACTCCATTCGAACCCCGTTCTGGGCAGGGGCAGGATTAATGGCGGGCACGACTCTGGCCTTTGCACTAACAGGGCTTCGAGACTCTGTCGCACGGTTGTGATGTCCTCGGAACTATGGTAGAATACCGAGGAGAGATAGTTGGGTTACCAAAAAAACCGGTGCGTTTGATTCGGTTTTGGAGACTCAGAGTGGGGAGCATGAGCCCACTCTTTTCGCTTGACAGGGGCAAAGAGCCCGTTAGGGGGGTTGTTCGGTGAATGAAGGGCTATTGGCCGCACTCACTGACTTAGAGCGTGAAAAGGGCATTGAAAAAGAAATTTTGTTCCAGGCCATTGAGTCGGCTCTCATTTCAGCCTATCGCCGCAACTTTGGATCGGTGCAAAATGTCCGTGTCCGAATCGACCGAGAATCGGGAGCCACACAGGTATGGGCGCAAAAGACCGTAGTCCCCGAGGTTCAAGACCACCGTTTAGAGGTGAGTCTTGAAGAAGCCACTACAGTTCGACCGGGTTCTATTGAAGGGGACATCGTAGAGTTCGAGGTCACTCCCAAGAACTTTGGCCGAATTGCCGCCCAAACCGCCAAACAAGTCATTGTTCAACGCATTCGTGAAGCCGAGCGCGGCATGATTTACGATGAATTTATCGACCGAGAAGGCGAGATCGTAACTGGCCTGGTGCATCGTACCGAGCGTAATTTGGTATATATCGACCTCGGTCGCACCGAAGCGATCATGATGCCTAGCGAGCAGGTTCCGGGTGAATTTCTCCGAGGCAACGAACGGGTGAAACTTTACGTCGTAGAAGTTAAAAAAACCAGTAAGGGTCCCCAAGTTTATGTATCTCGGAGTCATCCCGGCCTCATTCGCAGACTTTTTGAATTGGAAGTCCCTGAAATTCATGATGGGGTCGTGGAAATTAAGGGCATTGCACGTGAAGCTGGGGCGCGAACCAAAATCGCGGTATGGGCAGAAGATCCCAATATTGACCCGGTAGGATCTTGTGTCGGGAATCGGGGGTCCCGGGTGCAAGTGATCGTACAAGAACTCCGGGGGGAAAAACTCGATATCATTCGATGGGATCCAGACCCCGCTGTGTTGGTGGCTAACGCCCTATCCCCTGCCCAAGTCACCAACGTCACGATTGAACCGGATACTCGTGCGGCACGGGTCGTCGTTCCGGATAATCAGTTATCCTTAGGAATTGGCAAAGAAGGACAAAATGCACGTCTGGCGGCTAAGCTTACGGGCTGGAAGGTGGACCTGAAATCTGAGTCGCAAGTGGGACAGGGGAATTGGTGGTGAGCCTTTGAAAGTTAAAAAAGTTCCCATGCGCACCTGTGTAAGCTGTAACCAGTCAAAACCCAAACGTGACTTGCTGCGCGTGGTGCGGTGTCCTGATGGTACCATGGTCGTCGACCTCAAGGGCAAAGTATCTGGCCGAGGAGCATACCTCTGCCGCGAGCGCGAGTGCATCGAACGAGGGATCAGTAACCGTCGCCTCGAACGGGTGTTGGAACACCCGCTCGATCCAGAATTGGTCCAGACATTACTAGAAACCATCCACACGATCTAAGGAGATCTATGAACAACTGGCTAAATTGGATTGGAATTGCACGAAGGGCTGGTGCCTTAGCACCGGGTAACAATCAGGTCGAGAAAGCTCTCAAAGCTGGGGGCGTGGCGTTAATAGTGCTATCGACCGACGCCGGTCCATCTCTGTATCGTAAGTATCACCTGTGGGCTCAAGACCTCGGCGTGCCAATTCTCCGTAGAGGCACCAAAGATGAATTAGGTTGTTCGATTGGAATGGGACCACACGCGATACTTGCGATTTTAGACACAAACATTGCACAACATTTATTGGCATCGGGAGAATTGTCAGGGGGGATTCAGCGTGACAGAAAAGGACAAAGTTCGGGTATACGAGTTGGCGAAGGAACTCAAGCTCGACAGTCGACGACTCATCGATCTATTGCATCGGCTCAAAGTCGAAAACATCAAGAATCACATGAGCACGGTGGAACCGGAAGCGGTTCAAACGGTGCGCAACATCATGGAGGGAAAACTCCCGCCGGAGCCAAAGACCGCACCCGAGCCCAAACCTCCCACACCTCGCGCCCCCGTGGCTTCAAAAACGCCACCCGAGGCACCACAGAGGGAACGAGTGAATCCCAGACCATATCCAAACCCTGGGCAGGCAGCACCAGGGGCGGCGACGAGGCCCCCCATAGCCCGAACGCCGGGCGACCGTCCGGACAGAGCGCCGTATCCCAACGCGCGCCCAAACGACCGACCGGGGTATCAAGGAAATCGCGGACCATCGGCAAACCCAAGCACGGGTACGGGTCGACCGGATCGTCCTCCGTATCAAAATCGGCCGAGCGCGCCGGGAGGGCGACCCGGGTATCCAAACCGACAGCCTCAAGCCAACCAAAATCGTCCCGACCGCCCTCCGTATCCCAATCGACCCAGCGGGGATCGACCGGGATATCAGGGAAACCGGGGCACCAGCGGAGATCGGCCTCCTTATCAAGGAAACCGCG
>JAJYPK010000002.1 GCA_021795465.1 Bacillota bacterium
TCCGGATGGATGACAACGGTTTGAATAATGCCGTCGGCCAGGCGAATTTGCTCGGGATAAGTGACCCAGTACGGCACCGGCAACAACACCCCATCACCCGGTTTGACTAAAGTCATCACGGCATTGTATAGCGAATGTTTGGCCCCCACTGACACTAAGATCTCGTTGGGCTGATACTCGACCCCGCTATCACGTTTCATACGGTCCACAACTGCAGACTTCAACGCATCTATCCCGCCTACCGCCGTGTACCGAGTGTGACCATGTTCCATGGCCTCAACGGCGGCTCGGCGAATATTTTCTGGTGTGTCGAAGTCTGGCTCCCCGGCACCAAAGTTCACAATGTCCCGTCCAGCCGCGACCAAGGCCTTTGCTTTAGAATCTACTGCCATTGTTGGTGACGGACTTAATTGTCCCACCCGCTCGGCGATCTTCACTGTTTCCACTACTTCTCCTCCCATCGCTAGCGGGCTTCCGTAAATAAATTGTCTGCCCATAGATTTTCCAACATTTCTGAAAGGCGCTGCACGACCACTTCGATGATGCGCTCACCCTTGTCGCGCGTCCCTAACCGACCGTCTCCGGTCGTGGCATGTCTTAGGGCCTTATCTTGAATTCCCTCGGCCTTGACCCGAAATTTTGGCGTATACGGATTGAACGACGCGTCTGGCATATTGACCCAAGAGCCTGCCATGGCCAGCATCACCGACGTCTCGTCCTCCCCCGCGTGCCCCTGGCCTTCTGTGATGTGTAAAATATCCTTGCTGTAATCCAACCACCAATTCACCAGCACAGCTCGCATGCCCGCTTCGGCCATGGGTTCCATGGCCTCTTGCAGGGCTCCCACATTCCCCCCATGCCCGTTCATCACCACGATATTTCGCATGCCCCATCGTGATAAATTGACTCCCACTTCAGCCACGTATTGGCTCAAAGCTCGATTGGAGACCGAAATGGTTCCCGGCCATACCCGGAGGTCCCAGGTATGCCCGTAGGGAACCGGAGGCAACACGATCACGCGATCTTGATATTGCTCCTCCAGTTTAGCGACAAACTGTATCGGTGCAATGTTGTCTGTTCCAAGCGGGCAGTGCATTCCGTGCGCTTCCACGCTACCCGTCGGCAAAATCGCCGTATTGATGCGGTTTAACACCTTCTCTTGGAAGGATTTCGTGGTCAGTTGTTCCCAGTACACCGCACTCACCTACTTCTTTTCTATCCTTATTCCGAGGCCTCGATGCGCTGAACCCCAGTTTGATTCTTTCGGATTCGGGACATAAATCCCCCAATACTACCAGTTTCCTTGGCTGTGAGGCCCCCCCACCCTACCTGGCTCACTTTCTCCATTAACCCCAAGGCCTCAGTGGCTTGGATCTTCAACTGAAGCCGCTGATCGGAATCCGGAGATCCACCGGATGGGGTGTGTAACTCCTTTAGTTTACCAGTTAAGGTCTGCTTCGGCATAGCGATCCGTCCTTTCGATGTCAGGTTCCATCATGGTGATCATGCCCCAAGCTATCCCACATTATGGCAGAGCGATGACCACCCCGAGCAGAACTTCCGTCAAACGGGGGCTTCACAATTGACTACACACCATGGAGTTGGCGCGCCGATAGACATATTCCGTGTGACCTCTGTTTCATTTAAGATGGGCGAGGAAGGGTACCAAGTCCTTAATTGCGGCAGGGGGCAGGTTCAGTTGCGGCATGCCGTCCTGGGGATTTTCTAACTGCGATCGTATTTGAGCCGGACTGAGGATGCTCCCCACATGGGATAGACTGGGTGGGTAGGTCCATTGTCCGGTCGGCGTTTTCATGACGCCTCGATTATTCCCGCCGAGTCCTTTAATGGAATGGCAGGTGGCGCACGATGTTGCGAAGATGCTGTAGGGCTCTCTTATGATTAACCGGTTGTGTGCGTACACGCCGTTTGTCGTAAAATATCCGAAGAATAACATCCCAAACATCAGCATCCCCAGCATCAGGGGGCGTTTCAGCAAACGCCTCTCTGGATAGCGATCGATAAACGGCACCATGTAGAGTGCCGAGACACCGAGAATCGGTGCGCCAAACATCAAAACCCAGTCAAACTTGACCAGGTGTAAGATGCTCCAGTAATGTCCTCCCACATCAAAGAAATTTTGCACCCAATAGAAGTACCAGTCCGGTGCAGGCTGGTACGCCCAATCAGCCGGATCAGCCACATGCCCCAATATCGGATGCACGAAGAGAGAGAAGACAAACAAGACCGCGACGGCTACTAGTCCGACCCCCAATTCTTTGAGGAAATGTTCTGGCCAAAAGGGGACAACCCCTTTGGCTTGATATTCCTTTGCCTTATGTTCGTGGTCGCTCATGGATTAACCCTCGTACTTTCTAATAGGGACCTGAAATGCCTTGGCGCCGGATCATGAGAAAGTGAAGTCCCAACAACACAATTAACAGGGCTGGCAAAAACAAGACGTGAATGGCGAAAAATCGTGTCAAGGTAGCGGCCCCAATTTTTGAACCCCCTGATACCACCTTAAGCAAAGCGGGTCCAATAAAGGGTACATATTTAGTAAAACTGACACCCACCTGTGTCGCAAAGTAAGCTTTTTCATCCCAGGGCAATAAATAGCCCGTAAACCCAAAGCCTAGGACAATCAGTAACAACGTCACCCCCACGATCCAGTTAAGTTCCCGTGGTTTTTTATAAGCCCCCATCCAATAAATGCGTAGCATATGCAGCGTGACCATGATGATAATTAAGGACGACCCCCAGTTATGCATGCTTAATAATTGTTGCCCGAACAGCACATGGTGCATTAGATACTTAGTCGAGTTATACGAATTAATAATGTCGGGCACATAATACATAGTCAAAAACATTCCCGTCACAAATTGCGCGATAATCAACAGAAAAGTGACTCCTCCAAAGCAATACACAAATGCGGATACTCTTTCACTAGGATTCACGTGGGCAGGAACAGGATGGTCTGCCATATCACGCCACAACGGTGAAACCATGAGGCGTTCGTCAATCCACCTCACGATACGCGTATACATCGCGTAGAACGCCTCCCCTACTAAAGTTGCAACCCCACTCCATTCACGCCTCTTTGAGACAAGGCTCTTTCGGCGCCTTTGCGGACCGCTGATGTGCATGGGTAAAAGTGGATTCCCGAGCCACCCACACTGCGTTCGCGACCACTTTCCAGCGAAATACGCCCAAAGGAAGAGGCGCAGGCCCGGATACATTCAACCCATCTACCGTGTAGACACTCCCATGACACGGACAATAAAATTGATTATCCGCCTGAATCCAATTGACGTGGCACCCCAAGTGGGTACAGATGGGCGATAGAATGTAAAAGGCACAAGCTCCGCCAATGTAGCGCAGGTAGGCATAATCTGAGGCGGGAAACTTGGCCCAATGGTCCACCTCGACGTAGGAGTACGGTGCTTTAACGACCGTACCGACGCCACCGCTCCCGGCTTGAATCGACGATTGTTGTAGACCCAGTTGAGCTCCTAAGTTAACCCATACCGGGGCCGCCTTATGAAAAGCCGGGCTGACCGCAGCCCCCACGGCGGGAATCGCCACCAAGATGGTGATAACCCCCATCACCAAATTGAGAGTCCAATTGAAAAAATCACGTCGCGTCCACCCGGCCTTTTGGGACTTCTTACCCGCCACCGCAATCCCTCCCAACTAGAACCTTCCGGATAAATGCAAGACAGTTTTTTCCTTATTTGCTGTTTACTTCCTTTTTAATATAGTAGTTAAGGACAATCAGGGAGTCAATAAGTGGCCACGTATTTTTGGAATGCCATGCCCAAATATGAAATTCGCCTTGTTCGCATTTCGTTCGTTCTATAGGGCTGCTATAACCAACCCAATGAATGCTATATAAAATAACCCGGAGGTCAGAAGTGGGCCAACAGTCAAACGACCCTGGCGGCACCGCGTAAATATCCATGCGGCCGACACCCAGGCCAGGACTCCGGCCGCGATTTCCCATGGGCTAAGCCGCCACGGAGAAAAGATCAGGCCCAGCGCGGGCACCATGGTCGCTTGAAAAGCCATGGCTCCCGTAACGTTACCAAACGCCAAACCGTCTTTCCGGCGGCGGATCCACAAGACACTGTTTAATACTTCCGGTAGTTCTGTAGCTACTGGGGTAAGGATTACCGATAACAGGAATCCTGAGACTTTGAAGACCAAAGACACGCGATCTAACCCGACGACAAAAAAGTGTGCTCCAAGGATCAATCCGAATAGCGCCATGGACACCTGTATAAGCACCAAAACGAAGGGCGGACGAGTTCGGGATGAAAGGTGCAACCGGCGGCTCGGAGCTACTGATGCCTTCAACTCACGACCCGTATGGATAAGTCGATACACGTGCCATCCGTAGCCGATAACCAATATAGCGGCGACGGGGCGATGCCAACTCTCTGGCGTGAATCCACTTCCCAACGCAAGCGCAAACCCTAATAAAAAAAAGCTTATATCACGCTCCACGGCCCCACTCGGCAGCGTCGGTTCTCGTCTCCCGTGCGTCCATAGACCCACGCCAATAATCATGAATGCGAGGGTTGACAACATTAAAGGTGCCCCTAAAATAGCTCCGAGGCCAATCGCGCCACTGGTCGAATTCCCACTAAAGACTATCGCAATCACTGGCACCAGGGTTTCCGGCAATGCTGTTCCTAGGGCCGCCAGTAACGATCCCACCGCTCCTTCGTCGAGCCCTAATCCATAGCCTAGCCACTCCACCCCATTCGTGAAATAGTCCGCTGACAGCACGATGAGTACCATGCCACTAATGAGAATTAAAAGGAGTGACATCACACCCCCTCCTCTGTCGCTATCAGTGGATTATATGGACAAACGTCAAATTTTTATGCATCGAGGTCGGAAAAATCTCTTTGGCGCTCCGCTTCGTACACGACGATCGCCACCGCATTTGAAAGATTCAACGATCGCACGTGGGCATTCATGGGGATTACCCGTGTGCGACTGGGATAATAATTGAGAAGAGTCCGAGGCAGTCCCACCGATTCGCGCCCAAACACCAGCACATCATCAGGACCATAGTGGATGTCGGAATAGCGCACCTTCGCATGCGATGTAAAAAGGTGGAGTCTCTCAGGAATCCGAAGCGCTTCTGGGAGGTCCTCCCACGATGCATGGACATGCACTTCAACCAAGTGCCAGTAATCAACCCCAGCCCTTTTTAAATTGCGGTCACTAATCGAAAACCCCAACGGTTCTACCAGATGCAGAATCGCTCCCGTAGCGGCGCAGGTTCGTGCAATATTCCCCGTATTGGGAGGGATTTCTGGTTCTATCAACACAACATGCATAACGTGCCTCCACGACCCAACGGTTTATTTCCCTGACTTGCCCGCACGACGATGTAGTTCCGTCAGCAGTTGCCGCGCAATAGGGCCACTGGCTTGTCGCACAAGATGTCCATCAACTTCACGAATGGGCAACACCTCGGTTAACGTCCCCGTGAGAAACGCCTCATCTGCTGCCAATAAGTCTTCATAGGAAAAGGGCTTCAGATCGATGGGCAGGCCATTGGTCGCGGCGATTTCCAAAACCACCTGACGAGTGATGCCGGGCAAAATATAGTTGGTGATGGGAGCCGTGTGTAAAACCCCATCCTTGACAATAAAAAGATTGGCGCTGGTGGCTTCCGTAACCATCCCGTCACGAATAAAGATAGCGTCGAAAGCGCCTGCCTGTTGAGCTTTATGCTTAGCCAGCACATTGGGTAAAAGTCCCACCGTCTTAATCCATACCTTGGCCCAGCGGTCATCAGGCACAGAGATCATAGAGACCCCTTCTTCAATCGTCTGCTGACTAATCGCAACGGTGGGTCGTACCCACATTAATATCGTGGGTTCGGTACTGCCTAAGGGGGGAAACCCGTGCGAGCGTCGATGGGCGCCTCGAGTAATTTGAAGGTAGAGACTAGCCTCGTCCTCAGACTCGCCAAGACCGGATACCAAATGCTCGGCCACATTGTGCAATTGGGCCAAGTCGACCACCGGCAACTCTATCCCCCGTAAACTTTCTTGCAAACGGGCCATGTGGAGATCCCATTCAAAAAGGGTTCGCCCGTAGACATGAACCACTTCATATACCCCGTCGGCAAACAAAAAACCACGATCATCGATGGATATCGCTGCACTTTCTTCCGCTACAAAATTTCCGTTGAGGTACACTTGCACAATATCATCCCCCGCTGAATGGTGCTTGGCACCCTAATTAAACCTTAACGCGTCCCCGATACACGAGGCCCCGAACGGGATCCACGGTCACATATTGACCCTCCGGTAAAGCTCTGACTATCCCTTGGAGACCCACCACAGCAGGAATATGTCCCCCCGTTGCGTATATCGCCACATCCGAACTTAGACCAGCATCCGTGGCGATAATGGCTATCGCATTTTCTAGCATGGGGACCCACTCTCGCCGGTATCCGTCAACCACTGCCACAAAATTATCCGGGGGTTCGTTCCGCAACGGGAGATAAACGATAGGTCCTGTCACCGCCCGAAGCTGTCCTCCCACGCCTTGTCCGTGTAATATAGGCTCTGCAATCGTCTCGACCCGAACCAGATTAGTCGTTCCCGGTGTGGCGTAAGGGGTCCCCGCCGTCACCACGACTAAATCCCCCTGGTCGAGATATCCACTACGAATAGTGGTCGCAATCGCCTCTTTTACCATATCGTCTGTCTCCTCGATCGGTTCCATACGAATTCCCAAGACTCCCCAAAATAGCGTCAATTGTCGAAGACTTTTGAGATGGGTCGACAGGGCTAGGATGGGCACCGTAGGTCGCGAACGCGAGACCATACGGGCGGTGTATCCTGACTCTGTGGGGGTAAGAATAGCGCGGGCATGCAACTCTTCAGCAATCTGGGCCGCCGCGTGGCTCACGACGTCGGCAATGCGATCGCGGTGAAATTCTGGTTTGTGGCTATAAATCGTGGACTGTTCGGCTCTTACCGCTATTCGCGCCATCATCTCGACGGTCTCCACTGGGTAACTTCCCACTGCGGTTTCCGCAGATAACATGACGGCATCACTCCCGTCCCAAATGGCGTTAGCAACATCCGTCACCTCAGCCCGTGTGGGCCGATCGTGCTCCACCATGGATTCGAGCATTTGAGTGGCCGTAACCACGGGTCGCCCCAGGACATTCGCGGCGCCAATAATAGCCTTTTGAAGCTCCGGGACCTCCTCTTCGGGAAGTTCCACACCAAGATCACCGCGTGCCACCATGACGCCGTCGGATACCCTAAGAATCTCTTCAAGATTGTCCATCCCGATACGGTTTTCGATCTTGGCGATCAGAAACGTCTCCAAATCGTGCTGCTCTAAAAATCTCCGCACCGAAAACATATCATCGACGGTGCGCACAAACGACAGTGCCACAAAGTCAATACCCTCTTCGCGAATACCGCGAATGAGACACTCTTCGTCAACTTCCGTCAGGGGATCCAAGGGCCAACCGGCTTTGGGTCTAGAGAGTTTTTTATGGGATTGCACGGTACCCCCGTTGCGGGCAACCACGGTCATGCGATAAGCCTCAACGGATTCGACCTCAACAATAATCCGCCCGTCATCGATCCAGAGAAACTCTCCGGGCTTGACGACGTCGAACAACCCATTCCAACTGACCGTGAGCGTCGCGTCATTCTGACTTGACTCCTGATCGATCTGGATACGGTCTCCCGGCATCAATCGCAATGGTCTTGCCAGGGAACCCAACCGCACCTCCGGTCCACGAGTATCTAGCATAACCCCAATTTCTTGGCCCACCCGAGCGGCCGCCTGACGGGCCATCTGAATCCTCTTTTGATGCACGTCCCACAGTCCGTGAGATAGATTTAGCCGCACTACATCCACTCCGGCACGGATCATCTCGGATAACGATTCTACGCCATCAGTAGCGGGCCCTAACGTCGCAACGATTTTCGTCCGTCGCATTACCTCAATCGCCCCAGGTTTTCCGTAATGATTTCATGCGCCTCTTCAGCCTCGCCCTCGGGTACCTGGATCTCAATGTTGCCGCGTCCGACGTCGTCCACATCGATCCGTTTCAGATTCACCAACATACCCTCTGACTCCAAAATACCCTTTAGGCGATCTGCCATCGCAACGGTCGGCGCAATATAAACCACCGTCCACATCAAGTCGTCCCTCCCGCACAATCTAGCATAAGTGTTGCTGTTAGTATCTATCTCGTCGCCCGTGAGTGCAACCATTATTTGTGACGGCTACCATTCCATGGGCATGGATTCGTGGGCATCATTCTTTTTAGTCCCCGCCACGCGAAACAGTGAAAAAGCCGCAGCCACGAGCGACACCGCAACTAACACCACGAGCGAATAACGCACGGCAGGAATCCACGGCAATGTCGGACCGCCAGGTCGTTCAGTCCCGCCATGGATGACCAAGAACGCGGCCATCAGGGTACTCGATAAAGCGGTTCCCATCGCCATTCCCAAGGACCGCGCCATATTAAGGATTCCTCCCCCTACTCCCAAACGATCCGGTGGCAAGCTTCCCATTACGGAACTATTGTTAGGTGGCGTAAAGATACCGAGTCCCACGCCCACGAACACCAATTCTAGCACCATAAAATATAAGTTAGTGTGTAGCGCAATGCTCAACGCCAAGAACAAGGTCGACAGGGCGGTAATGCTCATTCCTAGGGTTGTCAAAAGTCGCGCCCCATAGCGATCGGCAAGGCCACCAGCCTTCGGTGCCACGACAGTCATACCCAGAGGAACCGCCGTGAGAATCAGTCCCGTAATCGCGGAGTCGAATCGGGAAACCCGCTCAAAGAAGAACGGCATCAAAAAGAGCACTCCGAACATCGCCAGATATGACAAAAGTCCAGTGAAGTTGCCCATGCTAAAGACCGGAATCTTGAACAGTTTTAGATCCACCAACGGTGCGCGAAAAGACCGCTCACGCATCACAAACGCCACCAATAGGATGATAGCGGCGAAAAAAAGCCCCACGATCCGCGGGGAATTCCAGTGCCAGATATTACCTTCCGTCAGGGCCAGCATGAGGGCCACTAAGAAGGGGGTAAATAAAATCGTACCCCACCAGTCAAAACTCGTCTTACTCCCAGAAAGACGATCCTTGGGTAAGATTAAGGCCGCCAACGTCATCCCGAGTAGACCTACGGGAACATTCACGTAAAAAATTGCCCTCCAGCCAAATAATCCGATGAGGGCTCCCCCAATGGCCGGGCCGAGAGATAGTCCAATGGCTTGTGCGGAGCCCTGAATTCCGATGGCCTTGCCCCGCATGGACGCCGGCATCGTAGCCGTAATGATTGCGACTGAGTTAGCTTGCAACATCGCAGCACCGGCCGCTTGAAACACCCGTGAGACGATCAGCATCGGTAAATTAAAAGCAGCCCCACATGCCGCAGAGCCAATGATGAACACCAAAAAACCTAACGTATATAATGGCCGTCGTCCCAACATATCTGCCATACGACCAAAAAATGTCAGAAGCGTTGCCAACGTCAACAGATAGGAAATTAATACCCATCCGACAATGCTTGCCGAGGCATGAAACGAGGTGCTCATCACCGGCAGGGCTACATTTACAATACTTGCGTCCAGCGCAGCCATGAAGGCCCCGATACAAACCGTCCCTACGACTAACCATACATAATTGGACCGCGTGGTGAATTTCTCGGAAGGCAAGTTGTCCCATATCGCTCGCAATCCATTTGCCACGCGCGTACCGTCCTGTGCCACGGCAATCCCCCCAAAAAAATATTAACATGGCTTCAGGCGGACGTTCCGAAGTCATTCCGTAGCCATTATCCCACCATTGCCGTGTGAAATCTACCTCTTGTGTAGTCTCTTTTAATCGAACCCATAGAATCGTACAATGCTATTTGATCGCTATACAGAAATGGAGCCAACCTGTCATGCCTTTTGATGCCTTGTTAGTACGTGCCTTGGAACAACGATGGCAGTCCTCTCTCGTTGGCCTGGAGTTTTACTCGATTGTGGTTGAAGATGGCGCAACCCTTCTCTTATCAGGACGGGAGCCTGAGAACGGGCGTCCCGTCCGACTTTTGGTATCGCTTGCGCCAGGGCTTGCTCGCATGCATTTTACGCTCCGCCCGCTCCCCCACAAATCTCGCAAGAAGCCCCTCCCAGGGTTTTTACAGAGAATCCTGCCCTTTCGGGTGGTCAGTGTCAGCGTACCTGCCTTTGAGCGTTGGATACGCCTGGAGATCACTCATCTCGACGACCTAGAACAACTCGTCCGCCGCACCATCATTGTCGAGCTCGCGGGGCACCTGACCAATTTCATTGTGCTCAAAGATGACAATGTCATTCTGGACGCCTTGAAACGGGTTGCACCCGGCAGGCCAGGTCGCACGGTATGGCCCGGGAGTCCCTACAATCCGCCTCCGTCCGTCGCCAACCCTTGTGCCACTCATCAAGCGCGGGACCTCACTCCGTGGGCGAAAACGCGACAACAGGATGCGCCCAATTGGAGTTGGCAGCAATTTTGCGATGACTGGGAGCACGGCGAATACCATTTTTACCGATTAACGCCCGAGGATCACGGAATTGTCTCGGCCAAACCAAGAATGCCGGACGTGTGGGTATATCCGCAAGCGGGGTATCACGCCGAGCGAGTCGAGGATCCTGAGCGAGTCCTTGATGAAGTGTTTATCGCACGAGAAGAGCAACAGCGTCGACAGGCTGATATCACGCAACTCCGCCGCATTTGGGATCAGCGCATTAGTCATCTCCAGGACAAGCTTGATGCGTTTGAAAAACAAAGTGCGGTAGATCCCGAACCCTGGCGCGAGGAAGCGGACCTTTGGTTAGGCTATCAGCACGAGTTTCAAAGCCAAGTCCGCCCCTATTCACTAGCCGTACCCAGTTTACGGAACCCGCAGAAAACCGTGGTACTCACACTGGAATCTGATCAAACCCCTTGGGAACGTGCCGAGGACTTATATCGTCAAGCTCGAAAGCAGAAATCTCGCCAGGAGTCATTACGCTTGATGATACCCCAATTGAAATCCGAACTGATCGATCTCCATAAAGAACAGGGGAAACTTAACGCGGAAAGTCTCGATAAAGAATGGATTCGCGGGCATTTGAGCCGGGCTAAAACTGCTTATGGTTCCCGTAGCCGAAATGATTTGCAGCCCTACCGACGTTTTTCAAGCCAGAGTGGACAGACCATCCTGGTCGGTCGTTCCCGGCTCGAAAACGCCAGCCTCACGTTTCGCGTGGCAAGGCCTGACGACCTATGGTTTCATGTCAAACAATCACCGGGTTCCCATGTGATTTTATCTTGTGGCAAGACCCATCCGAATCTCGAAGACCTCTTGGATGCTGCTGAACTCGCCGTTTTTTATAGCCAAGCTGCTCAATCCTCGATGGTTCCGGTGGATTATACGCGGCGCAAGCACGTAAAAAAACGTCCGCATAGCGAGCCTGGCCAAGTGCTTTACCGACAGGAAAAAACACTTTACATCACGCCGGATGCGGAGCGACTGCGCCGTCTTGGGGCCATACGCGATAAGCTAGGTGAGAAATCCCCCTAGAAAACTATGCTTTAGGTCTACTTAACGGAAGACCTTCCTGGCATAATGGGCATTCCCGTGGGTCCCATGTCGGAATAGACCCCGGGGCGAGCCGTAGCAGGCTCTCAAACCCAAAGTCGTCCCAGTGCGGCTTGGCGTGACCCCGATCCACCAAGGCCCCGACGGCCACCACGATCCCGCCCGCTTCCTTGATAGCCTGAATCACCTTGTCGACGGAGCTACCTGTCGTGACCACGTCTTCCACGACGACGACGGGTTCCTGGGGTGCCAATGTGAATCCCCGCTTAAACCGCATGGCACCCCCCTCGACTTTTTCGGTGAACAACATGCGACCGTTCTCCCACTCAGATGCAACGGCGTATGCGGGGATAATCCCCCCCAAAGCCGGACCCACAACGGTTCTGGCTCCATAGCCCTTTAATCGGCGTGCCAATTCCTTCGTCCATCCCGCCAGCGCCTGAGGATTTTCGGTTAGACGCGCCATCAATAAAAACTGGTCACTATGACGACCCGTAGTCAATAGAAAATGGCCCCTTAAATAGGCCTGGTGTTTGGATAACTCACTAAGATCCCACGGCATCCGAATTCTCCTTAAAATAAGATTGCAGTGCTTCATAGGCCCACCTCGGGTCGGGAGCCCGGGTCAAAGAGCGTCCGATTACCAAATCCGTGGCGCCGAGCTTGTACGCCTGATAAGGGTCCATGACAGAGGCATGGTCGTCGGCCCCCCCCGATCCCCACCTTAAGCCCGGCACCACAATACGAGCCCGGGGCCACAGTCGCTTGATGCCGTCAATTTCAGATGCTGATGCTACCACTCCGCTCAGTCCCTTGGCTTGGGCTAACCGGGCCAACCGTGGCACCAAGTCGCCCGGACTGATCCATCCCAATTGGTCGAGTTCCAGAGTACCCAGACTGGTTAACACGGTTACCGCAACCACCGCCGTATCCCCAATCTGAACAGTTTCGTCCAACATCGACGCTCCACCGCTCGCATGAACGGTCGTCAAAGACACCCCCAGATGCTGGATTTGTTGGAGAGTCCGACCGACTGTCGTCGGAATATCATGGAGCTTCAAATCCAAAAAGATTTGAAGCCCTTGGTCTACGAATCGGCGGACTCCCTGAGGTCCCATTCCAGCAAAAAGTTCAAGACCCACTTTAAACTGCCGATGAGGATGAAACTGATCAATGAGTGCTTCTGCCTCTTTCTGGGTAGGTACATCCAAGGCGATCCAGAGATTAGGTGAGTGCATCGAATAATCCTCCTCTTTTGCTTGGCAAGGCGGCTCCGACGGCCTCTTGCACACTCGAAAACCCCCAACGTAACAGTTCATCCGGCAATTGGGCGACAATTTCTTGCATCCGCCGCGGATATTGGAATGTCACGGTCCCCACCATAACCGCATGGGCACCTGCCATAAGAAATTCCACGACGTCAGAGGCCGTTGTAATCCCTCCCATTCCAATGATTGGGATTTTCACTCGCTGGGCAACTTCATACACAACACGGAGGGCAATCGGCTTTATCGCGGGTCCCGACAATCCGCCTGTTGTTCCACCAAGAGCAGGACGCCGTCGCTCTTTATCGATGGCTAGGCCGACCAGGGTATTGATGGCCGATATCATATCGGCTCCGGCGCTTTGTACGGCTTCAGCAATGACAGCGGGGCTCGGCACGTTCGGTGACAGCTTCACCATCATAGGGAGATCTGATCCCTTTCTGACCGCCTGGGTCACTAAATAAGCTTGGTCCGGATCGTGGCCGAAGCTCATCCCCCCCTGTTTAATGTTTGGACAGGAAATATTGACCTCCAGGGCACTCACGCCCGGCTCCTTAGCGAGGCGCTCGGCGACGCGTTGGTATTCCTCCACGGTATGTCCGATGATATTCACAATCACGGCCGTCCCAGTGTCGCGCAAGAACGGAAGGTCGTGCGCACAAAATGCCTCAACACCATGGTTTTGCAGCCCGATCGAATTTAAGAGGCCTCCGGTAGTCTCCCAAACCCGGGGTGGTGGATTGCCCGGCCACGGTTCCGGTGACACCCCTTTCACACTCACCCCACCTAAATCCCCGATGTTGACCAAGTCCTTATATTCCGGACCGAATCCAAACGTTCCCGATGCGGCCACAATAGGGTTTTTCAGGACGAGCCCGCGTGGCAAATTCACCGAAAGTTTCATTCGAAAATCAACTCCTCCGACCGGAATACAGGGCCATCCGTGCACACTCGAAGATAGCCCGCTTGGCCGGATACTCCATAACCGGGTATCACGCAGGCGAGGCAGGCACCAATCCCGCATCCCATACGTTGCTCAAGCGCGAGGAAAATGCCGGTGCGTCCCTGGGTAAGCCGTGCTACACTGGCCAACATGGGGGTCGGCCCGCATGCGTAGACTTGGCCGTCGGGGTGCGAATCCAGCCAGTCACAGAGTGGTGCCTCAACCGTTCCTCGACGGCCACGCGTGCCGTTGTCCGTAGTGATTTCTACGACACACCCCAATGCCTGAAATTCATCGACCAAAAGCAGTAGTTGCTGATCGCGCGCCCCCAAAATCACTGTGGGTCGGCTCGCCGTGTGCGTACCCCAAGCCTGAACCGCCGCATATAGCGGGGGAATTCCTACGCCCCCACCCACTAGACACCAATCGCGAGCGGGGGCTGGCGGCAAAAACCCATTACCCAAGGGGCCCATGACGTCGAGCATCGTCCCCGGTCGTTGGGCCGCCAGCCATCGAGTGCCATCACCCACCACTTGGAGGAGCATTGCGACCTGATGATTAGCGCGATCGATGCGAGAGAAAGAAATTGGCCGTCGCAACATGCCTTCTGTCACCACATCGGCAAATTGTCCAGGCGTCGAGGTAGCGAGCTCTGGGCTCTGAAGCCAGAGCTCAACGTGGCCAGGAGCTGGTTCTTCACGGCGAATGATCGGGACTCGTAGTAAATGAATCATCGCATCTCCTCTTGGTGAGTCAATGATTGCATGTCGTGGCGATAGCGAAGGACCCAATGATTCAACGAGTTTACCCCAAACGCCTGTCGTGACCGTGTCCGCAAGGCTTCAAGAGCTGCTCTCAGGGTATCCAATGATGTAAAGCACATGATACCCCGTTCGACGGTAGCCCGTCGAATCAGAAAACCTTCACGTTCTCGATGGCCCCCCACACTAATAGTGTTGATGACCAGGTCGAAGAGTCCCTGGCGAATGAGGTCTACCAGATGCGGCCGTCGCTCGCCGAGTTTATACACAGGCGTAGCGGGGATCCCTATGGCCGATAAGAGGGCTAATGTCCCCGTGGTAGCGTAAAGTCGGTAGCCGAGACGGGCAAGCTCTTCAAGATACGGCAGGGCCTCCTGTTTGTCTTGATCCGCGATGGTCACGAGCACCTTGCCTCCTGCCGGCAATCGGAATCCGCCCGCTAACAAGGCCTTATAGAGCGCGCTCGCAAAGTCCTGATCAATGCCCATGACCTCGCCGGTACTCTTCATTTCAGGTCCTAAGGCAGCGTCCACCATATCTAGCTTGCCAAATGAGAAGACCGGCATCTTCACCGCAAAGTGCCGCGTTTGAGGCCAAAGGCCCCGATGCCATTCGGGTCTTAATCGCCCCTCTACCGCCGCTGTCATAGCCATTTCCACCATGGGTGCACCGGTCGCCTTAATAATAAAAGGCACCGTGCGACTAGCACGCGGATTCGCTTCAATCACATAGACTTCATCCCCTACGGCCACAAACTGTACATTCAGCAATCCCCGCACCCCGAGACTTCGACAGAGTGTCGTGGTAATCTCAACCACCCGGTCCAAGACCTCTTTCGAGGCACGCACCGGGGGAAGCACGGCCACCGAATCCCCAGAGTGAATCCCGGCCCGTTCCACATGCTCCATGATCGCCGGAATTATGACGTCCTTCCCGTCACTGACCGCATCGACTTCAAGCTCCAATCCATTCATATAGCGATCGATTAGAAGGGGTCGACCGGGACGCATCTCTTGATCTCGTAAGAGATAATTAGACAGTTGATCCGCGTCATCGATAATCTCCATAGCACGCCCCCCCAGCACGTAAGAAGGCCGCACCAACACCGGAAAACCAACGGTTTGGGCCGCATTTAAAGCCTCGGCGGTGGTCGTGGCCGTCCGCCCTGGTGGCCGTTGAATCTGGTTGGCACTTAAGATTTGATCAAACGCCTCACGATCCTCGGCCCCTCGGATGCCATCCAGCTGGGTGCCAAATATCTTCACGCCGCAGCGGTGCAAATCCTCCGCTAAGTTTATGGCCGTCTGTCCACCGAACTGCACAATTACTCCGAGCGGCTTTTCCAAGTCAATCACGTTCAGTACATCCTCCAACGTCAACGGTTCAAAATAGAGGCGATCTGAGGCGTTAAAGTCCGTCGATACGGTCTCGGGGTTGTTGTTAATCATTATCGCTCGATAACCGTTTGCCCTTAGAGCTTCTAAGGCGTATACACTGGCCGCATCAAACTCGATACCCTGCCCGATTCGTATCGGCCCCGACCCCATTACCAAAATCTTGGGTCCCTCGAGTGGTGTCGCCTCGTTCTCGTCTTCGTATGTCGCGTAGTAGTACGGAGTGACGGCGGGGAATTCCCCGGCGCACGTGTCCACCATCTTATAGACGGGCACCACTCCTTGTTGAACCCGTTGTGCCCGGACCCCATCTTCGGTCTCGCCCACCAACGAAGCAATCCGATTATCACTAAATCCCATTTGTTTTAAGGAGCGGATTCGTTCTGTCCATCGTTGCGGATTATCCTCAAGCCATTTTTCCATCACAACGATATCTTGCAGCCCCTCTAAGAACCATCGGTCGATCCATGTCTTTTCGTTCAATTGAGCGACGGTAATACCCCGCGCTAATGCCTCTGCAATATAAAACAGACGCTCATCGCTAGGAATCACGGCACCTTCCCATAATTCAACGTCGGTTGCGGCAGCCTCTTTGGCACCTCTCACCCCGTTTCGCTTAATCTCCAACGAACGGATGGCCTTTTGAATCGCACTCGGAAACGTCCGATCAATCGCCATGACTTCTCCCGTTGCCTTCATCTGCGTGCCAAGCGTCCGGTTGGCCGAGGCAAATTTATCGAAGGGCCAGCGCGGTATCTTGGCCACCACATAGTCTAAGGCGGGCTCAAATGCGGCGGTGGTCCGTTCCGTTACTGGGTTGGCAATTTCTTCCAAAGTAAGACCAATAGCCAGTTTGGCCACGATTCGGGCAATCGGGTACCCGGTCGCCTTAGACGCAAGGGCACTAGAACGCGATACCCGAGGGTTCACCTCAATCACCCGATACTGCCCATTGGGATGCAACGCAAACTGTACGTTGCATCCTCCTTGAACGCCTAGGTGGTGCACAATATCTAAGGCTGCCGTCCTCAAAAGATGATACTCGCCATCTGTAAGCGTTTGGCTGGGTGCCACCACAATAGAATCCCCGGTATGCACCCCAACGGGATCAAAATTCTCCATATTGCACACCGTAATGGCGCTGCCGCGACTATCCCGGATCATTTCGTACTCAACTTCTTTATACCCCGCAATGGACTCCTCCACCAACACCTGCGTGATCGGACTCAGGGCCAAGGCATGCGGCAGGCGTTCCAACATTTGGATGTCATCGTGGACAAATCCTCCGCCACTGCCACCGAGAGTATAGGCGGGCCGGAGCACCAGCGGGTAGCCGATTGTGGCGGCAAATTCCAAGCCTTCTTCCGTGGTCGTCACGCTCTTACTATGCGGTATTGGATGACCAAGCGACAACATGAGACGTCTAAAAGCCTCGCGGTCCTCCGCCAATTCGATGCTCGCGATGGAAGTTCCCAGCACCTGAACCCCTAAGTCGGTTAAAATGCCCGCTCGAGATAAATCGGTCGCAAGATTCAAACCCATCTGACCTCCGAGTGTGGCCAATAACCCATCGGGGCGTTCTTTCCCAAGGATGTATGCCAGGAACGATACGGTTAACGGCTCGATGTATACGGTATCGGCGACCGACAGATCGGTCATGATGGTCGCCGGGTTACTGTTCACCAGAACGACTTCTATCCCTTCTTCTTTTAAAGAACGGCAGGCTTGAGTACCCGCATAATCAAATTCCGCCGCTTGGCCAATCACGATAGGGCCCGACCCGATCACCACAACTTTTTTTATGTCTCGCCGTTTAGGCACGTTGTTCCTCCTTGTGGCCGGTTACCAGCCCCATGAATTCGTCAAACAGGTAAAGCGAGTCGGAAGGTCCCGGGCCTGCTTCAGGGTGATGCTGTACCGACAAGATTGGCAGCGTGCGATGTTGGAGTCCCTCCACCGTCTGGTCGTGCAAATTAGTGAGGCGCACCTGGTACCGGTCCTCAAGATCTTTAGCATCCACGGCATACCCATGATTTTGGGCCGTTATCAACACTCTTTGGTTCACATGATCCCACAGCGGATGATTTGCCCCGTGATGACCAAACTTCAGGGGATAGGTACGGGCGCCCTCCGCCAAACCAATCAACTGATGTCCTAGGCAAATCCCTAAAGTCGGGTAGTGATCGATGATGTAGCGCACCGTGGGCAACACTTCGGGGATACTTGCCGGATTTCCAGGTCCATTGGAGAGCACCACGCCGTCGGGTGTTAGTTCCTTAATTTCATCCACACTCGTCCCTGGAGGGACTAGGGTAACCCGGGCACCACGCCGTTGCAGTTCGGTTACTATAGAACTTTTAGCACCATAGTCCACGACCACGATGTGCGGGCCATCTCCCGGAATCGTAATCGGTCTTGGCGTCGCGACCTTAAATACGCTATCGCGCAAGTCCACACCGGATAGTGCCTCTAGGACCCCTTGGGAGTCCTTGTCATCCGCCGCCAAAGCGGCTACCTGCGTGCCCTCAGCACGCAGGTACCGCGTGAGGCTTCTGGTATCCACTCCAACGAGCCCAATCTTGTGGTAGCGGTGCAAGTAATCCTCAATCGACTCGATTTCGCCCCAATGGGATGGCACCAAAGAATTTTCGCGCATAACCACCCCAAATGCCCAGGGAAACAACGATTCCGCAGCCTCAGCAAAAGTTCCGTAATTCCCAATCAAGGGATAGGTAAGCACGACAATTTGCCCGTAATACGAAGGGTCGGTCAAAATTTCTTGGTAACCGGTCATGGCGGTATTGAACACCACTTCCCCTGCCACGATGTCCTCGGTGGCACCAATTAAGGTGCCTTGATAACGTTTCCCGTTCTGAAACACCAGACTCCCTGAAACACTCAACCTAGCACCTCCCCATCTCGCATTGTCCATGCCCCCCTTAACATGGTGGCCACGGCCCGACCAGTCAATTCGACTCCGGCCATTGGGGTATTCTTCCCTTGGGAGTAAAATCGCGTGGGGTCGACCGCCCATCGGTGATGAGGGTCGATTAACGTCAAGTCCGCTCGGGCGCCAGCCACCACTCCGGGATAATCCATCATGAGCACTCGATGTGGTCCCACGGTCATCCGGGACAACAAATCCAAAGGTTTCATTCGTCCGCTATGCAACAACGCCGTCAAGACAGTTCCGAGACTCGTTTCTAGTCCGCTAATACCATACGGCGCATCGAGATACGGGGCACTCTTTTCGTCGCGATGATGAGGCGCATGATCACTCGCGATGACCGATACCAACCCGGATGCCACAGCCTCTAGTAATGCCTGTCGAAAAGATTCGGGACGCAAGGGAGGATTAACTTTCGTCACCGGATGGGTTTTCCAGTCTGCCACCGCTTGATCCGTAAGGAAGAGGTGATGCGGGGTCGCTTCGGCCGTCACCCGTGCCCCTCGGGCCTTGCCATACTGCACGGCGTCAAGTGAGCCAATCGTAGAAACGTGGGCGATATGGAGTAGGGCGCCCGTTAACAGGCTTAGTTCCACGTCGCGCCACACCACCCCGGATTCTGCCACGCCGGGCACCCCCGGAAGGCCCACTCGCGATGACACCTCACCCTCGTGCATCACAGACCCTTGGGATAAGTTCCGGTCTTCGGCATGTTGGACGATTGGGCATCCTAGGGTGGCGGCGTAACTCAAGGCCGCTCGCATCAGGCGGGCCTGGTCTACGGCCTGACCATCATCAGAGAAACCCACTGCTCCTGCTCTTTGCATCATTCCCATCTCGGCCAATTCCTGACCTCGAGAGCCCTTGGTGACTGCCCCGATTGGCCAGATGTCCACTAAACCAATTTCTTGACCACGGCGGATTTGCCAGTCGACCAAAGCAGGGATGTCGATAACCGGCACCGTATTGGGCATCGTTGCCACCACCGTAAAGCCTCCGGCGGCCGCCGCCCGGCTTCCGGACAGCAAATCCTCCTTATGTTCCTGGCCGGGCTCACGAAAATGTACATGCATGTCCGTGAGCCGGGGCACTGCCCATAGACCGTGGGCATCTACTACCGTCATGTGCGACTTCTTGGTGTCGGTAAAGTGTCCGTCTTCCACATAAAGATCGCCCGCACTATCCACACCCGTGAAAGGGTCCAAGATCCGGACGTTCTTAATGTGCCAACTCTGGTCGGACCGGATGTTTTGGTTAGATTTCATTATGCCCTCCCAGTAGTCGATATAGGACCGCCATCCGTACCGCTACCCCCAAGCGAACCTGATCCAAAACCATGCTTTGGAGGCCATCTAATACGTCGCTGTCAATCTCAACTCCCCGATTTTGAGGTCCCGGATGCATTATTAAAGCCTCGGGGGCCCACCTGTCGACACGATCTTGTGTAAGACCCCATCGTTCGCGGTATTCCCGTAAAGACGGAATTTCTCCTCCAGCCTGACGTTCTCGTTGAAGCCGCAGCACTTGAATCACGTGAGCACCACGGATACCGGTTTCGAGATCCGTCGTGGTTTTCACTGGTAACCCTGGAGGAAGTAGGTTCGGCGGGCCTACGATGGTAACCTCGGCACCCATGATACTAAGCCCCCAGATGTCAGACCGCGCCACCCGGCTATGCAACACGTCGCCCACAATCGCCACTTTTTGTCCAGCGACACGCCCACGGTGGAGCTTAATCGTCAAAAGATCTAAGAGACCCTGGGTTGGATGCTCATGCATCCCATCTCCGCCATTAATGACCGGAATCTCCAGCAGATCCGCCAACAAGCCAGGACTTCCTCCCACCTTATGCCGCATTACAACCGCATCAATTCCCATTGCCATAAGATTCGAAGCGGTGTCGTATAGAGTTTCTCCTTTTTCGACACTCGAACCACTCGCCTGAAAGTTAATCACATCGGCACTCATGTATTTCCCTGCCAGCTCAAAGGAGTTTCGCGTACGCGTGCTGGCCTCAAAAAAGAGATTCGCAATCGCTTTACCGCGGAGGGTCGGAACCTTCTTAATGGGACGGGTCAGAATGTCGGACAGGGTTTCGGCTAGCGTAAGCAGCTCCGTGAGTTCTCCCGCCTCTAACCCCTGCAACCCAATAAAGTCTTGCACGATCGTCTACCCCTTTTGTTCGTCACCGTTTATTTCAGGATGTTTCTCGACGAAAACCCGATCCTCACCATCCACTTCCTGCAACCATACTCTTACTTGTTCCGTGCGAGCCGTAGGGACATTCTTTCCCACATAATCTGCACGAATCGGTAGTTCACGGTGACCACGGTCGATCAACACGGCTAATTGAATCGCCTTAGGTCTCCCGTAATCGGCCAAGGCTTCCATGGCCGCGCGCACCGTTCGGCCGGTAAACAGCACGTCGTCCACCAAAATCACCACACGTTTATCGAGATCCACCTCGATAGCCGTCGGTTGCACCCGCGCAAATGGACGCTGGGACCAATCATCCCGATAGAGTCCAATATCAACCATCCCCACCGGAACGGAGACATTCTCCACCCGATAGAGGTTATCCCGAATCCGTCGGGAAAGCGGCACCCCCCGATTTCGAACGCCCACCAACACCAGGTTATCCACGCCGTGGTTCCGTTCGATGATTTCGTGAGCAATCCGCATTAAGGACCGACGCATCCCATCATGGTCCAAAATTTCTGCCTCAGCCACTGAATTCCTCCCAACAAAAAATGCTCTAACCCTGCGACGGCTAGAGCAAAACCTTGGTGCCCCTTTCCAGCCTCGCGGGACTGGTATTAAAGGAAGTGTACCCCAAGTCATATTATCTCACCCGATGTCTCGATGCAAGGGGTCTTTAACAGAACAGGGTTGTTTTGCGCTCCAACCAAAACACCTGACGAACGTAGGGGAATTTCGCGAAATTATTGAGGGCGGTGCTACTGCGGATGCGCCGATGTTCCAGACGTCCGTGACCGATGTTTGAACACAATTTTTTGGTATCCGTATCCTGTGATTGAGCCCGCGTTCTCAGAGCACTGGATTCTCTCAGCGATATTCTGTTGAAATGATGGTGTAATAGATGCGACGTCTATGAAACGCCTTGCATTGCTCACGCGCAATGGGGTGGGCTTTCCCGAACGCAGAGCATATCTTGCTTTCTGCCTTGCCCCGGTGTAACTTGTCCCGCTTCATTTGCGTTATATCATTACCAACACTTCACAGGGCACACCCGTGCGGAAGCCGGGGTCGCAAAGTCATAGGGTCTGTCGTTCTGCACTATCAGGACCAGATAGCCTGACTGCCCGTCGATCAGACGGCTTGTTCTTGTCTCGGCTTCCGCCCCTGTCCGATCCAGCGAGTATCCACGCACGGAGGCGACGATGGCCGAGATTTTGGTGTTATCGACACAAATTCGCATCGATTTTGGGCTTCACGGAGTCTGGCGCGGTCGCCGCTTTTGTCCCTTGCCTGCCCGTAGCTGGGACATTTTGGCGTATCTAGCCCATCATCCCAATACCGTCGTGGCAGAAGAGCAATTACTGGCGGTAGGCTGGCCTGGGGAACTCCGCGTGCCCGATGACCTGGTGCGCCATATTCACCGGATCCGTCAGGTCCTCGAAGCCCATCCCCGGCATCCCCGGCGGTTAGTGACCTACCGCGCTGTCGGGTATTGCCTGCGCACGCCGTCCGCCTAGTCCCCCTCCGTCTCATGACAATCTGCCTCTCGACGTTTTGTTCTAACTCGTGAGCATCACGGCGGGATCTTGCAGATCTTTCACTGGTAACCCGTTATGCCGTCGACAAGTCCGGCATTTAAAAAGTGTCGGAAACATGCCGGATTACTGTCGGCTGAGTGTCGGTTTCGGGGCGTATGCTCAAGTTATCTTCAAAACTGGACTCGCAACGTTTATACGATAGAAAAAACGAGGAGGTTTTACTTATGGGAGACTCAGCGAATAGTACTCCAGACATTATTTCCCCTCACGTAGTAGCAGCAAATATTCCATCGGGAACAAACGGTTTTGATCGAGATTATTCGCCATCAGCAACACAGTTTAATCAGATATATAGCGATGGATATCGATTTTATATTGGTTATACGCAGCACATGACGGACACAGACCTCAGTAATGCTCTAACAAACGGTTTCGCTGTCATGATGGTAGAGGGTTTTTATAGCGGGATGGTGTCGGATTATACCGGAGCGGAATGGGCGCAATATGCTATTAATGCAGCCCAAACTATAGGATATTTAACTGGCTGTAACCTATGGTTAGACCTCGAAGGCATTTCCAATAGTGCCAGCGAAGTGATCCCCTGGGCAAATGATTGGTATGACGCCGTACAGAGTGCAGGATACGTTCCTGGAATTTATGTGGGAGAGCCAGAACCCTTAACGTCATCCCAACTGTACTATGATTTGAATTTCAGTCATTATTGGCGCTCGTGTTCCGGGAGTACCCCAAACGTAGACGTTAGGGGATACCAAATATTTCAAACACAGTGCAATGCGTCGATTGCAGGAATCAGTGTGGATTTGGATACCGTGCAAACGGATAATCAAGGGGGTTTGCCCATCGCAGAATACTATGTATCGTAGTCTTGAACGTACCTAAGAAAAGAAGAGGAGCTTTCTCTTCAGTTTACAGACGTCCATGTACGTCCCCTGTCTGTTGTTTTCAAGAGAAGTGTGCGCACCGGAGCAGTCACTTTTGGAGCGCTACCAACGATCAGCCATGACGTGTTGACGGTATCCGAGGCCAAGGCATAGAAATTCGGATACGACTTTAAAAACGCAGGCAAATTGGTGTGCTCCGGCGTGTACCAGGACGTGCCTCCGTTCCGCATCTGGTACCATGTATTGTTAGTGAACACATCCACCGTAGACCCATTGAGAAAGTTACATCCGTAGGGTGCGTAAGTGGTTGGCAATGACGGCGTACCCGGAACGGGATACCAAGAGACTCCATCGTTGCGGGTACGATATACCACCAGGCTCAGCTGGGGAGTCGTCTTGTTTCGTAACGTGTCATACACAATGGCAAAGGTTCCCTTTTGTGGTTGGCGGGCGGAAAATGTGGGTCCGAAGACTTTCAGGGTGCTGGCGTGAGCGAATTGTGGTAAAGACGGTAAGGTCACGCGATGCCAATGGAGGCCGCTGTTTGTCGAGTGATACAGAAATATGCCAGATTGGATCGGATTAGCCAGGAGCCACCATCCGGCCGTTGCCGTCGGAAACGTGACATGCTGGGATATACCGGGATTAAATTGGCTGTGGGTCAGGGGATTGGGGGAGATCTGGTACCATGTGGTACCGCCATTGATAGTCCGGTATATCCACTTCAACGATTGCTCCATGGCACCACTCGATTCGAGCACCATCCATCCCTGGCGAGGATTGATAAAGTCCAATTGGGAAACCGTCGTGGCTTCGGACGGCACTGGTATCGATGAAACGTGCCAATAGTGTCCCCCATCAATTGTGGATTCGATCCAGATCCTGGATGAATGGGGATCGCGCCAGGCGATCCACCCATCGCCGTGACTCCGCATAACCAGTTGAGGAATCCCTGACATTCCGGTTGCAACGGACGCTTCGGCCATTGGTTGAGACGGTGGAGACTTTGGCAGAGGAATCTGTTGCCAAGTCTGCCCGGCATTCGTGGTGTGGAGGACCACAAACCGGGTGTGGTGATACCCGACTACCCATACGGAATAGGGACTAGACAGCGTCACGTATATCGGATGAAATGCCGGGGACATTACAAATCTTGGGATGGTAGAATGAACTGCTACATAGGGGGATCCCTGCGAAGAAGGCGCTGCACTCACGCCGCATCCCGTCAATCCAATCATCCCCAACGCCATGACTATACTGACTACGACACGATGTGGTGTCACCATAAGGTGATGTCTCCTTCGCCTCTCAAGGCATTTAATCCATTCTCTTGAATAACGACGGATGGAGCGATCCGGTTACGCACTGAGAAGGAACAGGCGGTAGACCGACGTGATCGAAGGGAGGGAACCAGATGCTGACATGGTCCATGCTCGGTACAACCACGGGGGCTGTTCTGTTCGTCCATGCGGTCCTCTTTTTGACACGCCGACTGTTCCCCCCATGCATCAACGACCATGGTTGCGCTGGTTACAGCCGTGCATCCATGGCGGTTGCATCGGCCACAAGAAACCAGAGCAAATGTTGTGTGTCCTGGGTATCGAGCCACGACACCCAAAGACGAGCGGCATGGGCTAAAGGGCCAAGGTCGGTCCCGTGAAATACTGGCTGAACCAACATTCCCCAATGGCCTTCCGGCGTATGCCACAAGGTATGACACAGCGGTGATGGAACGCCCTCCGCCAACGCAGGGAGCCATGCCCAGTCGTCAATCCGTGGCCGCGCGGGAGTAGTCATGGCACTGGCCGCCCACTCATTCACCCACAGCCAAGCAAACAAGCGATCCAGGGGCATTACACGATGTACCAAGTAACGCCCGTTGGGCACCGTTCCGCGCACCACGGAATCCAGTCCCGATGCGGCATAAAACGGATGCCATAACTGCACTCGCGGATCGATAGAAGTGCCGTTATCTCAGGTCAAGCGTGTTCCCCAGCCATACTTCGCCAAGAGAGCAGGCAGGTTTTTATAGCCTCTAGGCAATAGGCGGTGCAACTGATTCGGGGTCACCATGATGACGCTGGAGCACCATAAGCAGTTGCGCACGGTCGGGGGCGTTAGGATAGGCCCAAAACCGTTGGATCGCCTGTGTGGTCATCACCTACCGTCCTTCCGCGATCCGATTCACGTACTGACCATAAATCGTGCGACGCTCGGACTGGACGGCCACAATACGCACACGAACGCGGTCGCCTTCCTTGACCGCAAGCGGTTCACGGGAACGAACCACGACCTCAAGGCCTTCGGGCATGTGCAGGCTGACCAATACGGCAGTCGGCATCAGGCGACGCACCTGGCCGGAATACACCTGCCGCACCTTCACAGTCTTGATGAGTTCATCCCAGCGTCGTTGCCATGGCATGATAGCGTCTAACGTAATACGCGGCTCCCCATCGTGATCATCAATCTTGGCCACGCCTACTTTAAGCTTCGTCCCACGGGGAAGGCGAACCCGAGGATCATCCGCAATACCCATACGACTACGCGGGAGCAATCCGGTTAAACCACCGATATCGCAGATAGCACCTTCTTTAGTGAAGGTGACAGTTGTTCTAAAGACGTGATACTCTACCGAGAAGGGGGTGCTCAATGAATCATAATTCACGAGAGCTCAGTCGAATCTGGCGGCGTACGTGGGGTTTAATCATTGTTTTGGTCCTGTTGGGAGTGGTTTTGGCTATTAGCCTAGATTTTTCAAAAACAGCACTGGGCCTTAATAAGAACTACACCCAACTGATCAAAGCCCTGATCATTTTAGTGGTCGGCGGCCTCATCTCATACATCTTGGAGCGCCATCTATTCCGTCTGGGACCGGACTCCGGCACTCGCAGTTCGTCTTTACGATTCTTTGTGCGACTCGTCTTGGCATTGGTGGTCGTGCTCTCCATATTGGCTGCCTTTGGGGTTGGGATATCGTCCGTCGTCTTCGGCGGCGCATTCTTTACGGTCATCGTCGGTCTAGCTGGGCAAACCATGTTTGGAAACCTCATTGCGGGGATTGCTCTGGTCATTTTCCGCCCGTTTGACGTAGGTAATCACATTACCTTCGTGGCTTGGCAGTATCCGATGCTGATGCCGTCATATCCACACGACGCGTTGAAACCCGGCTATTCGGGGATAGTCACCGACGTCAATTTAATGTATACGACGCTTCGTACCGATCACGGCCTGCCGATGATGGTCCCTAATGGCATCATCATTCAGGCCGCCATCGAAAACCACAATCGCTCCCTACAGCGTCAAATCCGGTTTCGGTTCGATCTTCCGTTGTCTACCCCCGCCGAAACCGTGATTCAAGCCACCCGCCGGATATTGCAGACACACAATTACCCTGGGGATGCCTGGGTGGTCGATGTGTCTCCGACAACCTATTCGATTGCGATTGGTGTTCATTACACGGGTCAAGACATTCGAGAAGACCAAGTGAAACATCACATCCTAGGTGATTTGGTGCCGATTTTAGACCGCTTAACAACCGAACCGGATCCGACCCATTAAGGGAGATTAGCGCCTTCGGTGGACCATTGCATCCTCTGTAAGAAATCGATGGTGGATTCGTCAGGACATTCGAGAATTGTGGGTGCGAAGACAGGGCTTGCCATGGGTTGCCACCGCCCTTCGGTCTTGCCCACCACCCTCCAGTCACCGGGGAGGTCAACCATAAAGCACAAAGCTTTTTCGGTAATCGGATGCATAAAGGCTAACGCCGCGGCATGTAAGGCTTGGCCCTCAAGACCGGCACAAGGCTCCCCGCCATATACGATGTCCCCGACCACGGGATGACCAATACTAGCAAGATGCACTCGAATCTGGTGAGTCCGGCCGGTCTCCAAGCCTAGTTGTACCAAGGCATGGTTTTCCCCCTGAGCCAGGGTCCGGTAATGCGTAATGGCCGGCCGTCCGCCAAGTACCACGGCCATTTTCACGCGGTGCTTAGGGTGTCTCGCGATGGGGGCTTCAATGGTACCGATGGGCACCGCGAGATGCCCCATTATGACAGCAAGATAACGTCGATACACTTTACGCTGTTGAATCGCTTCAGAGAGCCGTCGTCGTACGATTTCATTCCGAGCCAGCACGAGGAGTCCCGTCGTATCCCGATCTAAACGGTGCACCACACCGGGCCGTAAATCATCGGCTGCCTCCGTGGTCAGGAGCGGCCAGAGCCGATGGACCAATGAGTCCTCGCGATGACCAGCACTTGGATGCACGACCAGTCCTCGAGGTTTATTCACCACAACGATCCAATCATCCTGATAGACCACCAAGCTTTGATCTGGGTAAGCGTTGGAAATCGGTACTGGGCTCTCGGGCTCTAGCCATGTGACCTCAATCTCTTGACCTACCCGCACCAAATCTCGGGCGCGTGCTGGTTTTTTTGCAACCAGAATACCACCCTGACGCAATTCTCGCTGCCAGGCGGTCCGCGAGCGCTCGGGTAAAGTATCGGCGAGAAACCGGTCCATTCGGGTCGCCTCAGCGTCTGGTGGAACCACCAGAATTTCTCGACGTATAGGCATCGCGCCCCTCCTCCTGTCGACGCCAGTATTCCCACACTAACAAACTCATCCCTACGACGATGGCGGAATCGGCCAAATTAAATACGGCCCCGGACCAAAACCGCACGTGAATGTAGTCGATGACCCGCCCTGATACGAGGCGGTCCCATAGATTCCCGGCGGATCCTCCCGCGAGTAACCCCAGGCCCCATATCGCACGACGAGACAAATCCTTCACCCTCCACGCTACATAAGTTACGGCTCCTAACAATAAAAAGGCCACCACCACAAAGAGCCATGTACCATGTCGCAACAGAGAAAATGCCGCACCATTATTGAGGATATACGTAATCCACAAGAGGTGCGGGATGACCGGAATACTTTGGCCCAGACCCATGCTGCGGGCGACCCAGATCTTTAACACCCGATCTAACACAACGATCATAAACGCCAGGTACAGGATATTCCATCGACTCACAGGGGAAACCCAAGGCTATCGACAACCTCGTAGCAACGCGTGCAGAGGTCGTCATAGCGTGCATTTTGTCCCACGTCACCGGTGTACCGCCAGCATCGCTCACAACGCTTATGGTCGGTGGCTACAGCGCTCATCGTCACTTCGTCTCCTATTTCTACCAGTACTGCGGGCGGCCATCACCATTTCGGCTAGTCTCCCTCCCCTGTCTCCCTCAGCTTGCTCCCCACAACGACCCACTCATCCTGATCGACAGAGGCTTTGATTCCCGTGATCATTGGACATCGGTGCGGGGACTCCCTTCTCTTGCTCTTGTCACTTGACCTCAATCTCTTGACCTACCCGTCCAAATCTTGGGAGTGCGCTGGTTGTTTGGAATAAGAATACCACCCTGACGCAATTCTCGCCGCCAGCACTCGGGTAAGGTATCGGCGAGAAACCGTTCCATTCGAGTCGCCTCAGCGTCTGGTAGAACCACCAGAATCATCGCGCCCCGCCTCCTGTCGACGCCAGTATTCCCACACCAACAAACTCATTCCAATGACGATAGCAGAATCGGCCAGATTAAATACGGCCCAAAAGCGTACGTGAATGTAGTCGATGACCCGCCCTGACACGAGACGGTCCCATAGATTCCCAGCGGAGCCTCCCGCGAGTAACCCCAGGCCCCAAATCGCACGCCGAGACAAGTCCTGCACCCTCCACGCCACATAAGCTACGGCTCCTATCAATAAAAAGGCCACCACCACAAAGAGCCACGTACTATGTCGCAACAGAGAAAATGCCGCACCACTATTGAGGATATACGTAATCCACAAGACATGCGGGATGACCGGAATACTTTGGCCCAGAACCATGCTGCGGGCGACCCAGATCTTTAACACCCGATCTAACACGACGACCACGAAAGCCAGGTACAGGATATTCCATCGACTCACAGGGGAAACCCAAGGCTTTCGACAACCTCGTAGCAACGCGTGCAGAGGTCGTCATAGCGTGCATTTTGTCCCACGTCACCGGTGTACCGCCAGCATCGCTCACAACGCTTACGGTCGGTGGCTACAGCGCTCGCCATCACTTCGTCTCCTACTTCTATCAGTACTTGAGCCGCCATCACCATTTCGGCTAGTCTCCCCACCTCTGCCTCACTCAATGGGGCGTCTAAAGGCAGAGTGAGGGTGACCGCCGCCTGCAGGGAGTTCCCAATGGTTTTCTGGGCCCGTAATTCTTCCAAAGCCTTTAAGATGACCTCCCGATAGCCGAGAAGACGGTCCATCGCCGTCGCTTCTTCCGGGCTCCATCCAATATCCCAGGGTAGGGGCCATTCCGCAAGATGAACCGAGTCGGATGCACTGGCGTCTCGCTTGGCCGCTTGATAAACCTCATCCGCCGTGAATACCAATACCGGGGAGATTCCACGCACCAAAATTTGAAGAATTTCCGCCATCACCGACTGTGTCTCTCGCCGTAAAGGATCGTTGGGGGCAAGCGTGTACAGTCGATCCTTGATCACATCCAAGTAAAAACTCGACAAGTCAATCGTCATGAGGCGGACTAAGCTGTGCACGATGGGGTGGAAAACGTAAGCCCGATACGAAGCGCGGGCCTCGTTAGCCCAATCGGTCACGGTGGCCACAGCCCACCGATTCAAGGGATCCGATACGGCCGCTACCCGCTCCCCATCAAAGTCTTCGAGGTTTCCTAGCAAAAACCGAAAGGTGTTGCGGATCTTCCGATAGGTCTCAGCCAGTTGACCCAATATCTCATCAGAAATGCGGATGTCCGATCGATAGTCGCTTGTCGCCACCCAAAGCCGTAAAATATCCGCTCCAAACTTCGCGACAATGTCTAGGGGATCGATGGTGTTACCCAAGGACTTATGCATTTCCTGCCCAGATTTATCCAGAGCCATGCCATGGGTAAGAACCGTTTTGTATGGGGCCTTCCCACGCGACGCCACCCCGGTAACCAAAAGACTATTGAACCATCCTCGATATTGGTCATTGCCCTCGATTACCACATCGGCTGGCCATTCCAAACCCGGATGGTCTGCCAGCACTGCAGCCTGGCTGGATCCAGAGTCGAGCCATACATCAAAGATGTCCATTTCCTTCCGGAGGTTTTGACTATGGCACTCGTTGCAGGAAAATCCTTCAGGAAGGAAATAATTGGCTGCCTCGCTCCACCAGGTATCGGCTCCCTGTTCACTAATCACATCGGCAACATGCCGAATCAAAGTGGCGTCAAGAATGGGATGCCCGCAGTCTTGGCAAAAAAATGCGGGAATCGGCAGACCCCACACCCGCTGACGGGATAGACACCAATCCTGTCGATCCTCCACCATACGCCGCATCCGATCGCCCCCCCATTCTGGCTCCCATCGGACCGGATACGTCGCGTCGATCAATTGGGAACGGATTTGTCCTACCGACATGAACCACTGCGAAGTGGCACGGAAAATAACCGGGTTCTTGCACCGCCAACAAAAGGCATATTGATGATGAAACTTAGAGGCATGAAGGAGCGCACCGATCTCCGCCAGCTTTTCATTAATCACTGGATTGGCATCTCGATAAAAGAGACCTTGTACCAAGGGTGTCCCTTGAAAATAACGCCCTTGGTCATCCAAGGGCTGAACCACTGGCAACTGATATTGCCGTCCCACTTCAAAGTCCTCCACCCCATGCCCGGGCGCCGTGTGTACCAGTCCGGTTCCGCTCTCTTGTGTCACATGACCTGCCAGGATGATCGGCACGTCATGACCTAGATAGGGATGTTGAGTGACTAAGCCTTCTAGAGTTCTGCCGATTCTGGGTTCTGAGATGGATTGGGCCTCGAGACCTACAGCCTCCATCACGGATGGGACCAAGTTTTGCCCAAGTAGAAGTGGTCCCTGGCTCGTAGTCACCACCACGTACGGTAGATCCGGATGCACCGCGATCGCCACATTGGCTGGAATGGTCCAAGGTGTCGTGGTCCAGATGACAGCCCGAGTTCCCGCGGGCAAGTCGCGGGATTTAGGATCGGCCACCTCGAAGGCGACATATATCGAGTCGGATTCCTGATCGTTATATTCAATCTCGCCTTCGGCTAGCGCAGTCTCACAGTGAGGGCACCAGTAGACACTTTTCAGATCCCGATAAATGAGCCCTCTTTCCACCATGTCGGCAAAGACCCGCAATTCCGCTCCTTCATAGGCAGGATTCATGGTGATGTATGGGTGATCCCAATCCCCCATGACGCCTAGGCGTTTAAATTCTTCGGTCATGACGCCAATGTAATGATCTGCCACAGCAGCACATTCACGACGCAGCGCCAACGATTCGATCTGGTGTTGGGAGACCCCGAGCTTTTTTAGGGCCCGCATTTCAATCGGCAAGCCATGGGTGTCCCAACCTGGTACGTAGACCACATCGTAACCCTCAAGGTTCCAAAATCGGTTAATCATGTCCTTTAGGATTTTATTCAGAGCGGTACCCGCATGGATGTCTCCGTTCGCATAAGGTGGACCATCGTGTAAAATGAACTTAGGTTTCCCTTGGCGCCGTTGCCGTTGACGGTCATATAGCGCAGTGCTCTCCCATTCCTGTAGCCATGCTGACTCCCGTGAAGGTAGATTTGCCTTCATGGGAAATGCTGTCTTGGGCAAGTTTAGTGTCTGTCGATAATCCATGAGGTTCCCTCCATATAAAAAATACCCTTGCCATAACGGCAAGGGACGCAATCCACGCGGTTCCACCCTTGTTCCGCAGCAAAATTCACTGACTGCGGCCCTTTAAAGCGCATTAACGGGCGCAACCCGGCAACAACTAATCCCATTATGGGGATTCATCGTCGCACTCCCGGGCGATCTTCGTTGGGAAGGGGGTCAGACTTTCACCCACCGTCTGCTCTCTACGCCCTCTTGTCCCACGTCGGTCCCGATCATCGTGTTTTCCCTCAGTATACCACACCATTAATCGGCAAGCACTCGGGCCCCCGAGTTCTCGGATAGAAGCGATAGTTGTGACTCCAACAGGCTTCGTACTCGGGCTCTAAATTGGTCCGATTCGCGCTTGATGCGCTCGAAATCTTGCATGGTCGCCTTGCTTTTATCTTCGGCCTGCAGGATAATTTGTTGCGCCTTAGATTCCGCTTCTCGGACAATCAGTTCCGCTTCTTTACGAGCCGCAACTTTAACCTCTTCAGCAGTTTGTTGCGCAACCACCAGCGTGCTTTGCAACGTAGCTTCCAATTTCCGATATTGCTCGAGTCGTTCGGTCATGCCGGAGGTGTTTTCTTTCAGTTCATCGTTCTCCCGGATGAGAGCTTCGAAGTCGCGAACAACCTCATCCAAAAATTCGTTGACCTCATCCTCGCTGTAGCCGCGAAAGCCATGCTTGAATTCTTTATTCACAATGTCTAAGGGTGTCAATGGCATATGAGACCTCCGCTCAAAGTTACAAGGTACCTAATAATGTAACCAAAATATAGGCTGCGATATCCACCAAAAAGAATGCAATCAGGGGCGACAAATCCATCATTCCCACGAGTGGGATCCTTTTCCGAATTGGTGACAACAAGGGCTCCGTAAATCGATAACAGGTCGAGGCAACCCAAGCCCAAACGCCATCCGCCCGGGGGGGGACATACGACGCGATGATCCGCACCATAAGCACAACAAAAAAGAAATCTTTTAGAATGGTAACGGTTTGAATCAAATGGTAGGCAATTACGGTCACTTAGACATCCCGCGCATCCAGCCCGGTGCCTCCTCTTGTTCTTCGCTGGCCACTTCAACGTTACTCGGTGTTACTAAAAAGATATTGTCTCCGACTTTTCTCAGTCCACCGTCGACTGCATAAGCGACCCCTGACAAAAAGTTTAACAGACGTTGTCCAGCCTTTTCCTCGGCTAGGTCGAGATTAACAATCACCGGGCGACGCCCCTTCACTTGATCCGCGATAGCTTGACCATCTTCCAAGGTTCGCGGATGCATCACTACCACACGCATACCTCTCGAAGTCGGTAGGCTTACCACCCCAGGCCGCCGCCGCTTTGGGACCTCTTCTTCCCAATCGGAGGCCGCCGCCGCTTCTTGCACCTCGTAGTCGTCCCCCTCCACTTCCTCCAACCCCACGAAATTAAGAAACTTACCGACAATGCTTGACTTCATACCAAACCCTCCTTTATTCGCATATTCGCACGCCAGGGTCGTTCTCTACTATGGTCGCGGCGATTATCCAAACAGACCCGATCCCATCCGTATCATGGTCGATCCGGCTTCCACCGCCCACTCATAGTCTTGGGTCATACCCATTGATAGATCTTCAAGAGGAGCCCAAGGATATCCTTCCAATTGACACATTCGCCATAATTCGCCAGTTTCCTTCATCAAGTGACGAATTCTTTGTATTTCTGTCAAAGAAGTATCGGCCGGTCGAGGAAATAATGCCATAAGTCCTGTAAAAAGCAAATGATCCCAATGTTCTGCGTGACCCAGAAACCTTCGCATAGTGTCCAGGTCAGGGTCAAATCCAGATTTGGAGGACTCTTGACCCCCGTTCACCTGCAACATCACCGGAAAACGGCCTGAATAATCCATGGTTTGGAGGCTCTCATTAATCGTTGTCGCCAACTTCTCTGTGTCAACCGAATCTATCGCATCAAAATGACGTATGGCATATTTTACCTTGTTGGTTTGCAGATGTCCAATAAAATGAAGGGGAGCGTCGGGTTTTGGAGTCCATTTTGCGAGACTCTCCTGAACCCGATTTTCGCCAATCAAGGCAACGCCCGCATTCAAAGCTTGGATTCCCTCGACGCGCGACCGCGTCTTGGTCACCGCCATAATGGCCACGGAATGGTCGGGGGCTAACTCGTGTAGCCGAGCCTTAATCCGTTGGACACGATTGGTTATATCCGACAAATGAATCCTCCCATGCGGCCCGTGACTTTGCTATCGCGTCGATAGGAAAAAAACTCGGGCCGGCAACTCGTACAGATTTCCAAGACCGCGATATGTTCTGGAGGAATCCCTATAGACTCCAGAATTAATCGATTCGTAGTCCATAAGTCAAGTCTCCAATGCCCCCCATCTCGTCCCGGACGCAACGTTCGATTGTGCCCTAACACCCGCTTTATCGGTTCTTCAACGCGTTGGTCCACTTCATAACAACAGGGTCCAATCGCAGGTCCAATTCCTACCCGGATATCATTTAAATCATACCCGGCATCGACTATATCCGCAACGGCACGGCGTTGCACGCCAAGCACTGTCCCTTTCCAACCCGCATGAAGAATTCCCACCCAACGCCCCTGACGGTCCGCAAGAAAGATAGGAACGCAATCGGCAAACTCCATACCCAAAACGACTTCGGCATCGCGCGTCAGTAAGCCGTCCAGTCCGGGGAGCCTACTCCCTGGCTCATAGGCTCCCCGGCCTCGGTCCAAGGCCCCGACCCATGCCACCTCACTTTGATGCACCTGCTGCGCCATAATCAATCGGGATAAGCCTTGCGGGATCGCATGACGCCTATTCTCGAGTACCGTTTCAGGATCGTCTCCCACATTAAATGACAGATTCAGGCTGTCATACGGCGGTTTTCCCCTGCCCCCAACCCGCGTGGAAAACCACGCCTTTACACCCGATATCCCCCGCCACTGCCATCGGTTGTCTTCTTGAACCCACTGCATGCTCTCCGCACTCTCCTATCTCATCTGTTTTGTACGAAGATTACAGATCCTGGCTCCCATCCCGGACGGTATTTTAGCCCATTACGCCATCCACCCATCATTACGATATTTCACCTGGGACCCATGATCAAAGGTTTGGGTTATGGTACCACGATCCGAACCCGCAGGTCATCCCCAGGGAAAAGGCGCCTCCCTTTGTGGCGCCTATCCCAGACTGTAATCAGTTGCAACTTCCACCAAAATCACGTCATGCCCAATTTTGCGGATTTCGTTCCATTGGATCACAGTATCTCGCTCTCTGCCTAACAACCCTAAAAGACGCCCGGCCCCCAAGATTACAACTGCTTTAATGCGCCCGGCTTCTAGGTCTAATTCCAGGTCCCCGACGAATCCCAGTCGACGTCCATCCGTCACGTTGACGACGTCTTTCATCCGAAGCTCGGAGGTTTTCACCATGAGAAATCCCCCCAAATTCACCTTATGTGGCTCACGAAGAGCCTAGAATGGGAGACAGGCTACGGTTCACAGCCAATTAATGAACTCACGTACGAATCTCGGTGTTCGCCAGGATACCCGGAGTCGGCTCGTCGGCGTAACGGGACTTGCCGGGACACCAGTTAAGGGCAAGGCACTTTTGGTAGCAAGGGTGTCCTGGTAAGGGACGGCCACCGCGTTCCCCATGTCAACGAAACACAAAGATGGATAGAGAACGCACCACCAGTTATGGCCTTGGGCGTGCCCTAGACGCACCAAGAGGGCCGTATAATGGCCAGCTGGTAGGATCCAGCTACCGTAGGCTTTGGTCGGGAACACCGTAGTACCAAGACTTACCCGTGCTCTATAGGACGCATGGAGACGGGCCAAAACCTGATTGGCTATCGCTTGGATCTGGGTTACCTGCTCGGTAAGGGTAGTCCTCGCTTGGGTTACCGAGTGGGCACCCTCTAAAACGGGCTCCAACTCCCTGAGTATGGCATCTCGCACGTCAAGCTTAATGGCCTGATCTAAGGGGTTATCCGAATTGGCGATCACACGAAAGCGGATCACGTGGGGTGTCGTGATAGGGTGAGATGTGAGCCTGGTGGAGTAATGCGTTACCGGGGCAATACTCCACAAAAATCCAATCGATAAGATACTTACCATGACCTGTTTGACCCACATGAACCGAAAACCCTCGCTTGTGAAATATTTTCATCCGTGCGGAATGAATTTCTCAAGACCCCTTTGAAGAGGTCGTCTGTCACATATACTTACGCATATGCGTTAAAGCCGCTTTTTCGAGTCGCGACACCTGCGCTTGACTGATGCCAATTTCATCCGCCACTTCCATTTGGGTTTTGCCGTCAAAAAACCGCATGGTGAGGATGAGTTTCTCACGATGGTTGAGTCTTCGCATTGCCTCACGAATCGCGATCCCTTCGAGCCAATTGCGATCGTGATTTTTCTCGTCACTGATTTGATCCATCACGTAAATGGGGTCTCCGCCGTCATGATAGATGGGCTCAAATAGCGACATCGGTTCCTGAATCGCATCCAATGCGTAAAGCACCTCTTCTCGGGGAACCGCTAATTCTTCCGCAATTTCGCTGATCGTGGGTTCCTTGGCGAAGCGATGCACTAAACCATCTCTCACCTGGAGAGCCTTATATGCGATATCGCGAAGCGAACGACTTACTCGAATCGGATTGTTATCCCGCAGATATCTGCGAATTTCTCCAATAATCATGGGCACCGCATACGTTGAAAACTTCACGTTTTGACCTAAATCGAAGTTGTCGATGGCTTTCATCAATCCAATACATCCCACTTGGAACAAGTCGTCACTATGCTCGCCACGGTTCTGAAACCGCTGAATCACGCTTAACACCAACCGCAAGTTTCCGTTAATTAATTGGTCGCGACTTGCAATATCACCGGCTTGTAATGCGGCAAAGAGTTCACGCATTTTGGTATTCGTCAATACCGGTAATTTGGCAGTGTTGACGCCAGGGATTTCTACCTTGTTGAGCGGCATGGTTGTTGGGTCCTTCCCCGGAGTCGTCGACCGACTCACACTCCAAGTATCACCAAACCACTGGAGGACTATACAAATTCGTGCTGGATATGCCACAAATTGGCATGCGATCGATCGCCCCAACGCATCAGCGTAATCATTCGGGCACGACCGATTCCGGGCAGGTTCAAGTCTCGCGCGAGAGACTGGCACGCAGGGGCGGGTGTCGAGGGATCAGAAAGACAATCTAGAGTGGCAAAAGCAGGTCGGAGCACTCTATTGGCTCCACCAGGTTGGACCTTTGAGATCGTGGTTGGGGATGAACGATCACAAAAAATAATCTTAACCGGCTCTTCAACGACAGCCTGGTCGACCCTATCGGTCGATGGGTCAGCAAGGGGGGGTTCTCATCCGCTGTGGGGGAAACTCTATTTCGCCAGGCGTGAAGCCAAACCAGGGGACGTGGTGATTCTCAACCAAGGGGAAGACTCGGCGTGTATGGAAGCGGTAGTGCTGGCTGTTCTCGTTATCGTTGCTTGATGAAATTCAACCAATTGTGCGCGCGGCGTAGTCGGGTGGACAACTCCAAAACGCAGAAAACCGAACCATCGCGCCACCTCAGTTCGCACGACGGTTCGGTTTGGCCAGAGTAGAGAGTTTTCACTCCATTCGATGAAATTCCTTTTGGAGCCGCTTAATAATCCGCTTTTCCAATCGCGAGATGTATGATTGGGAGATACCAAGAGAGTCGGCAACCTCCTTTTGGGTACGTTCGGCACCGTCGTGTAATCCAAACCGCAACTCCATAATCCGTCTTTCGCGCCCGTTCAATTTACTTAATGCGCGTCGCAACAAGGAACGGTCCACTTCTTCTTCCAATCGCTTGTAAATAATATCATTTTCGGTTCCCAAAACATCCGATAATAAAAGTTCGTTGCCGTCCCAGTCGACATTAAGGGGTTCATCAAAAGACACTTCGGATCGCAGTCGCGAGTTGCGTCGCAGGTACATCAGTATCTCATTCTCGATGCACTTAGATGCATACGTAGCCAGCTTAATCCGCTTTTCCACATTAAACGTGTTCACGGCTTTGATTAGTCCAATGGTGCCAATAGAAACTAAGTCTTCAATCCCTACCCCCGTGTTTTCAAATTTTCTTGCGATGTATACGACCAAACGTAAGTTTCGCTCAATTAGGACAGACCGGACCCCGGCCTCGCCTTGGCTTAACGATAATAATAAGTGAGCCTCCTCATCCAAACTCAAAGGAGGTGGCAGGGCCTCGCTGGATCCCACGTAGTGAATGTCGGTGATGGTCGCATCAAATCTTATCCACTGGCGGATTTGTCGGACCAACCGATCGACCCAAATAGGCAACGTGGCGTCAGTCGTGTCTTGGATCATGCGCCCACTCCCTCTTTATGCGAATCTCGTCTCTTGGCAATGCATGCCGGATTGACCAAAGCCTCATAAGCTCCATCCGCCGTCATCGGAACGGCGCTAAAGCCAACCATTACGGGAACCAAGCGGTAATGAACCCCTCCCTTAAATGCATCTACCCGATCAACAGCCAAGATTGGTAGTTTGCCGAACCCCCCCAACGAATGAAAATCCAACACACCCAGTCGTGATTGCCATGCCTGAGGTGGAGCCACCAGTTTGCCCTCGGTTACGTTCACCACCCAGGTTAGAACCTCTGTGGGCACCCATTCGATGAGAGCGCGTGTTTCAATAATGATCACCGGGCGTCGCAAGACAGGATCCCGAGCCTGATTCCCGGAATCCCATAAGGCATGAACGGTCAAAGCCCTTCCGTCCAAAAACAGCCGAAGATCCCCTAGACTACCTAAGGTGATCGCGTGAAACTGTTTTAAGTGCGGCAGTAGAAGAGTCAGTACGACAATGACAGTGGGTAGCGCTACGGTCAGCCAATAAAAATCCGCCACCCCGGGAATCAACCGTGCGGGCCCAGTGAGGAACAAGAGTCCCAGTCCTCCGACCGCGATCGTACCCCCAACAAAGACGCCGTAGGCGGTAATCCATCGTCGTCGACTCTTCATCGGCGACAACGCAACATACAGGATGAGGGCGGGCCACACGACAACCAAACCCCAAGGCGGCGCATAAAGATTCTCTGATGCCAATATCCATAGCGTAGGTACGACTCCAATTATCGCAGCCATAACGATACGAAGGATTCGTGTCCGAATGCCGAGGATCCGACCCGTCATCCACACTAAAACCCCGTCCATCTCCATGCTCAAGAAAAGGGTTTCCTCACCATTAATCATTGGGACGCCCCCCTTTATTGTCCATCGAGATACCCTATGCCGTTAACGGATAGAGGTATGTCTCTTGGGGCTCATTCTAAGGGGCCTGGGTTAAAAAATCTTGTCGCACCAGGCACCACGCATCCTCAAATTGGCGACAAAAAATCCGCCCGGAGTCGCGGGCGGACGGTTAAACGCAATCGATATTAGGTACGTCGTCGAAGAAACGCAGGAATGTCTAGATCGTCGTTAGTAAAGGGCTTAATCTCGACCTCATCTCCGTGAGCTTCCGGCTCGCTACGACGCATACTACGGTCCCCGGAAAACCCGGTCGCGATGACAGTAACCCGCACCTCATCTTTGAGGGACTCATCAATGACGGCGCCAAAGATAATGTTGGCTTCCGGATCGGCGGCTTGAATCACGATTTCTGCCGCCTCATTCACCTCAAATAGTGCGAGGTCGTTCCCCCCGGTGATATTAAGTAACACACCACGTGCTCCATCAATGCTGGTCTCCAACAGAGGACTCGAAATCGCCGCTTTTGCGGCAGCCGCTGCCCGATTTTCGCCTTGACTAATGCCCACGCCCATTAAAGCTGATCCCATCTCCGACATAATCGTCTTCACGTCAGCAAAGTCGAGGTTAATTAGCCCAGGCACCGCAATCAGATCGGAAATCCCTTGGACACCTTGTCGCAACACATCGTCCGCAATACGGAAAGCTTCGACTATCGCCGTCCTCTTCTCTACCACTTGTAATAACCGATCGTTGGGTATGGTAATTAGCGTATCCACCTTGGCCTTAAGATTGGCTGTCCCTTTCTCGGCGAAGCTCTGCCGTCGACGCCCCTCGAACGTAAATGGCTTGGTGACCACGCCAACCGCTAACGCCCCTACTTCTTTGGCCACCTCAGCGACCACGGGAGCCGCTCCGGTACCAGTGCCTCCCCCCATTCCTGCCGTAATGAATACCATATCGGCCCCTTTAAGCGCATCGGCAATCATCTCGCGACTTTCTTCGGCCGCTTTTTGTCCGATCTCCGGGTTGGCCCCCGCACCCAAGCCCTTCGTCAACTTGGTTCCGACCTGAAGCCGCGTGGGTGCCATCGATAAGGCCAGGGCTTGGGCGTCGGTGTTTATCGCGATGAATTCCACACCCTTGAGCCCGGCATGAATCATTCGGTTCACCGCATTCGTACCACCGCCGCCTACGCCTATTACCTTAATGACCGCAAAGTTCTCGGCCGATTGATCAAATTCTAACATCCTAGATCCTCCCTAGCGCCACATCCGGCCTTGGTGTTTAGGTCCATAAATTCATCCAAAATTGTATAACACGATCCCACACAGTGTCCGGATCCGGCTTTCGTCCGGCAAGCGAAGCATTACGAGCCACCCCTACCACAGTCGCATATCCTGGGCTTCTTGACAAATCGGAGAGGCCTCCTAAGCCAAATGGTGCCCCGGTCCTCACCGGCCATCCCCAACGTGTTCCTAAATGCGAGGCTAGTCCCTTCAACATAGCCCCGCCGCCGGTCAAAACCACGCCTCCAGCCGGCCCTTTTTGCCATTCAATGCGCTGTAGGTGATTTTCCACAAATTGCGTCCACTCATCGACACGTGCCGCTACGATCTCCTCAAGCTCTTTCACGGGAATGAGCTTTACAGACTGGCCACTTACCGCACGCACCTCAAGAGTGCCTTCGCGGTCGGCTCCTACTGCCGCATACTCTAATTTTAGTCGCTCGGCCTGGGTTGCCACCACACCTAGCCCGACACTAAGGTCCGATGTTATCGACTCACCTCCAAGCGGAATGACACCCATGTATTGCAGGTGTCCACCCCGGTACACAGTAACCCCTGTGGTACCGCCCCCGACGTCCAAATGAACCACACCTAACTGCTTCTCATCTTCAGACAAAACCGCGTGCGCCGAAGCTATAGGAGCCGGCACTAACTGAGTGGGTGTCAGCCCGGCCATCGTTACTACGCGACGCAAGTTGCGGATTACCGTCGAAACCCCGGCCACCACAAAGACGTCGGCATCCAATTGATGTGCCACCATCCCGACGGGATCCATCACGCCGCGAAACCCATCCACACCAATACCACGGCGTATGGTTTGAATCATATCTTGATCGGATCCTAGGGATACCTGGGATGCTTTAGCAAGGACCGCGTGCAGATCTTCGGCCCGCACCATTCCGCTCTTTAGGCTGACTCGAGCTTGACCCGGGATCATCGCTAAATGCTCCCCATTGATCGCCACCACAGCGTGGGTGAGTGCCGCGCCAGCCATGCTGTTGGCTCGGTTGGCAGCATCACGGATAGCCATCGCTACGCGTTCCACTTCAAATACTAATCCTCGACGCATCCCGACCACAGGTGTAGCGGCTATCCCAAGCACCGCCAGTTCTCCATCGGTCCTTGCCTCCGCAACCAACGCGGACACCTTCGTCGTGCCTACATCGAGCGCCAACACCAATGGACGTTTAGGCACAACACACCTCCCAGAGAAAATTCGACAGCATCCCCATTACTCCTCTTCTCTCTCCCGACCCTAGATTCCTGCTTCAAATGGATGTCTCATGTAATTTTGCGCGAGATTTTATCCATCCGTCCACTAATCGATGTCTAATGCTACCCAAGTTCTGGAAATTTCGAGAGCCAAAGACACTCGATGCAGCCTAGGACAAAGACACGCCAAGACGAAACATTAACCTAGGAGGACCCCAACGACCAATCTCACCACTTCCCTCCACATCCTGCGATTTGGCTAGCTTGGCCACAGAAGGGTCAAGCGACAATCGGTTTGCCGAATTTCATCAAACGGGCGCCGGCCTACCACTCGAATGCCTGCGCAAAAGATGCAGGATCTATTAGCTTAGAATCCTGACGTCAATCCCTTGGGACTTCGCTATCCTGCAAGAGGTGATGCTCTAATGGCGTGAGTCGGTTCCGCGTATATGGTTTGGTCAAAATGCTAGCTGCGCGGTTTTGGGTTTCTAGGGTAAGGGCCGAGTTATTTTTCTTCCTTGCGCGGTCATCGTCTCCTACCAACCCAAATTTCTTTAGCATGAGATTTTAGGTGAGGGTGACGTCCGCGCCAAGCCCTTGCAAACGCGTTGCCAAATTTTCATACCCCCGTTCGATGATTTCTCGGCCTGCAATGACTGTCGGGGTCTCGGCTATTAGCCCCGCAATCACTAGAGCGGCACCGGCCCTCAAGTCAAGAGCCCTAACCTGGGCTCCATGAAGGCTATGGCCACCGTATATCATGGCCACCCTCTGGTCCGCCACGATCTGGGCCCCCATCCGACGCAGTTCCCGAGCATGACCCAAACGGCTTTCAAAAACGCGCTCCGAAATCAAATGGACCCCGGGTACCTTCAACAAAAACGCCATAAATTGAGGCTGTAGGTCCGTGGCGAATCCTGGATAGGGATTGGTGTGCAGCGAGATCGAAGCGGGCCTATAACGCTCGGGCGCGATAATTTCCATATTCTCGGCGTCAATCTCGCGGACATCCACACCAATCTCACGCATTCGGCCCCAAAGACCCGGCACATGGTCAGGTAAGCAATTTTTCAATAAAACATGACCTCCGGCCGTGGCGGTAGCCAACGCGAAGGTGCCCGCCTCGATGCGGTCTGGGATAATGGTATACTCCGACCCACAAAGGTGCTCTTGGCCCACAATTCGAATTTCAGAAGTACCAGCCCCCCGAACCACCGCGCCCATTGTCTCAAGAAATTGGGCTAAGTCCACAATTTCAGGCTCCATGGCGGCGTTCCGGATCCGCGTGTCGCCAATCGCCCTAGATGCCGCCATCATGATGTTTTCGGTGGCACCCACGGATGGGTACGAAAGATGGATGTCGGCTCCTTGAAGTTTCTGACATTGTAAAAGCAAGGTCCCATCACCCTCAAGGGGTACTGCTCCGAGGTGCCGTAACCCTTCTACATGGAGATCAATCGGTCTATCCCCAATATTGCATCCTCCCGGTTGGAAAACTTGTGCTTGGCCAAGGCGTGCAAGTAACGGCCCGGTCACAAACAACGATGCGCGCATTTCTTGCATCAACTCGGACGGCACTACATAGTGTTGAATAGGTCGGGGATCGATCAAGAGATCGTGATTAGAGGCCCATTGGACCGTAGCTCCAACCGATTGCAGGACCCTTATCATGACGTCTACGTCCCGTAGGCGCGGTATCCCATGCAAAAGAACCGGATCGTGGGCCATGATGGTAGCCGCCATGATGGGTAGCGCAGCATTTTTCGCCCCATTTATTCGAACGGCTCCCTCAAGCCGGTTCCCTCCGCGTACCACAAATTCTCCCATAACGTATCGGTTCCTCCCTCTCCCGGGCCAATCCATCGTACTTCAGGTCGCAATACCACACCGGTTCTTTGATGTACGGCGGAACGGATGCGTCGCATCAACTGCAAGACGTCCAGAGCCCGCGCCGAACCCCGATTAATGATAAAATTTGCATGACGCTCGGATACCACAGCGTCGTTTACGCGCCATCCTTTAGCTCCAATTTGCTCGATTAATTGACCTGCATATTGAGGCAACGGATTTTTAAAGATACTCCCGGCGTTGGCCTCGCCGACTGGCTGGCTCCTTTTACGATAATCCATGTGATGAGCCATGGCTTGACGGATTTGAGCCGAGTCCCCTGGCGTCAGCTTCAATACGGCATCCAAGGCGAACCACGGCGTCTTTTGAAAACGGCTCTGTCGATAAGCAAATTCGGCCTCACACGCGTCAATATCATGCACTCCCAGAACCGGGTCCCACACGGTGACTGTCTGTACCACCGCCACCATCGAGGACCCATGGGCTCCTGCATTCATCACCAATGCCCCACCCAAGGTACCGGGGATCGAAATGGCAAACTCCAAGCCGCTGAGACCTGCCTTCGCCGCCGTGTTGGCGAGTTTGGTCAACAATACACCTGATCCTGCACGAAGATGATCCTGTCCTACCTCCACGGTCTTAAGGCCTCGCGAAGTTGAGATCACCACAGCATCCAGCCCCTGATCAGAAATCAAGACATTGGTACCCTGACCAATAATAAAATACGGCACCCGATGATCGCGCACCCATTCCAGCATGGTAATGATCCCTGCTTGCGATTCGGGTTCGACAAAGATGCGCGCTGGACCCCCGATTTTGAACGACGTATGCCGACGTAGCGGCTCTTCTTCCCGCACCGAACCTACTTCTAGCGTACGCAATGCATTAACAATTGGTGAGGCGTCCACCGCCATCACCCCCCTATCCTTTGGCCACTTTCAAGATTTCTTCTACGATGTCCGACTCAGCATGGGGGTTATAGAGTGCCCGAACATCGCGAGACATTTGGCCCCTCAAATCATGATCCCCGAGCATCCGTTCGAGGGTCGCCGCTCCTTGGTCCATCAATTGAGATTCACGCACCAGGTACCCTGCTCCACGTTTCACAAACACCTCCGCATTGCGGGTTTGATGGTCCTCCGACACATTCGGCGAAGGGACCAAAACGGCCGGAAGACCAAAGGCGACACAGTCTTCCAAACTCATGGCGCCCGCGCGACCCAAAAACACATCAGACGCGCGCAAATATGTTTGAATCTCATAAAAGTATTCGACAACTTGAATGCGTTTAGGGTCGAGGTCTATCGTGGCCAGTGATCGCATCACCTCCGGGTAGTATCGCTTACCCGTCATCCATAAGAGTCCCCACTCCGAATGTTCCAACAACCGTGGAAGCCATGACGTCAGAAAGTGGTTAAGGGCCATGGCTCCCTGGCTTCCGCCGGTCGCCAACAAGACGGCAACGTCTGGATCGAGCCCAAGTTTTTGTCGTGCTTCGTCCCGAGATTCCGTGAGCCGAATAGAGACAGGATTATTAACCACTCGAATTTGAGTTTTCGGGGGAAAGTTTCGTCGCGCCTCCTCGTACGGGACCAACACCGACGCGGCCCACGGCGCTAATTTACGGTTGGTAAAACCAGGCCATACATTTTGCTCTTGGAGCACGAGGGGAATCCCTAACATAACCGCAGCCACGCCCACCGGACCACACACATAACCGCCCGTCCCCACAACCACCTGGGGTCGAAATTGACGTAAAATACGAAGGGCTTCCCATAGACCCCGCAGTGCCGCAATCATCCCTGAGAGCTTGGCCGCGTATCCTGGCACCAAAAGGCCCTTAGCGTGAATCGTAACCAACTTGATTTGGTGTCGCGGCACCACATCTTGCTCGAGACCCCGTTTCGCCCCAATATACAAGATATCGAGCGAGTCCACATGGCGCTGCAAGCCATCAATGATAGCGAGTGCTGGATATATATGCCCCCCGGAACCTCCTCCGGTCACAACCACCTTCACGCGTATCGCTCCCTAGACACCCGACTGTTTGACCCCGGCTCTACTCCCCACCGTTCAACGCCTCGAAGAGAGTACTGGTAGGGTATGCAATTTCTCATACTGCGTGCCGACTAATATTTAAGAGCACCCCCACCGCTGCTAAGCTTAGCACGAGTGAAGATCCTCCATAACTTAAGAATGGTAGGGTAATCCCCGTCACCGGCAAGGTTGCAGTGACCACCCCAATGTTTATGGTCGCCTGAATCGCTATCATGGTGGTTAATCCAGTAGCCAATAAGCTCGAAAACATATCGGGTGCCTTCATGGCAATGCGGTAACCTCTCCAAGCCAAAATTAAGAACAAGATGACCACGGTGACCGTGCCCAATAAACCGAGTTCTTCCCCAAGAATAGCAAAGATGAAGTCGGTATAAGCCTCCGGCAAGTAGCCTAAGGCTTGCCGTGAATACCCCAGGCCGACGCCCAAAATTCCACCGGATCCTAGAGCAAGGAGGCCTTGAATGGTATGAAAACCCACGCCCAAGGGATGTTTCCACGGATTAATAAATGCAAGTAAGCGTTGCCGCCTATAGGCCTGCCCGAGCATAGCCCACGTCAAAATGGGTATCGCCACCGCCGTCATCCCCAATAGATGACGTTTTTGCACACCGGCTACAAATAACATGACAAAGAAGGTGCCCGCCACGGCCACTGTGGTCCCTAAATCCGGCTCTGCCAAGATTAGAATAAAAATAATCCCGGCGAACAACACATGGGGCACCACCCCTTTCCAAAAATCATCAAGTCGATCGCGATGGCGGCTCAAAAGAAAGGCAAACATGAACACCATGGCGAGTTTGGCCAACTCAGAAGGCTGAATCTGTAAGGACCCCACACCTAGCCAACGTCGAGCCCCATTTATTTGAATCCCAATATGGGGCACCAGTACCACGACAAGAAGTAACACGGCAATTCCATATAGAGGTACTATGAGGCGCTGATAGCGCCAGTAGTCAATGCGCGACGCAATAATCAACACAAAAATCCCAATCGCCGCCCACATTAGTTGATGCTTCAAGTAGTAGTACGGCGATGCAAATTGGTGGTACGCCGTATCTGCACTCGCTGAAAATACCACCACGGTCCCCATCGCCAACAGCAGCAAAACCGTGCCTAGTAACACAAAATCTATTCGTTGCTTGTGATCTGACATAACGAATCCCCCCGCCCCTTCTGGCTACCACCAGGCCAGAAAGGCCCCCAAAATCGAAAAAAACCAAAACACCGAAACCACCCGTTCCTCGGGCCATCCACCCAACTCGAAGTGGTGATGGATCGGACTCATCCGAAACACCCGTTTGCCGGTAAGCCGAAAACCGATAACTTGTATAATTACGGATAACGTTTCTACCACGAACAAGATCCCGATCAACGGGAGGAGCAACGTGGTTTGGCTGACGATGGCCAGACCAGCCAACGCGGCACCCAACGCCAGCGATCCGGTGTCACCCATGAAAATTCGTGCTGGATGAATGTTATAGCGCAAAAACCCAGCCAGACTCGCCGCCAAGGCCAACGCCACGATACTCACCGTGTGGTGGTGAAACGCGATGCCCCAAAAACCGAAAAAAACCATAGCAATAGCCGTAGCGCCAGCGGCCAGGCCATCCAGACCATCCGTGAGGTTTACGCCGTTGCCGCTGCCCAAAATGGCCAAAATCGAGATCGGCGTGTACCACCACCAACTAACAGCCACGCTCCCCCATCCAAACGGCAAAAAATATCGGGTACCCCCAGCCAGATAGTGACCCACGACCCAAGTGAATATCAATGCCAAAACCAGCTGCAAAATAAGTTTTTCTCGGGCTCTAAGGCCTAGGGGTCGTTTTAACGCCACTTTAAGAAAATCATCGGCAAACCCGATCACGGCAAACCCCCAAATTAAGAACACCAGTGACCACGCCTCTAAACTATGAACATCAAAGACAGCGACGATGATCGGCAGGGGCATAATGAAAATCAGTCCACCCATCGTCGGAGTGCCGTGCTTTTTTAAATGGCTTTCGGGTCCCACATCGCGAACCACTTGACCAAATTTAAGGCGGTGTAACACCGGGATAATGAGAGGACCCGATCCCAATGCAATCAGAAACGCCACCAGCGATACCCATGCCAACATCATCGGGGTCTCCTCCAGGCCTTGATCTGATCGACCAAGTATTCAAAATGCATGCCGCGGGAAGCCTTTAAGAGCACCACATCACCTGGTTGGAGCGTCTCTGTAAGCCACAAAAAGGCTTCTTCGAGCGAATCTCTATGTTCCGCATGGCTTCCTGCAGCATCCACTAGAGCGCGGCTTCGGGCGCCGACGCCGAGCACACGGTCGGCCCTCTGGCCGGCGACTACCCCGATTTCTTGATGTCCTGAAGTCTCCGCCGACCCCAACTCTAGCATATCCCCCAATACCGCGATTTTACGGCCTGGGAAAGTGCTTAACACCTCCAAGCTGGCTCGCATAGACGAAGGACTGGCATTATAGATGTCCTCAATAAGCGTCACATCCCCTACCCGATGGGTGACAATGCGGCTCCTTACGGGGTCAATCTGAGACAACGCGGAGATTCCCCGATCAAACGAAATCCCGACCGTTTCCCCGATCAATAAGGCGGCGGCCGCATTATAGGCTTGATGCTTTCCCAACCAGGGGAGATCGAGGATCCGGGTCTGTGTACCGTCGAAAAACTCTATATGGGTGCCGCGGGTATCGACTTTCGCATCGCCAATCCTTAAGTCAACCTCCGGTCCCGTGCCGTACCAACGTACGGCATGCCGACACCGTTGCCCGAGTTCTCGTACCCGCGGATCATCTGCGTTGAGGATGGCCACACCGCCAGGGGGCATGCCGTCTAAAATCTCGCCTTTTGCCGCTTGAATGCGTTCCATCGATCCCAATTGTTCCAGGTGGCTGGGTCCGATATTGGTTATAGCCGCCACCTGCGGAGGTGCCATTTGGGTTAACCGATAAATCTCCCCTGGTTGCCGCATCGCCATTTCCGCAACAAACCAAGCCATCTCATTCGACTCCTCGAAGAAGGATAAGGGAAGGCCAATCGCCGTATTATAGTTGCCGTGCGAGTACCCGGTAACATATTGGGTTGCCAAAATTTGATGGGTGAGCTCTTTGACACTGGTCTTGCCCACGCTACCGGTCACCCCGACTATTTTGATGCCCCGGGTCTCGATCGCTTTACGCATCAGCTGATCCAATGCATCCAGAGGAGACCTCGTACGCAAAAGGGGCCCGCCGGTTTGCGCGAAGGAGGTTTCTACTAAGGCAATTCCCCCACGATGCCATACCTCTGCCACAAAGTCATGTCCATGCTGTTGGGTTCCGGCCAAAGCCACAAATAAACTCTGAGGTTGCACGGTTCGACTGTCAATCGTAATGCTTGACACCGAGCGTGCCAGATCGACTCCTTCGGCAGTGGCTCCAGTCCATCGCACCACGTCCTCAAACCGCATGGTCATCATGATTTTGGTAGCTCCTTTAGGATCATCCGTGCGACTTCCCGATCATCGAAATGAATGGTGGCATCACGATAGATCTGGTAAGTCTCGTGTCCCTTGCCCACTATGAGGATGACGTCCCCAGGCTGACCACGATGCATAGCCAGTCGAATCGCACGTTCTCGATCTAATTCAATATCGTACTGTCCGTTCACCGCTTGCACCCCAACCACGGTTTGCCGAATAATATCCATAGGGTCCTCGGAGCGAGGGTTATCGGCCGTTAGGATCACCCAGTCTGCGAGCTCTCCCGCGACTTCCCCCATAATCGCTCTCTTGCCCCGATCTCGATCCCCTCCGGGTCCGAACACCACCCCAATCCCTCCAATCGCGAACTCCCTGGCGGTCTGTAGAGCATTCTTGAGCCCATCGGGAGTATGTGCGTAGTCGACAATAACCGTAAACGCCTGACCTTCATCAATTCTTTCAAACCGCCCTGGCACGCCGGGGTAACGGGCGAGAGCGGCAGCCATACGACGTGGAGAAAGACCATAGACATGTCCTACGGCCAGCGCGGCCAATGCGTTAGAAACGTTAAATCGCCCTGCCATTCCGAGTTCGATGGGATGGCTCTTGCCATTTGGGAAGTCTGCCATAAACTGTACACCGCGACTCCCCAATTGCACCATGCGAGCCCGCACGTTAGCCCCCTCGGCGATTCCGTAGGTCAGCACAGGAACCTGGGAGATAGCCCGTAATCTCTCTGAGTACGGATCGTCGTGGTTAAGAATCGCCGCTTTGGGTCCTGCCTTAGGATTTGGCCCCAGTCTTCGGAACAGCAGTGCCTTGGCTTGAAAGTAGGCTTCCAAGTCCGGATGAAAGTCCAGATGATCTTGGGTCAGATTGGTAAAGACACCCACATCGTAGGTCACGGTATCAACCCGGGATAACACCAGCGCATGGGATGAGACCTCCATTACGGCCGCCTTCATTCCACGATCGGCCATGTGACGTAAGATGCTCTGCAAGTCCGTTGACTCCGGGGTTGTTCGAACCACCTTAAATTTCTCGTCACCCATCAGGGTATGGAGAGTCCCGGTCAATCCGCAGGGGACGTCGCACGCATCTAAAATCGCTCGGATCAGATGCGTCGTGGTGGTCTTGCCGTTGGTGCCGGTGACTCCCACCATCCATAGCCGATCGGAGGGCCGACCAAAAAACTTGTCTGCAAGCCGCGCCATCCCCTTACGTGCATCGGGAACCACCGCACCAGGGCAATCGTCAGGAATGGCTTCAGCCCGTTCAACGAGGAAGGCCGCCGCCCCACGTTCTCTAGCCTCTCGGCAATATAAGTGGCCATCGGTGCGAAATCCAGGTATCGCACAAAACAGATTGCCGGGCTGCACCATTCGAGAATCGTAGGCTATGCCGGAGATCTCGACCTTCATGCTACCAATTCGCGTCACCGTTTCTAATGCATCCAAGAGATCGATTAGTTCCATCTGTATCCTCCGTCCCACTCACGGTAGCGTTCCCCTTGCTAATCTTAATCCCCATCATGGCTACGATACCATTACCGTGGTACCCGCCCGAACTTCTACACCAGGTTGTATGGACTGTTCAAGCACCACGCTATGCTTCCACGAAATCCATCTTACATTCAATCCCAATTCCCATGCTAGCTGCTGTGCCGTTTGTCGTTGCATTCCCACAAAGTTCGGTACGGCTACCCATTCGAGATAGATGCGTGCCGTCTTCCCAAGGGTCAGCTTAATCCGTGTACCCGCCGGGAGCCAAGCACCATATTGAATCGACTGGTTCACCACCACATCTCCTTGTCCTACAAATTGTACAGGAAATCCAAAGGCTTCGGCATCATCTAACGCAATCACTGGGTTCAAATTTACCAGATTCGGCACCATCGCTGGCACGCCATTTTTTGGGCGACGAATGGGCTCGCTCGGCCTCAAATTCAAATGTCTAAAAATGTCCCGGGCTAACCGAGAAAAAACTGGGGCGGCCACCTGGCCACCATAAAAGGCACCTTGAGGCTCATCGACATTAATCATAATGGCTACCTCTGGGTTCGGTACCGGTCCAAAACCCACGAAGGATGCGATGTAGACACCCTTTTCGGTCCGCCCATTGATAACCTTTTGCGCCGTTCCGGTCTTACCTGCCACCCTAAATCCCGGCACTTGCCCCAGTTTTCCGGTGCCTTCGGAAACGACCGAGACCAACATATCTTGGGTTATCTTCGCTACGGAGGCAGAAACGACTCGACCCAGTAGGCTCGCATCGTATTCGTGTAAGAGCTTTCCTCGCGGAGAACGGACTTGTCGCGCGACATGGGGTTTTAGCAGGATTCCGTCATTCGCAATCGCCGCTATGGCATTTAATAGTCCGATGGGAGATACCGTTAAGGTTTGCCCAAATGCCATGATCGCCAAGTCAAGCGCCGTCACCAAAGACGCTTTCGGGAAAATCCCCCGCGCCGATCCAGGTAAATCAACGTGGATGGGCTTCATCAATCCAAATCGATCAAGAGCCTCATAGAAACGAGATGTCCCCAAACCCAAACCTAATTCCATAAATCCTACATTACAAGAGTTCTTCACGACCGTCCCGAGCTGCTGTGCGCCATGTCCCTCGGGTCTCCAGCAATTGACGCGGCGACCCAACACCCGCTTGAATCCGGGGCAGTAAAAACTCGCCCCCGGATACGTCGTACCCATTTCCAGCGCGGCAGATAAGGTGACGGGTTTAAAAATCGACCCGGGTGGAATGGCATCGGAGACCGCCAAGACGCGATAATGCTTTGGATCGGCTTCTCGAAACTGATTTGGATTAAACGTAGGCCGTTGCGCCAACGCGAGGATCCCGCCGGTCGCTGGATGCATAACCGTGATGCTGACAGAATGAGCTCCCGTCGAAATCATGGCCTGTTCACAGGCGCGCTCGGCCATCCATTGGATCTTTTCGTCCAGAGTAAGTTCTAACGTATCTCCCTGGACGGGAGCAACAATCCGTTGTTGGGCCAATTGAATACTGCGTCCCGTCACATCATACTCTTCTTGAATCTTTCCCGGCTTCCCTTCCAAGTATTTATTATAGACGAGTTCGATCCCCGACAATCCCTGATTATCGATGCCTGTAAACCCCAGGACAGGTCCCGCCAAGTTTCCCTCAGGGTAATATCGTGCCGTTTCGGTCACAAGGTACACCCCCGGCAACGAGGGCAATTGACTTTTAAGGGAATCCAACTCCCCAGCAGTCAGCCGTCGTTTGAGCCACACAAACCCCTGATTTCGTCGTAACCGCCGCAAGACTTGACTCTGCGGCATATCCAACATGGTGGCCAATAACAAAGATTCCTCGTCCCGATGCCGGCGCGTTTGAACCGGAATCGCATACGTCGAGTAGGCGTGATGGCTCCCAGCCAGTAGATGCCCATGTCGATCCACGATATTCCCACGGAATGCAGCGAGGGGCACACCACGAAAATGCGCGAAGTCCGCCGCTTCCCGAAGCCGGGTCGCATCGATCGCCTGAATCGTCGCCAGCCGTCCCATGAGCACCCCATCAAAAATTCCTATTATGGCCAGCACTAGAAAATTTCTACGCTTCATGATAAGCGTGGGACGGTCGTTCATTGTGAGTAGCCTCCTCGTTACAGGACGGGCTGTTACTCACACATGTGTATGCCTAGAATTTGATCAGCAGAACGCTATGGCACGAATGGCTTGGACCCATTGTCGGGTCCGGCATAAGGCTTAATTCTCCAGTATTTAAACAGGAAGGTGGCAATGTGTTTCCAGACCGGAGCCGATACCTGGTCCCCATAAAATAGCTTGCCCACGGGTCGATTTATCATGACCACCATGATGAACCGGGGATTGGGCATCGGTCCCATTCCCATGTACGAGGCAACAAATTGATTGGAGGACGTCTTCCCATTAATAATCTTCTGCGACGTACCGGTCTTGCCCGCAATAATGTAGCCCGGAACCTGGGCTGGAACCCCTGTACCCTGAGTGGCTTCTAAGGTCATCATGTGTTTAATCTCTTGAGCAACTTGCGCACTAGCCGGGCGAGATTCTACTTTAGAGGCCACCTTCTTCAGAACTGAACCGGAGGGGGACAACACGGCCCTTAAGATATGCGGCTGCATCATCACCCCATTATTAGCAATGGCAGAATCCGCTGTGATCATTTGCATCGGTGTGACTGCCATTCCCTGACCAAATCCCATCGTCGCCAGGTCCACCGCATTGACCTGATTTGGCGGAATCCATAGACCGGTCGAATCTCCGGGAAGACCTACACCCGAGGGATGTTGAAGACCGAAGCGCTTGATAAACCGATACAAATTGACAGCGCCAACCTTCAAAGCTACATCCATGAATACCTGGTCAGAGGAAACCTCAAGCCCACGGGTCAGGGTAATCCACCCCCAACCCACCGGATTCCAATCATTAATGCGGACGCCATTGACAATTTTATAACCCCGGGTATTAAAGAGACTATTGGGTGTAAAAAGCCTCAACATGAGCCCTGCAGTTGCCGTCACGGGTTTGAAAATGGACCCAGGCGGGACGGGGTCCTGGACCGCATAGTTGTTCATCTCTAAGGAGGTCGCATGGTAATAGTTATTGGGATTGAAGTTCGGCCAATTAGCCATCGCGATAACCGATCCCGTATGCGGATTAAGAATTATCACAGTCCCATTCACGGCATGGGCGCGTTGAACTCCCCATTTCAACCACTTTTGCGCAACAGCCTCGATGTTAGCATCGATCGTAAGTTGTACGTTGTTGCCCGCTACCGGTGCCTTGTACGATTTTTGCCACTGAGGCATGGGATTCCCCGCCGCATCCGTACTAACGGTCCAAGAACCATTATGTCCGGCCAGGATTTTATTATAGGCGTACTCTACGCCAGCTAATCCTTGACCTTGGGCACCCACCATCCCCAACACTTGAGACGCTAACGTGCCGTTAGGGTACTCGCGTCCGAACGTTGGAATCGCTTGAATCCCAGGCAGGTTCAACGCTTGAATCTTTTGTCCCAAGGCGGGAGTGACAGACCGATCGATCAACGCATACCAGGACTTATTGCCCAACACCGAAGCCAGTTGCGAGACAGAAAACGGGAGATACTTAGCGAGTGTAGCGGCCGTTGGTTGTACTTGTTGTGGAGTCAAGTACTTTGGTATAGCCACAATCTGTTCCCGGGGAACATTCATCGCTAACACCGCCCCATTACGGTCTAGGATCTTACCGCGTTGGGCAGGCAAAGGAATGGTATGCACATGGATATTTGCCGCATAGGCTTTAAGATAACCCGAATTGCCGACTTGGATCATCACCAGCCGCACGAGCAATAAGACGGTAAATGCCATCGTAAATCCAAGCGTCCATAAAGCTCGCCTTTTGGTCATCTTAAGGGCCGCTTTCCTCATTTGCCCGTCAATGCTCCGCGCACGCCTGCAATCCATCGTGACACCCCTTGATACCAAACCCTTGGGGCAGTGGTAGCCGACGATGAAGGCTTGGAGCGACCAACCTTAGGGGAAACAACCATAGGGCTTTGGAGAGCGATGTGCATCTTCCGACTGTCTGCCGCCAATGCTTGGGGAGAGCGAAGTTTTGTGACAGTAAGCGCAAGTCCTTGTGTCTGCCGCTGAAGCGCTGTGTAGCGGGCCTGCAGTGCATCCACTTGGTAGGCCATAACCAGCACGTGCACAGCCATTATCGAAGCGAGGAGTCCCATTCCCCAAACCGCAGATACCCAAAACACTACGCGGGCTCCCTTATTGAACCGACGCCGTGGCTTTGGCGGTGTGGGCTTGGACCGCAATTTTTTCTCCCAGGTCCTCGCTAGGTTTCCTTCATTTGTCATGTTGTAGCGAAGCTCTTCGTTGTTAACCACGTTTCAGTCCTCCTGTAAACGGCACCCAAAAATCCACCAAGTTGCTTATCGTCGAGAGTCCTCGATGTCGCGTCGCCCTAGAGAGAAAACACGCAATTTTGCCGACCGCGATCGGGGGTTGTCCTGCACTTCCTGCTCGGATGGCAGCAAAGGGCGACGGGTTATCACCGTTCCGTCTCCAATTTCCTGCCAATGGCGAAAGCTGTGTTTGACGATCCGATCCTCTAAAGATTGGAACGAAATGACCACAACGCTTCCTCCGGGGTGAATCGCCGTACGCGCCTGCTCCAGCCCCGCGGTCAACGCTCCTAATTCATCGTTCACCCAAATTCTCAGTGCTTGGAATGTGCGACGCGCCGGATGCCCACCTGTCCTCCGGGCAGATGCTGGAATTGCCGCCTTAATTAATTCCACCAACTGTCCAGTCGTGCGAATGGGCTCTCGCTCGCGACTCCGCACAATAAAATCCGCGATGCGCGACGCCCATCGTTCCTCACCCCACTCGGAGAGCACACGCGTGATTTCATCTTTGGATTTCATGTTCACTAGCCGGAAAGCGGTGACGGTGTTAGTCGGGTCCATACGCATATCAAGAGGCGCCTCGGGGTCTTGATATCCGAATCCCCGTACCGCCACGTCAAGTTGGGGCGAAGAGACACCAAGATCAAAGAGTACCCCATCGACCTCATGACGTTCATCTACCGCAAGTAAGGACGTCATATCGCGAAAGTTTCCACAGCGAAAATCTACGCGGTTCCCAAATGGGGTCAATCGTTCTCGCGCCGCAGCAATCGCGATAGGGTCCTGGTCTATCGCTATCAGGCGACAGAGAGGAAAGGACGATAGCAAGAGATGAGAATGCCCGCCGCCGCCTAATGTCGCGTCAATGTATAACCCGGCCGGATCGGTAACCCAGTGAGCCATCACCTCTTTTTGCATCACGCTAATATGGCTAAAAGTCACCACGGTTTCACTCCCCATCAGAACCCAAAATCTCCCATTTTCTCCGCAACATCCTCGTATCCCGCTTGCGCCGTTTCTTGATACGCACGCCAACGCTCTTCGGCCCATAATTCCACGCGATTACTGACCCCGACTAGCACAACTTCTTTTTGAATGGCCCCATATTCTCTTAACCGAGGCGGAATCGTGATCCGGTACTGACGGTCCACTTCCACATCTTGCGCGCCAGCTAGAAATAATCGGGCAAAAGCTCGCGCGTTCGCATTTGTCATTGGCAGTGCCTTTAAGCGTTCCTCCATCGTCCGCCATTCATCCATTGGATAGAAAAAGAGGCACCCATCCAGCCCTTTGGTCATAATAAATCGCTCGCAGAGTTCTTGACGCAGACGTGATGGAATGATGATGCGTCCTTTGTCATCTAATGAATGGTTAGATTCACCCATCATCATTCCACTCACCTCCACTTCACTCCACTTTACTCCACAGAGACATTCGCTTTCAAGTCGTAGTCTCCTGCTTTTTTATTAAAATATTTTGTTGACAATTACTGGTATCTAACGACTTAATCCAGAACTCAGTGTCATTTAATCGGGTCTACCGATCGATCCATTGACACGATGCCTCACGGTCCGTATAATCAAAAGTCGTTGTGGGGGCGTAGCTCAGTTGGGAGAGCGTCGGCATCGCAAGTCGAAGGTCAGGGGTTCGACTCCCCTCGCCTCCACCAATTTCTCTCCAATAAGCGGTGGCAGTCCTGACGGCGTGAGCCAAGCAGGATTTTTTTGTTTGATGGCGAAATGATGTGTATGTTACTTCTGAGGAGGCTCGTCCGTGAGCCAGCCGGATAGTGTCTTACGCATCTTTCTCGACACCTCTCGCGACATCATCCGCGAGCCGTCTTTACAGGGAAAACTGTCACTCATTGCGCACGCATGGGTCCGATCTGGACTGTTTAACCGCGTCGCGGTTCAACTCTATCGCACTTCGTACGGGGAGAAGATTTTTGGATTTGCGGGATTGTCCACCAGTGAAGAACAATGGCTTTTTGCCCATGACAATATGGAACAAGCGGAGTATGCAACCATTCGCGAGATGGCCATCGATTTGGGTGGCCTTTATTATGTTCGCCACGATAGGATGGATGAAGAGTTCGCCAAACATCTCCTGACCTCTTCGTCCACCAACCGAGGAAAAGGATGGCACCCCGAAGACATGATTTTTATTCCATTGTTCTCGTCCCAACAGGTGATGATGGGCAATATCACCGCGGACGAGCCCACGGATGGTATGATCCCGAGCGCCTATACCGCACAGTTAGTAGCCCCTTTCGTCGCATTGACTGCGGCGACCCTCGAACAAGAGCTCACCCGTCGCCACGACACCTTAACCGGCCTTTTTAACAGCCACTTCCTTGATGACCGCTTGGCAAGACGGATCACCCAACACATACCGACAGGATTAGTGTATTGCGATATGGATGGACTAAAGTCCATCAATGATAATGATGGTCATGACGCCGGAGACCAGGCCATCCGTCAAATGGCGTCGGCATTAAATACCGTTATTACATCATGGGGTTCCGCGCGACCTGCCACCGCCTTCCGCCTCTACGGCGATGAATTTGTTCTAATCTTCACCCCCCGAGTCGGCGAGACGAACCAGGATATTTTGCGTTCCATGGCGGCCATATGGCCCGCTGGTGCTCCGGCGACGAGCGCGGGAGTAGCGCGGGCGAAACCTGGAGATACTGCGACGACCCTAATGCGACGTGCAGAACTCCAAATGTATGTTCAAAAGAACCAAAAGCGAATCAAACCACGTCGGAAATCATAGATTTCAACCATTATCGCCCGAACTTTGGACGCTCACAGGCCTCCTCTACGATGGTTTTCCTAAGGAATCGACCGAGACCCCGTTACCGGAGCTTGCAGCCACGATCACCGTATAGTTCATCCAGACTGACGAGACCATCCTTTGACATCCTCCCCATGCCCACCAATCCCTCAACCCTCCGCTCTCGGTCGCGATACGCATGGGTCGAATGTGTACGATTAGGAAGGGATATGATAGCGTGAAATTTAAAATCTCATGGAGGAATGGCCTTGGAAGCTTTCTTAACGTCCTGGGGGCTAATAATAGCGGCGTTGCTCATGACTGTGACCGGGCCGCTGCTACAATGACGGTTGCGTGGCGGCATGAGCATGGGACTCGACCTCGTCATGTTAGGCGCCTGGAATCTTATCGATAGGCTTATCCTAGCCAGCCTGCGAAGGGCAGGAGCCCCCATTCCCTCCCATTTTCCGGTTGCATTCATCCTAGTTCGAGTGGCAGGAGAAGCGCTTGGGGTAATTGGCGCCGTCTAGGCTATCATCTATGTCATTTGCCACTGGCATCGTCCGCCCAGGATCCGCAATGACATCCCCCAGTTGCGTATCAATTTTAATGTACGGGAAGTATCTACCCCTACGCCCGGTGCACCAAGATCAGCGCTTCCGCTGTTTCTCGGTTCCATGGCATCTATCTCTAATAGAGGGGGCGACCACTCGCCAGGCCCATTACGGTATAAAAGGCTCGAAATCCTTCAAGAACCGTGTCGGTTATAAAACCCACGGTGCGGCCGTCTAATCGTTGAATGCCGGGGCAATACATGGCGCGTTCTGCCATATCGGACGTCATTAAGGTCATCGTCCAATGCGTCGGGCTATCCACCCGATAGGGTGTTAGAGATCCCTGCCGCGCTCGCGATAACGCTTGGGTGACTCCAGCCCGTAAACGCTGGTCCACCTCGTAGGCAGACAACAATAATGCGGAATTCCGACTCACAGCCTCTTTTACTGTTACAGACACGGCCGACGGTAATAATGCGCCAACCTCCCGCGCCAACTTATCATCACCGGACACCAATCCGACTGGTACCCCGTAGTATCCCGCCACGGCCGCGTTAATGCCAGTTTCGCCAACTTCTTGACCATTTAAGGTCACCCGAAAAATTTCCCCTGAATACGTATGGTCCATCACGGCAGCCGCCGTTCCAGCCATCGCATGGTACCCTATAAACAGTGCCAGGTCAGCGCTTTCCACGCCTTGATTCATGGATAGCGCTTTCGTGCCACCCGAAATGAGACGAACCCCAGGCGGTCGTTGATCCCACAGCACGTTGAGCATTCCGTCATGGGAATCGTTTACCACAATATCCCCCTCTAGATCGGGGGCGGCCCGAAGCTCCGTGAGTACCGCATCTAAATCGTGCATCAGAGAGATCCGTCCTCGTTCGTACTGGTCTTGCCCGGGTAGTAGTTGACGCCGCTCGACAATCCCACTAATTCCTTCCATATCTACCGAAATCCACACACGCATAATACCACCCTGCTCCTGTCCTATTTTGTTTTACTCGTCGAACCCCAAAGATTCGGGTAACCGATATAACTGCAATGGCGTCCGACCCTTAAATCCTCCATTGGCAGAAATTTGAATCCCAAGGAGTACCACCCGGTCAGCCTGATACTCACTGAGGGGCCACGATACCCGTAAGGACTGTTTTTCAAACTGAACCCCGATTTTTTCACTACCGTCACCACGTACAATGCCGTCTCGATCAATCTGCCAGTGGCGCATGGATCCTGTCATTGCCATGTGTATCGTAATATGAAAAATTTCGTCCGATTTGATCGGTTGAGCCAGAGTGATATCGACCGTTTGCCGATGCCCAAGGATGGCCCAACCGACTTGCCGAATCGGGGTGTCTTTTTTAAGCCATTGCGCCAGAATATTGCGTGTGGGGTTCGTAACCGAGGTAGGCGGCTCCCCTATTTGCTCAAGATCCTTCGCCATATCCTCCACAGATTCCTCAAAGAGGACCTCAGACCCTCGGGCAAAGGCCAGCATAAATGGCTTAATCAGCTCGACTTGGCTTTGGTACGTTAATAACGCCCGTTTTTTCCGCATCACCGTATCGGGTTCCATCCGTAATTCTTGCCATCGGTGCGGGTGGAGCCGCACCAAAGATTCAGGTGCTTTCTGGCGTTGTCGTGGTCGGAACGCCAAAGGGAACGGCCAGGCTGGCCAGTGAACCAAGTAGCTCAAGTGACGCACATTGAATCCCAGTGATGCTCCGGCCAACCTGGCAAATGCGCCAGTGGCCCAATGATCTGGGTGTTCATCATAAGCATGCGGAGACACAATCGTTTCCGGTCGTAACGTGACCAGGAGTTCCTGGATTAGCGACAAGAGCTCGCGCCCCAAATACGGCCGATTATAACCTGCCGTCCCAATATAAGGTGATCGGGTGGCGCCTGACGTTGTGCTTTGCAACGGTTGATGATCCCAATAATCCATTAACAAGCGCTCTAGACCACCGTCGGGAAATCCTAAAAAGTGCACGTGTTCAGCACCTACCCCCAAGATCGCCAGTGCGTCCACCGCTTCACGCATCCGCCGGTATCCAAGATTAATGTACTCAGCGCTGCTTACTTCCAGTGCTAAGTAATACCGTTCGGCATCCTGGACGAAGCCATCCCCGTTGGTAACCAGAATTACATCGACTGCCGCACCCCGTTCCACATACTGACTCATTAATCCCCCGGCACCCAGCACCTCGTCATCTGGATGCGGAGCTATCACGACAAGTCGTCCCGATTTATGGTTCAACACGGAAAAGGGGATCTTGGGCACTCACCGTTCCGCCCTTTTGTACATGGATCACGGAAATTCGGCCCGATATGGGAGCCGTAATCTCATTTTCCATCTTCATGGCTTCCAAAATTACAATAATTTGGCCTTGGACGACAGTCTGCCCCACTCCCGTCCGTACATCCAACACCGCCCCGGGCAAGGGTGCCTCTACTGTAACCCCGTCCTTAAGATCGGATGGTGACGCTGGACTCGGGGCCGACAACACCTCGGGTTCCCGCACCGGTTTTGGGCTGGGTTTCGGTAGCGGGGGAGTGGCCCCAGACGGGAGCTTATCCTCGATTTCCTCTGCCTCGACTTCGTACACTACTCCATTGATTGTCAGTCGGAATTTACGCACTGCCATCCATCACGTCGTCCCTTCTTGTGGATCCCTCGATCCGTTTACAGCCACCGCCACAAAGTGGTCCGCGGCCAGCTTTCGCGAATTTTGATGCGTCGTTCGAGTCCCGGTGTATCCCGGTTCTCCATCGTAAGCACTGTTGCCATAACGAGTGCCACAACCTCCGCGTCCAAAGAATTCTGTCCCTTGGTTGCAATTTGTTTCGTCATAACGGAATGTTGCCGTGCCGCTTGTCCGGTCGGCTCTCCTTCTTATTAAAAAGTCCCATCAGAGCTCGCGCAACGTGCGCCCTGGTGTCCCTAGGGTCAATGACGGCATCCACGTATCCATGCTGCGCGGCCACGTACGGGCTTGCAAATTGGTCGCGATATTCTTGGGATTTGTCGTGACGCGCCAGTGCCGGGTCTTCTGCTTGGGCAATTTCATCCCGAAAGATGATGTTGGCAGCACCTTCGGGTCCCATCACCGCAATCTCCGCCGTGGGCCAGGCCATAGACAGATCCGCGCCCAAGCCTCGACTACACATGGCCAGGTACGCTCCCCCATAAGCCTTGCGCAAGATGACCGTGACTTTCGGCACAGTAGCTTCCGCATACGCATAAAGCACTTTGGCACCGTGACGAATTATCCCACCAAATTCTTGTGCGGTGCCCGGTAAATACCCAGGGGTATCGACCAACGTGAGAAGTGGAATATTGAACGCATCACAAAACCGCACAAAGCGGGCCAATTTTGTCGACGCATTAATATCTAGGGTACCCGCCAGCACCCGGGGTTGGTTGGCCACGACGCCTACTGCGCGCCCCCCAATTCGTCCGAGTCCGATGACCAGATTGTCTGCGTAGCCCGCTTGCAGTTCGAAAAAGCTATCCCGATCCAGGACAGCGGTAATCACTGTTTTCACGTCATACGGCTTATTCGGATCAACAGGAACCAGGTTACGCAAGTAAGCCTCTTCCCTATCGAGAGCATCGTCTATCTCTAGAATTGGTGGCTCCTCCCGATTGTTGTTGGGTACGTACGTCAAAAAACGTCGAACCAACTCTAGGGCCTCGCCGTCATCCCGCGCAACCAAATGGGCTACGCCAGACCGCCGCAGGTGTGCATCGGCTCCACCGAGCTCTTCCGCCGTCACGGTTTCTCCCGTAACTGTCTTAATGACTTGGGGACCGGTAATAAACATCTGTCCGGTGGTACGAACCATGATAATCAAATCCGTTAACGCCGGGGAATACACCGCCCCCCCAGCGCTCGGCCCTAAAATAACTGTGATTTGAGGAATCACCCCAGAAGCTCGGGTATTGCGTTTGAAGATCTCGCCATATCCATTTAAGGCGTCGACACCTTCTTGAATCCGCGCTCCTCCGGAATCGTTAAGGCCAATGATAGGTGCCCCGGCTTTCAGGGCTAGATCTTGTACCCTCTGGATTTTGGCCGCATGCATCTCACCGAGCGACCCTCCCAAGACAGTAAAGTCCTGCGAAAACACGTACACTAATCGGTCATGGATGCGACCGAAACCCGTCACCACCCCATCGGCGGGAACCGCCGCGCGGTCCATCCCGAATAGCGTTGATCGATGTTGCACATGGGCTCCGATTTCTTCAAAGGTGTCTTCATCCAGAAGGACCTGAATCCGTTCCCGAGCCGTAAGCTTCCCCGCTTGATGCTGTCGGGCAATGCGTTTTTTACCACCCATGGCTTCGATATGGTCTTGACGTTTCTTGAGCTCATCTAACGGCGCATTACCCACCGACATGCTCCCCGGGCTGCACCAATTCTAGTAACATGCCACCCGTCGCCTCTGGATGGATAAACGCAACCAACGAGCCATTGGCCCCAGGGCGAGGCTTTGCATCGATGACACGAAGTCCTCGGGCTCTTATATCGTCTAGTGACCGTTGTATATCTGAAACGGCAACCGCTATGTGGTGTAAACCAGGTCCACGGCGTTGGATAAATCGTGCCACTGGGGATCCTTCTCCAGTAGGTTCTAGCAACTCGAACCGTCCTCCTTCGAACGGGAGAAATGCTATCTCCACCTCATCCGTCTCTACCGTTTCGCGATGGGATACCCCAAGACCAAGCGCTTGGTACACCCCGATTGCGTCATCTAAATTTTTCACCGCAATACCTAAATGGTCCAGTTTCATGAATCTCCTCTCTCCTCTCACAGCACCGCAGGCGGGCGATATCGACCAAAATGGCTTTTCAGTACCCCCACCATTTCGCCTAGGGTGGCATATGCTTTGACACATTCCATGAGGGGATCCAACACATTGAGATTTTCAACCACGGCTCGATCCAATGCGTGCAATGTGGCGGCAACCCGCGACGCATCGCGGGTTGCCCGTACCTTCCCCACCTTAGCGATTTGCCTCGCTTCCAGTGTCCCGTCAACCCGAAGAATTTCCTGCTCGGGGGTCTCTTGCCCTCCGAATCGATTCATCCCTACGATAACCTGACGCCCTGACTCAATTTTTTGCTGAAATCTCCAGGCGGCTTCTTGAATTTCGCGCTGTATGTACCCTTGCTCGATGGCCTCCACGGCCCCACCTAAGTCTTCGATGTGGTCTAAATACTTCCGGGCGGCAGCCTCGAGTCGATCCGTCAGATCTTCAACAAAAAATGATCCCCCCAAAGGGTCGGCGGTACTCGTCACCCCCGCCTCGTAGGCTAAGATTTGTTGAGTCCGCAACGCCACACGGGCGGAGGCTTCCGTTGGGAGTGCTAGTGCTTCGTCCTTAGAATTGGTATGGAGCGATTGGGCACCCCCTAACACTGCCGACAGCGCTTGAAGTGTTACCCGGGCCACATTGTTATCCGGCTGTTGTGCCGTTAAGGTCGATCCGGCGGTCTGGCTATGAAAGCGCAACTGCCAGGATCGTGGGTCGCGAGCACCAAATTTATTGCGCATGAGATCTGCCCACAAGCGTCGCGCTGCCCGAAACTTGGCGATCTCTTCAAAAAAGTCCATGTGCGCATTGAAAAAGAAAGAGAGCCGGGGGCCAACAACGTCCACATCAAGTCCGGCGCCGATCGCGGCTTCGACGTACGCCACGCCGTTAGCCAAAGTAAAAGCGATTTCCTGTGCGGCTGTGGAGCCCGCCTCACGAATATGATAGCCCGAGATGCTAATGGTATTCCAACTGGGCAAATTCTTGGCACACCAAGCAAATGTATCCGTGATGAGACGCATAGAAGGCTTGGGTGGAAAGATGTACGTGCCCCGGGCCGAATATTCCTTTAGGATATCGTTTTGAATCGTCCCACTGAGAACTTTTAGGTCGACTCCTTGCTTCTGGGCGACCGCTGCCACCATTAAGAGCAAAATTGCGGCTGGAGCATTGATGGTCATGGACACCGAGACGCGGTCTAACGGGATTCCGTCCAACATAATTTCCATATCTGCAAGACTATCAATGGCGACACCGACCTTGCCCACCTCACCTTGTGCCGCTTCCTGGTCCGAGTCATATCCCATTTGAGTTGGCAGGTCAAAGGCCACCGACAAACCCGTTTGTCCTTGTTCGAGCAAGTATCGATAACGTCGATTGGATTCCTCGGCCGTACCGAACCCGGCGTATTGGCGCATCGTCCAATGTCGGCCCCGATACATGGTTGGATAGATGCCCCGCGTGTAAGGATAAGATCCGGGGAACCCGAGTTTCTCCAGATAGGTCTCACTATCCCAGTCCAGTGGCGTATAAAGGGCGTCGACTGGGATGTCCGAAATAGTCTCAAAGGCCGCTTGGGATGGTCGACCTTTATTCGAAAACGGTTGCAAGACGGCTCTTTGCCAATCCTGGTATGCCGCCAACAGTCGATCGCGCGAATCTCCCACCCCGAACCCCCCTTACGTGACCTTCTTAACGTAACCACCCTCGCATCCGCATCGCTTGCGCGATACGTTCGGTGGCTACCAAGTACGCAGATTTTCGCAATGTCACACCAAAACGTTCATGCATGGTATGCATTTCAGCCATTGCTCGCGACATGTATGATTCCAGACGTTGGTTAATTTCGTCTTCACTCCAATAGAAGCGCGTCTGGTTTTGTACCCATTCAAAATATGAAACGGTAACTCCTCCCGAGTTTCCCAGCACATCGGGTACAACCATCACGCCTTTGTCGAACAGAATACGGTCGGCTTCAGGTGTCGTTGGCCCATTGGCGCCTTCACCGACAATCCGCGCTTGGATGTTGTGGGCATTGTCCGCCGTAATCTGATTTTCCAATGCGGCGGGAAATAAAATATCCACCGGCAGCTCCAACAAGTCCTTGTTGTCGATTGGTTCTGCATGTGGATAGCCTGTTATATTGCGATTGACTCGTTTATATTCCATCAGGTCTGGAATATTGATCCCCGCCGGATTGTAGAGCCCTCCGTCTTTGTCTGAAATGGCAACGACCGTCGCCCCGAGTTGGTACGAGATTTCGGCGGCTACCGATCCCACGTTGCCGAAGCCTTGCACAGCTATCCGACTCTTCCCAAAGTCAATTCCGAGTTCGGTGGCTAATTGCCGCGTTGCGAAAACCAATCCTCGACCGGTCGCTTGCACCCTTCCCGCTGATCCCCCGATAATTAATGGCTTACCCGTAATGAGACCGAAAGTGTTTTCACCCCGTATACGCGAGTACTCGTCCACCATCCACGCCATTATCTGCGGATTCGTGGAGACGTCGGGCGCCGGAATATCTTTATCGGGCCCAATTACTAGACTTACCGCCCGAATATACTCACGGCTTAAGCGTTCAATTTCACGTTCCGAAAGTTGATCCACATCACACGCGATCCCTCCTTTACCTCCCCCATAAGGTAAGTTTAAGAGGGCACATTTAACGCTCATCCACATTGCTAAAGCTTTGACCTCATCCATGTTGACATCAGAATGGAACCGTAGACCACCTTTCGTCGGTCCCAATGCATCATTGTGCTGGACCCGGTATCCCGTAAATACCTGCACCGATCCATCATCTCTAACAAACGGCACGGCCACCTCGAATGACCGCAATGGTTGCTTCAAAATTTCATACGCTGCCGGCTCGACCCCTAACGTGTCGACGGCCTCCTTAAAAGCTTGTTGCGCCCGCAAGTACGGGTTAAGTGACGTATCCGCCACCGTACGCGCCCCCCTAGAGTTGTCCAAGATATCCGTCGGTATTATAGCACAAACCTAAAGAAACCCAGGGAATTCTCTCCATGGGTATCACTCGACTATTTTATACTCGGCGCATTTTGCACCCTTCCCCCGATGGCGGATCGCAATATCGGAACTTCAACATTGTCCGCTAAGTGCAACACCAAGCGATCCGGCGTTTGCGAGACCACTTTCCCAATTAACCCGCCTACCGTGTAAACCTCCTCGCCTAGTTGGATCTCCGCCTGAAATTGCTTGCGTTTTTTCTGCTGGCGCGATTGCTGCATAAACATCCATATTGTCATCCCAATGATGACGATGAAAAATACCCAGTAAATGCCTCCGGTGTTATGCGTAATCATCCACTCCTATTCGTATCCGGTGGTCCCACCCCGGTGATGATTAGTTCGGGATCTCCATGGAAAATTCCTGCTAGGAACCTGTCGTTTGATTCTTCCGACTCTAGTGTCACCCGCTGCATCGAGAATGACCACAAAACACACCACTTCCTTGACCCCATGCAGTGATCAGAAGTGGTGACGATCAAGGCTATACCTCGTTTGTTACTTGGAAAAAATTTTGTTCAACGCAACGCTAGGAAGTCCCGATGTCATATGACTGAGAGATCTCTCGGCCTGACTAGGATACCCAGATACGCTAGTCGGTAGACTTGGAAGTCCCGACGGGGGCACCGACCCGGAATTTCCAGGTGCCATGGTCGACGCCGATTCGCTGGGCGAAGACTTATCCGGAGCTTGCGAGTGGGCACGGTGGGGTTGTCCATGATGGGTTGGATGCTTCGAGTGGCCCTTATTTTTCGACCTCGACGCCGTTGTTGCCCTGGTGCTCGGAATGCTGAGTCCAATGCTTGCACTCGGAATCGATGGCAAGATTACCGGATTCGAAGTTATGCCGACCACCGGGGGTGCACTAGAAGATCCCTGAGAGCTAGGTGGCAAATTACCGACCAGTTGCGTCAACGGAACGGCCTGAGCTAAAGCCTGAGTCCACCCTCGCCCCTGATGCCGATCATGTTGCCACAAAAGGTAACGCCCCACCGAAATGGGGGAACGCCCCATCGATGCGACGACATCTTTATTTTGCGTTGCCACGCGAACGACTTCCAAGGGCCAGTGCTTCTTCTTCACCATATCCGTTTCCTGGCGTGCCAAGGTTGGAAACCAGGACGGAACGGACCCAGAAAAGGCACCCCCAATTAATAGGGTAGGGGTTTTCGTGCTCACGTATCCGTCCTGAACCGCCCATTGAGTAATCTCTTCCACGGCAACCACGACGGGTACGTTGGTTGGCCGATATTGAGACAAGATCCGACGACCCGCTCGATCAAGACCTACGGCTGCAATAACTTGTTGGTGGTTCCCTACCATGAGATTAACACTTGGATTGATGTCCACGCTCACCACCGCCACCGCCAGAGGAACCGCCGGTGCCATCACGTCCGCTAAACTCACCAGGACCAACGCCAACGTACTGGCCACCACGGCACCAGCCTGCCAGATACGGCGTGCACGGGGATTTGACACCCACACCTCTTGACCGACTACCATCCCGAGCGGTCTGGTCTTGATGGTTCTGAATTGTCCGCCGGGCAACAACACCGTCGCACGGCGACCGTTAATTTCTAAAACAACCGCCCGATCTTTCATGCGTCTACACCTCTTGACTGCTCCAACAAATAGGCCTCTAGGTAGGGAAAATCGTGGATCAATATCAACGCCACGGCGATAATGTATTTGCGGTGCCTCTCCAAACTCTTGCGGCTATGCCCGGTGTTTTGCACCAAGTTTTGTAAGGGTAATTCATGCTTTTTCAAAAGGTGCTCCCGATATTCTCTATGATGGGCCACTGTCCGCCCGATCGCGATGGCACGTTGTCGCGCGTCACGGTGCTTCGGTGCCACGCGAACCAATTCATGAAAGCTTATCCCAAATTCGGTTAACATTGCGCGATACTCCAGAATCTCCAGGCGTCGGTTATCCTCATCTTGGGCCATACTCCACAGCGATTCAGCCATCCGATCCAGTACCGTCACAGGGGCGCCACCCTCTTCCACCGAGGTATCTAACTCGCTCAGTAGTACCTCATTCTGGCGATTACGGCCGCGCCGATAATAATCGACCAATCTCCGTTTTATGACAGTTTGGGCAAAACTTAAAAATGCCCCTTTAGTTTCCTCGTACGCCGTAATGGACTCGTTGAATGCCATTAGAGCCACACTAATCTCTTCGTCAATACCGGGACGCAAATAGCGTCCGGCACTTTGGCTGGCGACTTTGAGCACAAATGGTGTATAGTCCGCGATCAATTGATTACGTGCCTCGTCATCACCCGACTGAGCGCGTGCCAACAGCAACGGGGGCTCCGCGGTACGGCGTCTACGGAAGCCTAGGCCCAAATGATTCACCTCGCCTTCATAGCTATTCGCAATGCCGTTTCTCCCTAGTGGGGGTAGGGTTAGAGATTTTCTTCAGATCGTGAATCGGTCCACGTGGTCTGGGCCGCAGGGGCGGATAGACCCAAAGCCTGATATCCCCGAGTGGCCAAGACTCGCCCCCGTTGCGTTCGCTGAATGTACCCTTGTTGTAGCAAAAACGGTTCGTAGACATCTTCCACGGTGCCGGGTTCCTCCCCAGCTCCCGCAGCTAAGGTCTCCAGTCCTACAGGACCCCCACCATAACGATCCGCCATCGCTTGCAAAATTCGTCGGTCTACCGCATCCAGTCCATGGGGGTCGACCTCCAAGAGGGCTAACCCTTCTGAAGCCACCGGCAACGACACAATTCCGTCACCGCGAACCTCGGCAAAATCTCGCAAGCGTCGCAATAGTCGATTCGCAATTCGGGGCGTCCCGCGGCTGCGTTTAGCCACTTCGTACGCGGCATCAGGCATCACGCCGAGCCCCAATACCGACGCGGTGCGCTCGACAATTCGGGTCAGATCGTCCGGCGAATAGAAATCGAGATGCGTAATCACACCAAACCGATCCCGCAATGGAGCGGTCAACATTCCAGCCCGAGTCGTGGCACCCACCAGCGTAAAGTGTGGCAATTCGAGCCTCACCGTTCGGGCCCCGGGTCCCTTCCCTAAAACCAGATCTAATGCAAAATCCTCCATGGCGGGGTAAAGCACTTCTTCGACGGGTCGCGACAGGCGATGGATCTCATCGATGAATAAGACTTCGCGGTCTTCGAGATTGGTTAAAATAGACGCCAAATCCCCCGGACGATCGATAGCAGGGCCCGAAGTGAATCGAATCCCAACCCCCAGTTCGTTAGCAATAATGTGAGCCAAGGTGGTCTTACCCAGACCGGGTGGCCCATATAACAAGACGTGGTCTAAGGCGTCATGCCGAGCCAATGCTGCTTGAATAAAGATGTCTAGACGTTCCTTCACCGAGGTTTGGCCGATGTAATCTGCCAATGACTGCGGTCGTAGATGCCCATCCCGTTCTCCGTGACGGTGGGATTCCGGACTTACAATGCGTTCATCCCCCATGGTGAAGCCCTCCTCGCGAGCGATCCAAGCGTCTTAATGCTTCGCGCAATCTCCGGCCCGGTTCTACCAAGTCCGGCGGCAACTGTTTACAGACCGCTTGAGCTTCTTCAAACGTATAGCCCAATCCCAAAAGTCCCGCTAAAACCTCATCGGTACCAGGCGGTAAGGCATTGTCGGACACTGTTATCACCGGATCTTCGAGCGCCACTTGCCATTTAGTCGACAACTCTAGTTGGATCCGTTGTGCAAGTTTCGCACCAATACCCGGAGCCCCTTTCAACTGTTTCCACTGGCCCGTGGCTACGGCCTCGTGGAGACCATCCACCCCTAAATGTCCGAGCAGTGCCAAACCAGCTTTGACCCCGACTCCCGTCACTTGCAGCATATCGAGAAAACATTGACGCTCAGTCCGGGTCGCAAATCCGATGAGTCTCCAGGCATCCTCACGAATCACGAGATGGGTAAACACATGAACCGTTCGTTCCACGTCCCCGAGTTGATCTAAACTGCGATGGGACATTTCAATGCCATATCCCACGCCACCCACGTCGATGACGCACATGTCTTCATTCTTCGAAATGAGGCGGCCACGCAGCTCAACGATCATGAATGACTCCTTTAAATCTGACGTACTCGAGTCCCGTGAGAGCAATCGCCAGGGCATCCGCTGCATCATCCGGCGTAGGTTTGGTCTTAAGACCCAAGAGCCTTTGAACCATTCCTTGAATTTGGGCCTTAGTCGCCAGACCATATCCGGTGACGGTTTGCTTTATCTCATTGGGGGTCATTTCCACCAGGGGAATCCCCGCTTGCGCAATCCCCAATAGAATCACTCCGCGAGCCTGGCCCACCGCCAACGCGGTTGTGCTGTTTTGACCAAAAAATAGCTTTTCCACTGCCGCAAATTGTGGCTGATGCGTCTTCAAAATTTCGGACAACGCGTCATGGATATAGGCTAAGCGCCGTTCCGGAGCCCATTGCGCTACTGTACGGATCACACCAAAACCTAGGCTTTGGGTGTGCGACCCCTGCCGGTCCACGATCCCCCAGCCACAAATGGCCGTACCCGGATCAATGCCTAAGATGCGCATCCACATTCTCCCTATTTAAAGAAATTCGGTCATGTTTACCCCATGTTGAGATATACGACACCCGGTTCGGTTTTTCCTTCGCAGCCAGGCATTGGTTCCAGCTTGAGTTTGAAACCACAGAGGTTAGAGAAACTCCATGTCGTCGGGGAATTCCCCATTAAAAAACACTTTCTCGATGTCATCGTGATCTTCCAGCAGTTCGATCAACGTCATCAATTGGCGCGCTTCGTCTTCGTTTACCACAGTCACCGTCTTGGGGATACGGACCAACTCTGCCTCACCGACCCCAACCTGATGCCTCTCAAAGGCCTCTCGCACCGTATCCAAGAGCTCGGGATCGGTCAGAACAACGACTTCGTCGTCATCGTTCCGCAAGTCATCAGCGCCGGCCTCGATCGCAATGTCCAAAAGTTCTTCTTCAGTTAGGTTCGTCTCCTCCAAGGTGAGGCGGCCCTTGCCGTCAAACATCCATGCCACGCATCCTGTTTCTCCTAATGCTCCGCCGTGACGAGAAAAAATATGGCGCACTTCACCCGCTGTTCGATTGCGGTTATCGGTAAGAATTTGCATATAGACCGCCACGCCACCCGGCCCATACCCCTCGTACACAATTTCCTCGTAATGAACGCCCTCTTCTTGACCCGTGGCGCGTCGAATCGCCCGCTCAATGTTGGACTGAGGCAAATTGTTCACTTTAGCCTTTTGGATCGCAATGCGTAGTTTGAAGTTATGGTCAGGATTGCCCCCACCGCGTTTGGCAGCCGCCATAATGTCTTTCGTGAGCTGAGAAAACACCGTACCCCGCACCGCATCGACTTTAGCCTTCTTACGTTTAATGTTGGCCCATTTAGAATGTCCCGACATCGATTGTCCCGCCTCCTCACTTTCTTGGCACCTAGACTCTTAAATAAATTTCCCGGTGATGGGCATACGCCGATCACGGCCGAAAGCCCTTGGGGTCACCTTTAGTCCCACAGGTGCCTGGCGCCTTTTGTATTCATTCTGGTTGACCAATTTTAACGCAAGGTCGACCGAAGCCTCGGGTAACCCAGCACGAATAAGTTGTTCCCGAGTCAAGTCATCCTCCACGTAGCCTTCAAGGATCTGGTCCAGGATATCATAGGGCGGAAGACTATCCTCATCCTTTTGGTCCGGACGCAGTTCCGCCGATGGCGGTTTTATGAGAATATTCTCCGGAATTCGAGGCGTCACCCGGTTGACCCAGCGAGACAGTTCAAAGACATCCCTCTTCAACACATCTTTAAGCACCGCAAATCCGCCCGCCATATCCCCATAAAGCGTACTGTAACCAGTCGCTAGTTCACTTTTGTTTCCGGTAGTGAGCACCAACCAACCTAACTTATTCGAGAGCGCCATAAGCAACGTGCCGCGGATCCGCGCCTGTAAGTTTTCCTCTGTGATGTCGATTGGACGCTCGCCGAAGGACGGCCGAAGCTCTTCTAGAAATAAGTCCAGAATGTTGGCAATAGGGATTTCTTCTATCGCGATACCCAAATTCCGGGCGAGCTCCATGGCATCCTGACGACTCATCGATGACGTAATGGTCGAAGGCATCAAAACACCATGCACGCGGCGGGCGCCCAGCGCGTCGACCGCGACCACTGCCGTTAAGGCCGAATCGATGCCACCAGAGAGCCCTATCACCACGTCCTGAAATCGGTTCTTGCCAATGTAATCGCGCACCCCTAAAACCAAAGCGGCATAGAGAGCCTGCACCTCAGAAACTGGTTCGGCCACCATGGGGGCGTGAAGGTGTTCTGCGGTACCCAATTCCCCTAAAACGTCCCAACGCTCCACGGGGGCCTCGAGCCCTTGGAGTCTCCATCTTGGGTCAATCCAGCGTCGATGCTGTGAAGGCGTCCGCGTCAACGTGGTCCATAAGACCGCTTCTTTAAAGGCGTCTGCCCTAGCCAAAAGTTTTCCATCGGGACCAAAGACTGCACTTTGTCCATCAAAGACCAGTTCGTCTTGGGCACCCACGAGATTCGTCCAAACGAGATACGCCGCCGCATCATCCGCTCGAGTCGCCATCATCTGTTCTCGAAGTACGCTCTTTCCACGTGAAAACGGAGACGCACTAATATTGACTAAGAGATTAGCTCCTTGCCGTGCCTGAGACAAATAGGGTCCGTCAGGATACCAGAGATCCTCGCAGATTGACACGCCAATCTTCCACTCATACCAGTGCACAATCGCGGTCGAGGTACCCGGGGAAAAGTACCGAGCCTCGTCAAACACGCCATAGTTGGGTAAATGCCTTTTTGCGATTCGGCCTACCAGAGTCTCATGCGCGGCGATTACGGCCGTATTGTACAGCGCTTCATCCGCATGAGCGTACCCCCAAATTGCCATGACATTCCGGGTTTCTTCCACCAAATTCTGGTTGGCACGTTCTAAAGCTTCCAAAAAGGATGGTCGAAACAAGAGGTCTTCGGGAGGATAGCCAGCCAAGGCCATCTCTGGGAATACCACCAATTGAGCCCCCTGCTCCCGTGCTTCGTGGAGAGCCCGCACCATTTTCGCTAGGTTACCGCGAACATCTCCGACGACGCTATTCATTTGCACCATGGCTATTGTCAGTTCGTGCATTCTGTTCGCCCCCTCATTATCCAAAAGCCACCGTCAATGCAATGGAGGTAAGCACCGCCCCGACATCCACCATAAATGGGGGAATGTCGTTTCCGGACTCAACGGTCCAGGTATCGTATCAAGAACTGCCGACGTTTGTCCCCCGATCCCGTAATGGTCGACATAAGTATCCTAGTTTGTCCATCATAACCGATTTGATCCCAGAGAATCTGCCGGGAATACCGTTCCATTACCCGATTATTCATGTCCAACTTGATCACGCCTTAAGGGTCCCGCGTGCATCGCACGGCTCCTGTCGAATTCGCCGTCTATCAGCCACAATATGCTTGGGTTTAGAGAGGGGCCCCGAGGTAATCCATTGATCCAAGAGGAGAAGTGCTCCACCTACCACCGCGAGGGTAACTACCCCCGCCTTTCAAACACGCGGGTCCCTGCGTCTTTGTGGTATCAAACCAGCACAGGAAACGCGCTTCTAGCGCCGTCTCCCCGCCATCCCCACGGCATGCCAGGGTGACCGCCTGGTTGCAGCCGATGTCTCCCCTCGCAAACCGTGGCTGCCGTGCCACATTGCTCAGTTCCACGGTATGAGGTATGCCCATCAAGAGGGTGGATAGGCCTTGGTCTTGTCGCAACGAAAGACCCCATGCCAAAAGACTTCCGATTGCGCCAGATCCGACTAGGGCGATGCGATAACACCGCGCCTAACCCTTATGTTCGGCAACACACTGCTCTAATTCCGCGCGCGATTCAGTCGTCCAGAGGTCTTGAATAGCAAATGCATAGCGTGCCGCACGCCCAAAGTTCGTATCGGAGGCGCCCCCAATGGCTCTCACGATAGGATAGTGGCATAACAGGGGCAGCGCCTCTGGAAGCCGCCGATATGCCTCTAGCCATGCTTGACGCGCCTCTTTTCTACGACCATTGGCGAAGAACACCAACCCCAGGGTATAGGCGATCTCCGGTGTATGCGGTGCCTTTTGATAGGCACTAAGAGCCTCTGTTAAGTGACCAGAGCGAAGATGAGCCTCTCCTAACAAAGCAAAAGCACGCCCTTGCAATCCTTCTTGATCCCATGCCAAGAGTTCCTCGAGTGCCTGTTGGACGCCCGCCCAGTATCCCATCTTGCTAAAGGTCATGGACAGTTGGTTAAGCCCGCGCAGGTATGGACGCACCAATTCATCGTCCCAACCCGTGTGACGTTTCATTCGGGGCAATTGTACTTCAGCCTGGGCAATAGCCATTTGAAACAGCTCTTGAGCCTGCTCCAATTCTCCCCACTCCAGATACACCGTACCGAGACCGTTTAGCGCATCGGCTCGCAGTGGATCCAGTTCCAGCGCACGACGAAAATGGGATTCTGCATTTTCTAATTGCCCATTGGCGATATGTTTCCAGCCCAGTTGCTCTTCTTCCGGTGCCAACACGATGTTTCACTCCTCAAATCGAAAATAACGTCGACGTCCTACCCGGACCCAATCGCCCGCAACAATGGTTAACTGTTGCTCCATCGACACGCGGGCCTGATTAAGCACCACGGCGCCTTGTTGCAAAAATCTCCGGGCTTCTTGGCGGCTTTGGACTCCGGGAATATGAGCGACCAATTCGATGGCCGAAACCTCCCATGGCACAAAAGGCAAACGTATGACCGGCATCTCATCTGGGATCCCTCGTTCGCTAAAGACTCGCAGAAAGTGGTTTCGTGCAAACTCGGCATTTTCCGCGCCCCAAAATCGTTGCACGATGGCATAAGCGAGTTCAGCCTTAACATCACGAGGGTTCTCTTCTTGGAGACGTTGTTCTAGGACAGTCCGATCCCAACCGAATAACAATTGTCCCCAACGTACGATCAGACCATCTGGGATCGACATGACCTTCCCGTAAATGGTTTCGGGTGGCTCTGTAATCCCCACGTGGTTCCCCATGCTCTTACTCATCTTACGGACCCCGTCGATTCCTTCTAGGAGAGGAACGAACATACCCACCTCGGGCTCCAAGCCGTAAGCCTCTTGGATTTGGCGGGCTGTCATAATATTGAATCGTTGGTCCGTTCCCCCCAATTCAACATCGGCCTTCAACGCGACAGAATCGTACGCCTGCATCAAAGGATATAGTAGCTCATGCAAATGAATCGTAATATGCTCTCGGAAACGCTTTTCGAAGTCATCCCGTTCCAACACCCGAGCCAATGTCACATGACTCATTAATCTAATTAATTCCGGTAGGTCGAGTGGCCCGAGCCACTCACTGTTGTATCGAACTTGAAGCCGATCGGGCAGCAACACTTTTTCAGCCTGCTCGATATAGGTACGCGCGAATACGTCCACAGCCTCTTTATCCAGTTGCTTTCGCGTGGCCGCACGATCCGTTGGATCCCCAATGCGCCCCGTCATATCTCCAATTAAAAACACCACGATATGCCCGAATTCTTGAAACTGACGTAGCTTTTCCATGACTACCGTGTGTCCCAAGTGAATGTCGGGTGCGGTAGGATCAACGCCTAACTTGACGATCAGAGGCACGTCCGTGGCCGCTGCCTTGACTAATTTCTTTTCTAACAACTGCACGCTTACGACATCATCCGTGCCGTCTATAAGTCGGGCGACAATCTTCGAAATATCCGCCACTATTGGCCTCCCCTTACCTACTGCGGTGAGTATAACATAGAGCATAAAACCGTGAAAAGCATGGAGATTTGAGGGTGCCCGCCTTAAATTCGCGAGGTATTTCTGGGTATCCGGGATTCGTGAGTGATCACAGGTTTTTCACTTATCGGCGGAGTAGAACGCTTCAGGTTGAACGAGGGTCCATTGTGGGGGTTAGGATTTTTAGCAAAAGAGGTAGAGTCAGGTCCACCTCTTAGTGTACGAACGCCCCCTAATAGTTCCTTAACCGGATCCTGTATCCGTTCGAGACAAGCCCTACATGGGAATGGTCACTGGGAGATCTGACGTCTCTTAGGACAGCGGCAAATCCCGTCGGCGTGCCACCTGAAGTACGGCACCCCAGTGACGACGAACAGACTTGTCCGAACGCGGGTTCAGTCGAGCGTGGATTTCGCGGTACAGGGTGTCTCGCTTCTGATCTTCCATGAGAATGTGATTGGAGAAGGTGTTGAGAAGGTCAATATACTCGTCGACAGGATAAATGCGTTCCCAATCGAAGTGCCGAATGTCGACGACCTCGAACAGCCCGGTCGCTTCAATCTCACCGTGGGAATCCGGCAACTGTCCCGGACGAGGCCACTTCGCGTCTTGTGGTCTACCCTCACCTAGTGCATCATATACTTCTTGAATCTCCCGAAAGAATGGATCGGCGTCATCCCCAAACACGTGGGCAGCCGTCCAAAATGCAAGATATCCGCCTGGCCTCAGGATTTCCCATGCCTTCTTGTACCGAACGTCGGGTTCGATCCAGTGCCAAGCGTGGCGGCGAAC